>JBBQVV010000380.1:0-6956 GCA_038211235.1 Chthonomonadales bacterium | reverse complement strand
TTCACCAGGGCCGAGCCCGTAGATCCAGCTATTCGACGATTGGTGACGACCCTGTGATGTTGAGACCGCCAGATTTGAGAGTTATCTCCACGTCATCAGCCGCCAAGGGCAAACTTCTAGCACGCGCTAACGTGAAGAGTCCCTGGACCAGCGAGACCGTTTCTGGATCCATTGCGTGATGTCGATCCAGAATCGCCTGGAGATACTCCTTGGAAGGCACACTGAGCACCAAATCAAGAGCATTGTGAGATCCCTACTAATCTGGCGAGGGCAGCGATGGGAGTTATCTCTCCTGGTGTGAACGCTACCATATGACCGGGTCTAAGGCGAAGCCATTTCAAATCTCCATTTGCAAGGAGCCAAACTTAACTTCGAGCCTTGGCCATCCTAAGTTGAACGCCTCCTCTAGGGTTACAGCCTTGATCGGCGTAAGCGTGGCGCCATTAATGGTGGAAATGATTTCAAGAATGGACTCCCGATTAAACGACTTGCATTGAAATATCGCCAGTGGTCCCGTAACTTCTGGATACTGTAAATCAATGAGCAGCGGCATAACAAGTGCCTTAGTAGCTTCCTTAGCTAGGGCTCCAGCTTCAAAGTTGATCCATGGCGCGGTCACGTTGGTTCGCGTCAAACAAATAGTGCCAAAAGTGGTAGACTCAAGTGGTGCTGAAATCTCAGCAATCCCCTGCTGCCCTGGCAAAATGCTCCGGGATATACGACGCGATAATGCGTCGAACATTGCATCGAATTCTTCGTTGGCTTGGCCGGATAGTCGGAAGACGGCAATGGGTCCGGCTCGGTATCCGTGATCGGTTCTTACGTTCAGTGGCACGCATGCCGATCCATGAGTCCGTTCCCTTTGACGTGCCGTTTTTCGGCCTTCGGTACAAGGGAGACCTCAGGAGCTACGTGGACTGGCATGTGTACTTTTATGGCGCATACGAGCGCTACTTGCTTTTCTTGCTTCGTGATATCGCCAAGGGAATAAGGGAGCCGGTTTTTGTAGACGTGGGGGCAAATGTTGGGCAACACACGTTGTTCATGGCTCCCCGTTCCGCAAGGGTCCATTCCTTTGAACCCTACGCCCCTGTGAGAGCGGAACTCGAAAGGGCCATCTCGTACAACCGGATACAGAATGTGTCGATTCATCCGGTCGCTCTCGGATCGCACACCGAGGACCTTTTGTTCTACGCGCCAGACGGAGCTAATCTCGGCGTGGGTTCGTTCGTGGATGAGAAGTATCGCGGCCGAGAGGATCTTGTCTCGACCGAAAAGCTGCCCGTGGTACGCGGGGACGAGTATTTCGATATGAATGGCATCGGCGTGTTCGATATTCTCAAGATCGATGTTGAAGGATTCGAAGCACAAGCACTGACCGGCCTGCAGGCGGCGATAGCACGCTCGCGGCCCTACATAATCATGGAATTCTCGGTGACAACGCAGGCTTCATATGCCGACGCCGAAGCCTTTATAGCTACTCTGCCGCGTGGATACAGCGCCTACACGATCATCGGCGACCAGCCATTCATAGGCGTGTTCAATTTAGCTGGATATCGACTGAAACCCTTTGATTTCGGCTTTACTATGGGAAACGTTCTGCTGGCTCCAGCGGAAAAGCTGGGTCCCCTACAGCGATGAATGGTCTGTATATCAGCCTTCCATTTCAGACCGGACCATAGTGGTGCCGCAGGGCGAATCTCAACTGCGGACCGGCGTCGTGACGTCCAGCGTGAATCGCGAGCCCGACGGCCCCAGGCCGCCCGTCGCAGCGAATATCGAGTCAAACAACCTGGCGATGTCCAATACCTGGCTTCCGCGCAACGGACGGCGGGGGATACGGGTTTGAGTCTGTGCCGTCTTGGTATAGATCCCGAGTCAGACGAACAGGCGATCACATCTGTGGAGATCACCGTCCCGATCGCCGACCTGTGCCTGTTCGAGCCGACGAGACATGAGGTGACAGGGTTCGAGCGATCGAGCGCCATCGACGTCCTACCTCCCAGGAATGGCCGCGGCGCCGATTGGCAGCGCGCGGAAGATGTGATCTACATTCCGTTCAGCTCCTGCCAAATGCCGCCGGCGCCCCAATAGTAGCTAGCCGACGGCGTCACACTGCTGAAGAATCCCGGAACCGAATCGAAGGTCGTGTTCGCAGAGAATTTCACAGTGCCGGCAATGATCGACCCTCTCGCCGAAACGGTGCCTTTCCTGAGTGCCAAGTCAAGCTCTTCTTGTCTCCTCGCGCCGATGAGCGGCGAGTCAATTGCGGGGGACAGGGAAAGTGTACGGCATGACGATTTATCGCTGATGCGAGGCGAAAATCCAAAATCGACAATCCACATTCCGAAATCCAAAGTCCAAAGTCGAAATTTCTCACATCCCTACTACTGGGCGCCCTTTGTGCTGGTCGGAGACTGGAAAATGGGGACGTAATAATGTCCCCTTGCAGACAAAAACCCAGAGCCTCCGGGTCTTAACGAACATCGGTCTTGACCCAGCCTATTTTTGAGGGATACCCAAGCTAGCTTCGAAAAGAAGCTGCGTCCAATACGTTCAGATTCATTTTTTCATTTGATCCTCGACACATGACCTATTTTCAGAGATTTTTTAGACCGGTTCGCTATAGTGTCCTTATCGGCCGCTTATCCGACATGACAACAGGATCAGAAATCATGCCGAATACGTAGATCATCCCACATGGGATGAGGAGAAACCGCCATGCGAAAACGACACTATCTTATGACAGTCCTACTGGCCCTCCTGCCCCTGCTCCTATTAGGCGCACCACAACGCGCCGCGGCACAGAGCCAACTCACCCTGACCATCGCACCACGCAAAACCCTAGCCAACTACCCAGGTGGCGGCACTGGGACCGTCGCAGTGCCGGTCGCGGCTCCGGCAGGAGGTATCGTCGTCACCCTTGTCAGTGGGTACCCGCCTGCGCTGCACGTACCTAAGTCCGTCACAATCCCGGAGGGCGCCACGAGCGTAAGGTTCACCTTCAGCCACGGACTGTTAGGAAAAGGCAGGTATACCATAACCGCAAGCGCATCCGGCGCGACCGCGATCTCGTCATTCTTTGCGGTATACATTTGGTGACGCGATTGTGACTCGGCCCGCCCGGCACCTTCCTTTACAGCCGGGCGACCGGCTCCGCTCCCGTCAGCATCACGATCGCTATGGTGGAACCGCGGCCTCCGGAGCGCAGCAATTCGCTCGCTCATCATCGGTCAAAGCCTTGAGCAGAAGAGTACCAATTGGCTTACTTAACTGTCAGTATTGTACTCGGTTTCTTGCTTCGGTTGAAGTTCGATAGGCAATGGGATTAGAACTCATCGTGGCTGCCGGTCTTGAACGCGCCTACTTCTCTCGGACGTAGCGCATTCTGCGAGCAGGAACTCTACCAACCATCCGATCTTCGGCGGCGAGCGGTGGTTCTGCTTGTGCCAAATCCGGCGTAGTTTGAAATCGTGAATGTTTTACTCACAGGCGCTCCAAGTCCGTCCGCGTAGGCCACTGCGTACCGCATAGCGTCCATTCCGTGATTGAACTCGTCTACCGGCACTTCCTTCTGCGGACGTCCATCGGCGCCCTTCGGCCATACGTAGGACTCAAACTCTTCCAACGTCCGGACTGGTTTGCGTTTCTCTGCCAGCGTCTCATCAATCTCTACAAGATTGTCCGCGAAGACGAACAATCGAGGCTTACCGTCGCCGGCCAATTCGAGGCGCTGCTGCACTGCCTGAATCCCTATCGAAATTGCTTTCCAGGCCGGTACTGTCGGAATGCCTTCCGCTTCAAGTGTCGCCCGGTCTTCCGCGTCGTGGTCGCAAATCGTCTTCTCGATACGCTCGCCGCCAGACAGCCGGAGTATCTGGCGAGCGTGGTCGCGGACGATTCGGCCCGTCAGGTAGATTTCGCGATACAGATACATCCTGCCGTCCGGATCGATTGCCCACCACTGACATACGAACGGATTGGTGTAGCCGAAATCGATTGTCCGGATGCGTCGCCAGCCTGCTGGAATTGGGAAAGACGACGGCAGCAGATGTGTGCCACGATTGAACCCGTCATAGACAACGCCCTCGGCTTGAACCCAGAGACCTTTGCGTAGTCGCAAGTAGCGCGTCCCTGTGAGGCTGTCTAACACGGCCATGCGCTTTGCGCCCTCGGGAAGCAGGTTGCCTTGCCGATCGTAAAGCGTCGGGTTGTCCTCGTGCCGAGAATGGAGCAGCTTCAGTGCCTTGCGGTGAAGGATCCAGTGTGACGGCGAGGCCGGGTTACAATCGCCGATTACTCTTGTATAAGACATCACCGCCCCCCGGCCGCTTGCTCGGGTGATAAGTATCTCCCAATCTTCAAGCAGCAGCTCTTCCGCTTGAACGAAGTATATAAAGTCACGTTCCGAGGATAATGCTTTACCGGGACTGTCCAGGCCGACCAACCAGAGCCGGGAGCCGTTAGGGTAGTCGTACCATTCCGGCTTCTCGCCGCCGTAGGCTTTGATCGGACACCGTGCGTCGTGGAAGCCAATAACGCGCTTATAGGTCTGCAGGGCCGACGTGACGAGCGCGGAATACGTTTTCCGGCCCATGACGCCCTGAGCGCCCGGATGCTCCCAGAGAAGCGCATCGATGTATTGCAGACAACCGTATGTCTTGCCCGTGTCGGCCGGGCCTGAAATCATTATCTCGAAATCTCGAGAATTCCAGAGTTCCGAGATTGCGCCGCGCCCCTCGAATCCGGACTCATCTTCTTCGATAATCTGATACTCTGTCATTTGAGAGCCACTATTGAGAGATTGTTGAGAACCTTGACAACTACAGGCTTCTGCGGATCTCCCTCCTGAATCTGCCGATCGGTAAAGAGCTTATGGTATCGGCCAAGATGCACGGCGGCGGCCTGGGGATCGTGGATCTCTATTTCGATTTCCGTCTCTTCCCAGGCGGACGCATCTTTGCCGCCAGATCGCTTCTTGCACTTCACCTTCCTGAGCAAGTGCAGATTAGCTTGCGCTTCCTCGGATGTCAGATCAATGCTCACGTCGTTCCTGCCAATGCTCAAGAAGGGCGCCAGACTTGCGTTGCTGTGCTGCGTGAGCAGGTTTAGAACCTCTGCCGCAGATTTGGCGTGAACGGTGAGAAACGCGTCAATAGCGGCGCGAATCTCAGGTTTTCTCAGGTTTTCGTGAGCCTGTTGAGCCGGCAATGCATATCCGGCAATGCGGGCCGCCTCCGACGCGTTGCCGCGCGCCTCCCCAAGATATGCGTCTATGAAACTCTTCTGCTTGCCAGTCATTGTTTCACTACCGGTACCGAGGATGCACTTCGGATTTACCGAGGGATGTGTCTATCCGAGCCGCTGCCTCGTGGATGCAGCGGCCGAAGTCGAGCGCTTCCTTCCTCAGCTTAGCCGCCTTCGCATATCCGCGAGCCACTTCCTCGAACAAATACATCGATCGTGTTCCTGTTGAAGTCGTTTCTCAGTTTCTCAATCCCCTAAGGGAGTTGAGAAACTGAGAAACTGAAACCTGTCCCTCTATGCAGCATCGTCAGCGAACGGATCGTCAAGCGGTAGTTCATTTGATTCGGCCAGTCGGTACGTCTGGCGATTGTGCTGGCCCGTCTCGCGGATCAACTTTCCGCTCGCCACGAGGGTTAGCAGTGCGGCCCTCGTGTTGGCCTCACCAATGTCTTCGAGCTTCATCAGGTCGATAATCGATTGTGAGGAATATGACGAACCGTCCTGAACAACGACTAGTATCTCCTCTGCTGCCAGATCGGCCCTTGATCCCCGAGCATCCGAGGACCCCCGGCCGGTGTTTGACCACATTGTGAATGTAGAGAGCTCGAACCGGTCCGCACCGGCCATGCGAAGGTATAGGCTGCCCTTGCCAGCGAGCCGGTTTTTGACGATCTGCAGACGGCACTGATCAGCGCGCTGGACCGTTTCGCCTCCGAATGTGTCGTCGATCGAATCATCATCACTCCGGACGCGGAACACCATCGCGGTATCGGCCGCCGCCAGTCGCGCGGATGCTCCACGGCCGTAAATAGAAGAAATATCCTTGCCGGTGTGGTGCACGATTACGAACCCGGCGCCTGTTGCGCGACTCGCCCCAACGAGCGATTTCATCTGCTTCGGGGCCTCCGCGTTGTCGTTCTCGTCCCTCGTCTCGAATAGGTTAGCAATCGGATCGAGGATAACCAGGTCGATATGATGTTCCGTTATGAACGCCGTCAGGCTCTCCATGCATGCGCTCTGGCTCAGGTTGACTCCCTGCCCGTTGTGGAACATCAGGTCTACGGGCCGGCCCTGATCAATCCGCGCAACCTTTTCAGCGCATAGTCCGTGCTCGCCGTCGGCGTAGTTGCCTCCGTTCTCAGGATCGATGTACAGAACGCGCAATGGCCTATGGAGACCGAATGGGACGTTCCATAGCGGTTCGTTCCGCGCCGCATGGACACAAACGTTGTACAGAACCGAGGATTTGCCGGCGCCGGTCTCTCCGATAAGCAGAGCCACTTTGCCGGGATAGATTCCGAACCATAGCGGCGGTGGAGCGCACGGCTCGGGATCAAGATCCGATGCACGGATAAGCCCGGTGATCAGCGGGTTCTGAGCCGGCCCTGCGAGCAATAGCCTAATCCGGTCGGCTATGTTGAAATGGCCGTTCGACGCCATTATCCGTTCCCGCCAGTCCGGTTCGCGCAGCAGTCGGGCAGCCTCGGAAATTAGGCCGCGCGCCCGCCGGTTCACAGCCGCACTCTTCACCAATGCCATATAAGAGGGCAGGTTCACCGTTGTGGACGGCGCCTCCATCAATTCTCTCAAATACCGTGATCCTCCGATCGTTTCTAATAGGTCGCGGCCATCCGGCTCCGTACCCGGCTTTATGCGGAGTTCGTGTTCTATCGTCATGAGATCGATTGATTGTCGCTGGTCCAAAACCT
>JBBQVV010000379.1:0-6963 GCA_038211235.1 Chthonomonadales bacterium | reverse complement strand
GTGCTGCGATCGGGCGCGCGCCTGGCCGAACCGGGTGAGTTTACCCAGCGCGCCTTCATGAACGGGAGAATGGATCTGGCGCAGGCCGAGGCCGTTTCGGACCTTATCCGGGCGCGCACGGATGCGGGGCAGAGAATGGCCCGCCTACAGCTGGACGGGGCGCTGTCGAATGCCGTGCGAGCACTTCGCGAGGAGCTGATTGGAGTCCTGGCGGCGATCGAGGTCACGATCGATTTCAGTGATGAGGTGGGCGACCTGGACCACGCGTCGATCCAGGCGAGAATCAGCGCCGTGCGAGCCAATGTCGAGTCGCTCCTGGCCTCGGCCGATCGCGGTCGAATTCTGCGTGAAGGCGTGCGCGTGGTTCTGATTGGCAGGCCTAATGTCGGCAAATCATCGCTGTTCAACGCGCTCCTTCGAGACAACCGCGCGATCGTAACGGCAACGCCAGGCACGACGCGCGATCGAATCGAAGAGACGACCAATATCGGAGGAGTGCCCCTGGTGCTGATCGACGCAGCGGGACTTCGGGAGACGGACGACCCGGTAGAGCGGATCGGCGTTGAGCATACGGTGGCAGCCCTCGAACAGAGCGATCTCATCCTGTTCGTGCTGGATGCTTCGGAGGGGGTTGTGCCTGCCGACGATCTCGTGGCGGATCATATTCGGAAGGGGCGGACGGAACAGACGTTGACCGTATTGAACAAGCGCGACGCGGTTTCGGTCGCCGAGCTCTCGCGGCTGGAATGTACGGCCCATGATCTCGTGGGAACAGCCGGAACGATCGCGGTTTCCGCGCTGACGGGGCTTGGAGTGCCGGAACTGGAGCAGCGCCTCCTGGATATCGCTTTCGGCGGCGACTCGGCCGGCGCAGGCTGCGGAGAGTCGATCGTCGTATCGAGCGCTCGCCATAAGGAAGCGCTCGAATCAGCACTGCAAAGTCTGCGGGAGTCCGAACGGACCGCGGTCCAGTTGCTGCCGGGAGACTTCATCGCGATCGATGCGCGCGGCGCGCTCGACGCGCTCGGCCGGATCACCGGCGAGACCGTAACGGACGATATCATCCATCGCATTTTTCGTGACTTTTGTGTCGGAAAATGATCGCACTAGGCGGGGGATGGTCATGAGCTCCGGAAAGGAATCGATATTGTCGATTGATTCTCAAAGTCGGCCAGATGAAACGCGTCTGACGGACGGGGTAATGAGAAGTGTACTTGATAACGGCCTGACGGTCTTATTGAAAGAGAACCATACGTCTCCTGTTACGGCGCTGCTCGTCTCCATAAAGGCGGGATATTTCAACGAACACGACAGCGTCAGCGGTATCGCGCATGTGATCGAGCACATGATCTTCAAGGGCACTCCGAGCCGCCCGGAAGATGAGCAGTTTGCGCGAGAGATTCGCGAGCTCGGCGGGACGCTGAACGCCGCGACCTACTACGAGGAGACCTTCTACTACGTCGTCGTTCCCTCGCGCAACGGCGACGCGGCGTTCACGGTTCAGGCGGATGCCCTGCAGAACGCACTGTTCGATCCGATCGAGCTCAAGAAGGAGATCGAGGTGATCGTTCAGGAGAGCCGTCAAAAGCGGGACAGCCCAATGGCGATACTTAACGAGTCCCTCTATGAACTGGCCTTCGATGTGCATCGCATCCGAAGATGGCGTATCGGGCATCCGGAGTCATTGCGAGAGCTATCCCGCGACGATCTCGCACGATTCGTGCGCGCGACCTACCGGCCGGGGAACATGGTCATATCGATCGTCGGCGACATACAGACCGACGAGACGCTCGATCTCGTCCGAAGGACCTGGGGCGGCATGCCGCGGGGCGCCGTGGACCGAGAAATCTCACCTGCCGAGCCGCTGCGAAACGACTTTCGCTACCATCGTATCCGAGGTGACCAGAAGCAGCGGCTTCTGCTCTTCCATCTGCCGGCGCCCTCGATTCTCCACCCGGATGCCCCGGCGCTGCTGGTGCTCAGCTCGATTCTGAGCGACGGCCGGTCCGCCCGCCTCCATCGCCGACTGAAAGAGGAGCTACAGATCGCGAACAGCGTCTGGGCCTCTTACGAGACTTTTGAGCAGATGGGACTCTTCAAGATCGGAGCCGAATGTATCGGCGACGATCCGTTGCTGGTCGAGCGGGCGCTCTGGCAGGAGTTGCGGAGAATCCGTAACGAGCCGGTCTCCGAGTCGGAGCTGCGGAGGGTGAAGACACGAGTCGAAAGCAGCCAGCTCTATAGCCAGGAGGAGGTCTACGGCATGGCCCGTACGCTGGCAACGTACGAGCTGTTGGGCGACTATCGGCTTGCGGACGTCTATGGCGAACGGCTGCACGCCGTAACCGCGGACGACGTTCAACGGGTCGCAAACAGATACCTGCATCTTTCCGGCGCCGCGCTCCTTGAGTACCTTCCTACGACATCGGGGGCGCCCGAGCGCAGGTCGGAAGAGCTGTTGCAAGCGCTGGAAACCTCGGGAGCTGCAGAGCCCACGCCTGTTGCCGACGATGCTCGATCGTCTTCGACCGGAGCCGATGGACAGAGTGCTGCTGTCGCCGTCCACCAGACTCGGAACGAAACAGATGACGCCGATACGTCGCAAGCGCGGGTCCAGAATACTATGCGCGAACCGGAACTCCGACCTGGTGAAGCTGTCGCTTCTTCGTCGACCGGTCGATCGCCCTCTCATTGGGCTGCCGCACGGACGGAAGCGCGACAGATCTCGCTGGCAAACGGAGCTACGCTCGTCTTCAAACAGCGGCGAGACCTTCCGATCGTATCGGTGCAGGCCCTGTTTCAGGGCGGCAAAGTACTTGAGACTCCGGATACATGCGGGCTCACTGGCTTGATGCTACGGACCTGCGTGAAGGGAACGCGCTACCTCAGCGCGGAAGAGATTGCGAATCGTATTGAGGCGTTGGGGTCCGGAATCGGCTTCTCTCCAGGACCGGACTATTTTGGTTACGGCTTCAAGATTCGTCGCGTAAACCTCGCGGAGGCATTTCCGCTGTTCGCGGAGGTGCTGAGCTACCCGTCGTTTCCACCGCAAGAGGTCGAGCGAGAGAAGCAGGCGGTCTTCGGTGAGATACGTCGTCAGCAGGACAGCATGATGTCGCTGGCATACGAGCAGTTTGCCTCAGCCTACTTCGGTGCGCATCCGTATGGACTGCCGACGATCGGCATCGAGGAAGCTGTCGCTGCGCAGACGGCCGGCGCACTCCGTGAATGGCACGCTCGGCTGGTATCACCGATGAATCTGGTGGCATCCGTCGTCGGCGATCTCGAGGAGGATGAGGCGGTCGAACTATTCTCCAGTCTCTTCCCCGAGTACCGCGGTGATCCGCGGCCCGTGGTTGCGCCGCCGTTCGAGGGACCTGCCCTGCCTTCGGAACGAGCAACATCACGACATAAGAAGCAAACCGCGGCGGCACTGGGCTTTACCGGCGCGGAGCTTGGCAGCGATGACCGGTATGCGTTGGACGTGCTCGATGAGATCGCTTCGGCAATGGGCGGAAGGTTCTTCCGGGCCGTGCGAGGCGAGAACGCGCTTGCGTACTCTGTATCGAGCGTCCACAGATCGCGACGGGACGCCGGCAACTTCATTACATACACATCTACCTCGCCTGAAAACGAACACGTTGCCCGCGATATTTTGCTCGCTGAGTGCTCTCGCTTGGCTCGAGAGCCAGTAACCGGACAGGAGCTCGACTCCGCCAAGGCAACTCTCGTCGGCGACCACCTCATTGGAACCCAGACGTTTGGCGCACAGGCGAGCGAGCTTGCCTATTTTGCGCTGAACGGACTTCCCCTGGATGAAGCGGAGCGCTACCTCGAGCGGATTCAGGCGGTTACTGCTGAAGATGTCATGGAGGTCGCGGCACGCCACTTGACTCCCGATCGCTATTGGCTGGGCGTGGTACGCGGTGAGAGTCGGGGATGAATTTTAGACGGTGGCCCGCGTTGACGTGCGGATCTGCTATTGTCTATGTCGCCGCCCTGCCTCTGGCGGGATGCAGACGGCAAACCGTCGTGGCCACTGCTCCTCAGCCAATCATCCAGCCCGCACCCTCTCTGTCGCCGTTTCGCAAGGTCATGCAGGCGTCCGCATTACCAGATGGAAACAGCCGCCAGGAGTTGCGTCTCAATATGATCCTCAATGTTCGCGAACGACTCATGAGTCATCGCGACATCGAGAAGGATGCGGCGCGCATAACGACCGAGATCACGCCGATCGTAGAGGAGGCGGCACGGCAGCCTGCTGCGAAGGAATGCCTGACGGAGTTCGCGCAAGACGCCGGCATTTCGCTTGAGGAGGCAACTAGCCGCTGGACCACGCTTCAAACAGCGGATCTCATGCTGGAGTCCGGCGGCGATCCCGACGCGGTTTCGACCGCCTCTGCCATCGGAGTCGCACAGTGGATGGCCGGCAGCGCGAAGGGCGTCGGCCTCTCGGTCGATCTCCCAGAATCTAATCGGCTCTCCGCGAAGATCAACGACCGTCGGTGCCGTATTGCGTGGATCGAATACCTGAGCCGCCCGGACGCGGACCGTTCCGCCCCTGGCGCACCGTTGTACACGCCAGCAGACTCCGACCTGCTGCCGGCGATGAGGGCCGACCTGCTGGACCTGCGCGAACGCCGGCGGCGGATCGACGCGCGGTACGACACGCGCAACGCGATCTTCGCGCAGACCCGCTACCTTCTTGGCCTCTATCGCCGGTTCCCTGCGCCGGACTGGCTATTCCAGGCATACCACGGCGGGGAAGCCGGAGTCACGAAGACCCTGCGTCTCTATCTCGGCGCGCGTAGCCTCGGGTCGCCGGAAACAGCAATCAAAGGCGGCCAGAACGGCGGACCGCTGTCCTTCGACACACTCTTCTTCAGCACGTCGCCTTCGTCTCACGCCGCGGCATTCTCGTATCTCTACGGCCGCAGTGACGATCACCGGCACTACTGGTATAAGCTGCTTGCGGCGGAACAGGTACTGGACGCCTACCGAAAGTCAACCTCCGACTTTCACCGTGAATGGGAATCGAGTCTCCCCGGACGCAGGATTGAAGCGCACTGGTATCCCGATGCCGCGGCAGACGCCATCTCCGATCTCCCCGCGCTGACACGCGCACAGCGACTGGTGAAGGTTGAGGACCGGACCGGCCTTACAATACGGCCCGCACTCGACGATCCGGTGAATTCTGAGCGGTACCGGGTCCTCCGGCCGGCGGCGAAGGGCGCGCTCCTTCTTGTCTTGTCCGAATTCCGCCGCAACGGCGGCATCGGCGCATTGACCGCCGGCGATCTGACGCTCACGCAGAAGTACGTTGACCGTGCCCGGCTGCTGCACCCGCCGAAGCCGCCGCGCCCGCCCATCTATCCGCCGGATCCGGACGCTGACCTATGTATTGGAGGGGGGCCTCCGCGCCGGTTCGATTACCACACCGTAGGATTGGCCTTCGACCTGCTGCGTCCCACGGCTGACCGCGACCGGAAGATACTCGCCTACACGCTGGACAGGCTGGAGGCACGAGGACTGCTCTCCGCGATCGAGGCGCGCGATCATGACGATCGGCGGTACCATATCGTGCCGCATCCTGCCTATGCCGATCTGTTCACGCAGTTAGCGAGCCCTGAGTAGTGGCGGGCATACTTGTATGGGCCGCCGATCCAGCTATGAACGGTTTTCCGATTACCCTGCCACGTCCGAGATCGAGCCGTTCGCTTCCAGGATCGCGCAGTACCGGAACATCGGTCGTAGCGATTCGGGAAGCGAATCGTACGTCTCGCGTGGAACCTTGATGCGGAACGGATGCGACTCGAAGCGAAACCAGCCGCGAGAATAGACGAGCGCGATATTGGGCCTGGAACGCTCTCCCCTGCTCGGAGTGCCGCGATGCCAGACGCGCGCATCGCGCAGCAGGATCGAGCCGGTCTTCGGCAGGAGTCGGACCGAGGGCATCCTTGCAGCCATGCGCTCGATATCTCGGGGCTGGGCAACCATATGCGTTCCGCTCGGCCAGATCTCCAGCGGACCGTTCTCCTCGGTGAAGTCCACCAGGGGAGTGTTCAGGACGACGCTGTATACCGGCACGCCATAGGGAGCTTCCGGAAACGGCAGCCGGCAGTCGAGATGGACCTTCTGGTAGTCGGAGCCGGGGAAGGGAGTGTCAGACGCGAAGTAGGTCAGAATGTGATCGTGTCCGAATAGGTTCTCGATTATCGCGAGCACGATCGGATTCGCGTAAAGCATCGGATCGGCGAACGGCATTTCGAACGGCAGGTGCATCTGGAAGCGGTTTACGCCTCGATTAGGAGGGTCGGCCTGGCGTTTCGCCTGAAGCAGCGGGTCGAATGTATCCCGCATCGCCGCCACTTTGGCCTCCGGAATCATATCGTCAAGCAGGACATACCCCTTCACCCGGATCTCGTCCGCCAACGCCTGGATCTCATCAGCGCTTCGCTCGAAAGCTGTCATGTCTTCCCTCTCCTGCCCTCTGTAAGTCACTTCACGGCGCCGCATGCCGTTGTCTGCCTCGTTTCGTCGCTCACTTCCTGATTCCTGCCCCACCGTGGGAGGAAGGCACGGTCCCACCTGGCCTTGTAAGATGCACGGGACGGCAGGGCCAACCAATCGTAGCAAGATTCGAGAAATCCGGTTCGTTGCGGCTCCTGTCTTGGCCGTGGTATACTATAAATTAGTTGCGCTGTTACCTTTTGAGCGGCGCCGCCTATCCTATGGTAAGGCGGTGGTTGTGCGGTTGTTGCATCCGCTGGGCGGAGGATTACAATGGCATCCATTCTCGCGCGGAATCGGATTTGTGTAGTCGTCGTGGCCGGCACGCTGGGGATTAGTCTAGTGCTCAGCAGTGGCGTACTGGCCCAGGGCGATGGCGGCAGCACCAGAGGCGGAATCGTGATCGACGACAAGCAGACGGATGTCAAGGTCACGCTGAATGCCGATGCCGAG
>JBBQVV010000378.1:0-6988 GCA_038211235.1 Chthonomonadales bacterium | reverse complement strand
TAGGGGCAGACGCAATCGCAGACATTCAGTTTTGCAAGCAGAGCAACCTGCGCCGCAAAATCGTGATTATTCATCACGCTTCTAGCGTCCCAGGCCAAGGTAGTATAGCATCTGGATTGGGCTGAGAAGCGTCGCCCAGTTAAACGACCGACCGCGCTGAGGTATGTAGAGAACGTCATTCGGCTGCAGGACGCAGTTACCCGCGAGACGGCCGCCCTTCAGCATCGCTTCGATGTTGACCGGCGTGGCAACGGCCTTGCCGTCGACGGTTCTGATGACTCCGGCCCGCCGCAGATCGCCCTCGGACAGCTGGCCACCGGCTTGGCCCAGGGCTTTCAGAACCGTGGTCTCTTCCGTTTCCGAGATTGGATAGAAGCCCGGGTTTCGGACCTGGCCCATTACGCCGAAGCGAGCAGTAATCTCCGGGATGAACAGCACGTCACCAGGCTGGAGCCTGAAATTTGTGATCTCTTCGTCCGTTTTGCCCTCGGAGAGTATTGGGAGCAGGTTGAACGGAAGCTTGACACCGCCGCGCAGCACGTACGCCTTGCTGACCGCCGCGTCCTTTGTCGGACTTCCCGCTTCTGAAACCAATGAGACGAGAGTACGGTCGTCCTGAAGATCGTATGCGCCGGGGTGAGCGACCTGCCCAAGGACGTGGATCTGATTGTGCGTGTCCTGCTCGCTTAACAGCACAAGGTCACCCGCGTTGATCGGTACGTTGGCCGGCCCCATCGGCTCATTCACGGCAGCCGACAACTCAATCGGGATCAGAATGGAAGTACCGCGCACGATTTGACCGCTGACGTGGGATGGTTTGCCGCTCAGGCCTCCTGCCATGGCGACTAGATCCAGCAGGCGCCACCCTGGCTTAACTTCGTAGCTTCCGGTCGCCTTAACGGCGCCCAGAATACGAGCACGAAGTGAATGCACCTCTTTGACCGAGACGACGACGACGACATTATCGCGCGTCTTCTCCAGTGCCTTCTTAATCTCGAGCGCCAGCGCGGTCGGAGTCTTTCCAGCCGCCGTGAACGCGCCGACTTCGCCATAGTGCAGCTTACCGTCCGGCAAGACAATGAGCGTCTTATTGAGGTCTCTCTCGTTGGGAAAACTACTGTGGCTAGGAACGGTAATCTCGATCACGTCATCCGTACCGAGAACGAAGTCTTCATGCGCCCTGTCCGCGGCGCTCGCGAGTCCGGAGAGCGCTAACAGCAGTCCGGCAATAACTATGAAAAGCCTCTTCATTAGAAGGCCCCTTCCTTCGCGTCGGTCGGTGCGATCGGCGGGCTCCAGGCAACTGCCCCATCTCGCGCAGGATCTTTCTGCTCCAACTGGATCAGGGGCCGACGTGTGTAGTATCGCTGGTGTCCAAAATGGTTCAAGCCTTGACTCGATCTGGGGTCGACCTTGTTGAAAACGAAACCAATGATATTTGCATTCGCCTGCCATAGAATGTCAAGCGAGTCGGAAAACGCCTCTCGCTTCACTCTGCCGAGCTCGGCGACATAGACAACGCCGTCCGCAAATGAGGTGATGACGCTCGCGTCCACGCATGCAAGGCAAGCCGGGGTGTCGTAGATAACCATGTCGGCGGTCTGCTTGAGCGTCGCATTTAGAGTTCGCATGGCGCGCGTGTCGAACAGCTCGCCCGCGGTCGCCGTCAGTGAGCCGGCGGAGAGGAAGCGCAACCCTGGAACCGAGGTGTCCTGCAGTGCCCGCTCCAGGGAAACCTCGCCCTTCAAAACGTCGGTGAGGCCCAGCCCGCGACGAAGGCCAAGCTTCTCGTGAAGGGTTGGCCAATGGATGTCCGCATCGACTAGAATCACTCGCCGCCCGTCTACGACCATCGTAGCTGCGAGGTTCATGGCGGTGTGAGACTTGCCTTCGCCGGGCAACGTGCTAACGACTGCAAGCGTGTTGATCCACTCGCCGGTTGCCGCGAACAGAATGTTAGACCGCATCCTCAGATAGCTCTCGACCAGCGCTCCATCGCAGTCACGGGCAAACACTTGGCTGCCCTGTTTCTTCATCAGCGGTACGTAGGCCAGTGCTGCTCCGCCGGTCGCCTTGAGATAGCTACCTACGGTGTTCAGACGACTGTCCAGGCTCTCCATTGCCAGCGCGCAGAGGCAGCCGAGTACAAGCCCCATGAGTGCGGACAGCCCGACATAGAGCAACGGCCTCGGCTCAATCTGCCGCGCTTTTTGACTAGTCGATAGCACATCCACCGGAATCCGTGTTCCGGTCTCGCGAAGACTTAGCGCGGCGACGCCGTTCGACAGCATGTTAAACGCGTTGCGATGCTCCTCGACATCCCTCACCAGCTCAGCCTGCCGACGCTCCAGCGGCCCGTATCTTTGCAGCTGGCCGGCGAGGGATGCCACGGAAATGCGCGCCGTTGCGAGCTCCGCGTTTGCCGCCGTGAGCGCGCCACGAGCCTCAGCGACTTTGTCGTCATAGGCAGCGACTGCGGCATTGGGTGCGCTGCTGTAGGTCGTAACGGTAGGCGGAAGCTTCGAGAGCTGATCGGTGAGTTCCACTACCTGGCGATCGATTCTGGCCAGCTCCGGACTTCCCGGCTTGTAGTAGTAAGATATGCTGGTCTTCTCCGCCTGAAGCGCGGCGATGCGATCCTGGTATGCCTGTATCCGCTGCGTATTGCTCGTGGATGTCTTGGTCGCAACATTTGCCGGGAGCGCCTTCCGGGTCACGACCGCGGTATTGAATCGCGCCTGTGCGGAAGCGGCTGTCTCCTCGGCCCGGCGCACCCGTTCATCGCTGTTTATGGCCTCGATGATCTGGTTGTTCCGCTCAGTATCGAGGTTTGTCAGCTGTGCTCGTCGCTTGAACGCTTCGAGGGCGGTTTCCGCCTCGCGTAGCTTCGACTTCTCCTGCTCTTTGTGTACTAATGCAAAATTCAGGGCGCGAGTCGTTTCGACTCGGTGATTCTCTGAGACGTACGTCACATAGACTCTTGCGATTGTCTCGGCCAGGCGTGCGACCTGCCGTCGATCCGTTCCGTTAATCGTGACCTCGATGACGTCGGTCTGGTTAACCTGCTTTACGTCTACGTGGAGCGCCGGGTGCAACGGGTCTAGCAGGCGATCCGGCGCGATACCCGCTGCCTGACACGCGGCCACCTGAATGGCGTCGCTCTTCAGAATCTCCATCTGAGTGTCAACGTCGTGGACGTAAGCCGGCGTCAAAGCGCTATTTAGCGGATCGTTGGATGCAGCTGGCCCAAGTGGATGGTTTTTGCCCTCTACGAGGATGCGCACCGTGCGCTGGTATTCCGGCCGGATCAGAAAGCACGATCCGACACCAAGCAGGACGGCGATGACAAAGGTGAGTATGACCGGCCATCTCCGCCGTACGAGAACTTCTCGCAGATCCGGCTGCGGGCGAGACTCGATATTCACAACCGTTGGTTCTAATGCATTTCCCATAATTGCTATCCAGACGTCGAGAGAGCTTACTGACTCGTGTGACTTCCGCCCGGAACGGGCTCGCGCCGATCTTGCGTGCGCACGGTAGCGCACACGGCTAGGGAGGGAGCTGTACAGACAGCGTCGAGGCCGACATTCGATCTCGCATTTGAGCGCCGAAACTCATCTGGCTGAAACTCCGGTATCAGGTCGCTTAACCAACCGATCACACTCTTTCTGTCGGCGGATCCGGCCTCGAGGAGATGCTCAATGGCTGCGACTTTCTCCAGAAGCTCCCCCGGAATGGTGCAGCTCGCGGAAGCGGCAATGAGGATCTTATCGTGAGGAGTTTGCTGGTAGCGCTCTCCGGGAACGAAAAGCTCCTCGAAGAGCTTTTCACCGGGACGGATACCGGAATAGACGATGTCGATCTCGTCTTCGGCCAGCCCGGACAGCCTGATCATGTCTCGAGCGAGCTCTGTAATCTTAACGGGCGAACCCATGTCCAGCATGAAGACTTCGCCGCCCTTTCCCAGGACCGCGGCCTGCAGAAGGAGTTGAACGGCCTCTGGAATTGAGATGAAGAAACGAGTCATCTCAGGGTTACTCACTGTAACGGGACCGCCAGTCGCAATCTGACGTTTGAAGGTCGGAACGACACTGCCACGACTGCCGAGTACGTTTCCGAATCGCACAGCCACATACGGCAACCCCGTCTCCTGCGCGGCCTGGAGTACCAGCAGCTCCGAGACCCGCTTGGAAGCGCCCATCACGCTTGTTGGATTGACCGCCTTGTCCGTGGATATAAGAACGAAGTGTTCGACACCGGTCGCGATCGCCGCGCGCAGCAGATTGTGGGTGCCCAATACGTTATTCGCAATCGCCTCGCATGGGTTCAACTCCATGAGGGGGACATGCTTGTGCGCCGCCGCGTGGAAGACGACATCAGGTTTGAATTCCCGCAGGATAGTTTCAAGTCGCCGGCTGTCGCGGATGTCAGCGATATATGGCCGGATCATCGTCAGCTGTTGGATGCCTCCGCTCTTGATCTGCTCCAGCTCATTGTTTATATCGAAGATTGAGTTCTCGCCATGTCCGACGATTGCGATCTCGCTGGGGAGACTTCTCAGCACCTGCCGGCACAACTCGCTGCCGATAGAACCACCGGCTCCGGTAACGAGTATGCGCTTCCCGCTCATGAGCTGCCTAACTGCGCTGACATCCGTACGAATCGGCGCCCGGCGGAGAAGATCGTCGATAGCAACATTTCGCAGCTCGCTAACGCTCACTCTGTCCTCTAGGATGGCTGTCATACTAGGCAGGGTCCTGGCGGCGACGGTCGCCTCCTTGCACAGTGTGATGTAACTGCGGATCTCCCGTCCCGGCGCTGAGGGAATTGCAATGACCACCTGGTCGATCTGCTGGTCGCGCACCACGGCATGAAAGTCCGACCGATCTCCGAGAACTGGAATCCCGCATATCATAAGCCCTCGGAGTTGTGGGTTGTCATCTATGTATCCGATCGGTGTAAGCTCCAGTTCGGGCTGAGACTTAATGTCCTGTACTATCCGCACTCCGGCGTTTCCGGCGCCAATGACCAGTACGCGCCGCCCGAAGTTATGCGACATCTGCTTAGTCGAGCTGCTCGACAGGCGGGTCGCGAACCGTACGCCTCCTACTGCACCGATCGCCAGCAGGGCATCCACCAGCGGAAGAGAGGCCGGCAGAAACGGTGTCCCGTGGCTCGAGCGAAGGGTTGAGGCGATGTAGAAGGGCACGCAGATACAGGCCGTGGCGCTTAGCCAGGCAGTCGCGATCTGCCTCATCTCAACCACGGAAGCTGCGCGCCAATAACGGTTGTAGAGGCCCGAACGGCTATAGATCGCGAGACGAACGATGAGCGAAATAGAGGTATAGATGGCAAGAGCGCCGGCATAAGCGCGCAGGGCGCTGAGCAGCTCCAGCTGTAGCAGAAGCGCCGCCGTCGGAATCAGGACCAGGGCCGCTGCATCCAGGATCAGGAAGTGACGGTTGCGAAGCCGGAGCGGCAGGGACGTTATCCTGCGAGAGTGCGATAGGACGCGATTATCCAACGACGTGCTTACGGAGAACATTGTTATTCCTGTGTTGTCCTCTAGAACAAGCTCAGTGCGGAAAAGCCAGTCGAAACATGGCGGCGCGACGCCAACGCAATTGAGCGAAGACGACGACGAGTAACCAGATTGCCAGCATCCAGACTGGATTGAGGATTACTTAAGACCGCACAGGACTACTGTGTCCGCTGGTCCGGTGGACTATTCACACGGTACGACTAAAGTGCCCGATCGCGACGGTCTGGGCGCGAAGCACCGGCGTTTCAATGCTCGAATTCAATTCCGAGGAGCAAATCTGAGTTTCGATTAGGGTAGATATCGTAAGTGCTACGATGTGAACTGTTCGCTAGGATCCGCACTGTTAGCTTACACGTGAACGACAAGGAAATCACCGGCAAGGATACCGGTTTTTGCAAATGCAGGCATTCTGATTGTCCGTTCTTATCAATTCCAGAGCCGAAGCCGCCGGGTCGCATGTATGTGCCGGCAAGCGCGATTTAACGGCTGACAGGTGTTCGGAAGAAACGCGCCGCGGGGATCGAACCGTATAATGAGAGCGCGGCTCATTTGCAGCATTGACGCATCGATATTGCCGGGCCGCGGCGGAGTCAAGTCGTCGAGGAGAGCGAAATGGGAATGCCGATATTTCAGGTCGATGCGTTCACGGATCGGGCCTTTGCAGGCAATCCGGCGGCCGTCTGCCTTCCGTCGCCAGACGTGGCGGATCGATGGCTGCGTGAGGTGGGCGCGGAGATGAACCTCGCCGAAACCGCGTTTCTGTGGCCCGACGGGGACAGTTATAATCTCCGTTGGTTTACGCCGACCGTTGAAGTGGACCTCTGCGGCCACGCCACGCTCGCTGCCGCGCACGTCTTATGGGAGACCGGCCGCCTTGATGCCGCTGCCACGGCGCGCTTCAACACTCGCAGCGGCCTGCTTACCGCTCGCCGGGTGTCGAACAAGATCGAGTTAGACTTCCCGGCGGAGCGAGACACCGAGGGAGAGTGTCCCGTGGGTCTGCGCGAAGCTCTGGGAGCCGACGTGCGCTACACGGGACAGAATCGCTTTGATCTCATTACGGAGGTTCAAGATGCAGGGACATTACGGAACCTTCATCCCGATTTTCGACGTCTCAGGGAGATATCCGTTCGCGGTGTGATAGTGACGTGTCGATCCGACCTGCCGGATTACTCGTTCATTTCGCGGTTCTTCGCTCCAGCCGCCGGAATTGACGAAGACCCGGTAACCGGCTCCGCGCACTGTTGTCTGGGTCCATTCTGGCAGCTTCGACTCGGGCGGTCCGAGATGAGCGGCTACCAGGCATCGCGGCGCGGCGGAGTCGTCGGGGTCCGCATGGAGGGCGAGAGCGTGGTGTTGTCTGGGCAGGCGGTTACGGTGCTCAAGGGCGAGCTTATGGTCGCACATTAGCCTGCGCGAATGAAAGGTTGGCGGCTGCCGACAGGA
>JBBQVV010000377.1:0-7011 GCA_038211235.1 Chthonomonadales bacterium | reverse complement strand
CGCGTTTGCGCACTCGCCCCAGCCCAACTGTGCCTCTTGCCAGAGCGCCGCGGACCTCGTCGGCCCCTGCCGAAGCGCCTTCGGCCGTCGCGCCGCAGTTGACGATACCGCAGATGCTTGTGGAAATCAACAGTCACCTGGACCCGGCAATCTTTCCGAACTTGAACGGCGCGCGCGCTGAAATCTTGAAATCCAAGTTGGACATGAAAAAAGACTCGATGACCCAGTCGCAGTTCCTGAACATGAAGGCTCTGTACGCCACCGAACTGCTGAATGCCGGAAAGACCGACGACGCGCTGCAGGAGTTCAGGACGTTTGAGCAGCATGTGAAAGCCGTGCCTAAGGCGTGGAAGGAGATCGGACCTTCTATCCTTCTGCTTGAGACGATCGGCTACCTTCGGATGGGAGAGCAGCAGAACTGCTGCGACCAGAACAACTCCCGTTCGTGCCTTGTGCCGATCTCCGGTGCAGGCGTTCACACCAAACAAGAGGGATCTCGTGGCGCGATCCGGTGTCTGCGCGACGCGCTCGCGATACAGCCTGACAACGTGTCTGCTCGATGGCTTCTAAATATCGCGTACATGACTATCGGCGAATATCCGGGCGGCGTCCCTACTCGATGGCTCATTCCGTTGAAGGACTACGGCGGCGAGTATGCCATGTATAAGTTCTTCAACGCCGCGCCGCAGCTCGGTCTGGACAATCTTGGCTGGGCCGGCGGCGTCACGATGGAAGACTTCGAAGGAACCGGACTGCTGGATCTCGTGGTCTCCTCGATCAACACGACCGGACAGATCCGCTATTTTCGAAATAACGGAGACGGAACGTTCACCGACCGAACGAAGGAATCGGGGATGCTCGGCGAGGTGGGTGGTCTCAATATCATCACGACGGACTACAATAACGATGGGCAGCCAGACATCGTCATCCTGCGTGGTGGTTGGATGCGCAAGAGCGGACATTTCCCGCTCTCTCTGCTTCGAAACGATGGCAACGGCCACTTTACGGATGTAACGCTGCAGGCGGGGCTGCTTACGAGTGGGCCGACGCAAACCGCTGCCGCGTTCGATTACAACGGAGACGGCTTCCTGGACCTCTTTGTAACATATGAATCCAGCTCAGGCGATTCCGTCCCGTGCAAGCTCTTCCGCAACAATGGAGACGGTACGTTTGCAGATGTGACCAAGGCGTGCGGGCTGGACATCGTTCGGTTTGTCAAGTCGACTGTGGCAGCGGACTTTATGCACAGCGGACGGCCTGGACTATATCTTTCTTGCATGGACGGCCCTAACATACTTTTGCGAAACGACGGTCCCGCCGGTCCCGATAAATCACCTATGGGGCCGTGGAAGTTCACGGACATTAGCGAGCAGGCCGGCGTCGCTCTCCAGAATCACACCTTCTCCTGCTTCTTCTTCGACTACGATAACGACGGCTGGCCGGATCTGTACGTCGGCGGCTACAACGCGAACGATGTCGGAGAGGTCGCCAAAGACTACCTCGGTTTGCCGACGCGCGCCGAGAAGGCGAAGCTCTATCACAACAACCACGATGGAACCTTCACCGACGTCTCGCGAAAGGCGCATCTTGACAAAGTCATCCTTGGAATGGGCCTGAACTTTGGAGACCTCGATAACGACGGCTGGCTCGACTTCTACGCCGCAACCGGCAATCCGGACCTCGGAATGATCATTCCGAACCGAATGTTCCGTAATCACGACGGCAAGTACTTCGACGAGGTCACGACGTCGGGTGACTTCGGCCATCTCCAGAAGGGTCATGGAGTCGCCTTTGGGGATCTAAACAACAATGGACAACAGGATGTGTTTCTCGTCGCCGGAGGGGCGTATGAGGGAGATACCGCTCATGACTGTCTGTTTATGAACCCCGGCACGCAGA
The DNA here is from genome assembly GCA_038211235.1 of Chthonomonadales bacterium. Classification (GTDB taxonomy): domain Bacteria; phylum Armatimonadota; class Chthonomonadetes; order Chthonomonadales; family Chthonomonadaceae; genus DATGJU01. The sequence goes on along the minus strand of JBBQVV010000377.1, from coordinate 5,112 downwards.
ACCACTGGGTGACGCTCAAGCTCACCGGCGGCAAGTCCAACCGGATCGCGCTGGGCGCGGAAATCTGCGTTACCGCGGCCACACCCCAGGGCGATCGTAAGATCTACCGGACCGTCAGCACCGGCGGCAGCTTCGGCAATAATCCGCTCAGGCAGGAGATCGGTCTAGGAAACGCCACGGCCATCAAGCAGGTGACCATTCATTGGCCGGCGTCCGGTATCGACCAGACCATTGCAGGCCAGAGCATGGATTCGTTTTACAAGATCCGGGAAGGAGATCCCAACGCTGAGCTATGGAGCGTGCCGAAATTCAAGCTGCCAACGGGCCCGGAGGCTGTCACAGCGGCTCGCAAAGTAGAGCGGCGCGAACTGGTCAAGAGAGTAACATCCACGACGCGACCATAGTGCCGAAACGGCCACTCTGCTAATCCACCGGGCTGCTCCCTACCCTACGAAAGGACACTACCATGCCCGATGAGATCGAAGTCGAAACCAAGGAGCTACGCGATACCATCACGGAGCTGCGTGAGGAGCACGCAAAAGATTCGCGCGATAGCGGCTGGCTGCGTTATGTCTCTCTGTCGACAGCATTTCTGGCGGTTATTGCCGCCATTGCCGCTCTTGAAGCCGGCGCGCTCGTAAACGAGGCGATTCTAAGCAAGAACGAAGCGGTCCTCAAACAGGCGCAGGCTTCCGACCAGTGGGCATACTACCAGGCCTCGGGCGTCAAGGCCAACACGGCCCAATACTTTGTCGCGCTGGTAAAGGGCGAGATCTCTAAGGCCAAAGAGGCGGCAAGCTACGCAAAGGATGCAAAGAAATACGAGTCGAAGAAGACGGCCATAGAAGTTGAGGCTCGAAAGCTCGAAGCAGAGCGCGATCACTCCGGCGCCGAAGCCAACGAGCTGATGAAACGACATGAGACGTTCGCACTGTCCGTGACATTCACGCAGGTCGCCATTGCCCTCTCCGCCATTGCAGCTCTAACGAAGAGCAGAGTTGTCTGGTACCTGAGCTCATTGGTCGGCCTCATCGGCCTCTTTTTCTTCGCGCGAGGCTGGATGGTTCCGCCGCCTGCCGCCCACGCCGAGGTACACGCGATCGCCGTCTCCATTGAGAGTACGCAGGGTCGGATTGGCGCGGCGCTGCGCCGACAGGAATCTCCCCAGGTGAGTGAATACTCCACCGCACAAACACCTTCTCAGAGAGCAGAATGACCATAACGACAACAAGCCGTCCTTCGAGTACGCATGAATCTCCCGCGCCACCCGTGGCGCGTCGTCTCCCGAAATCCATCAGCTACCACTCCGACTGCTTGACCGACGACTATTTCTGGCTACGCGAGAAGTCGGATCCGAATGTGAGCGCCTATCTCGAGGCGGAGAATGCCTATGCCGATGCCGTCTTGGCAGGCACCGCGAGCCTGCGCGAGAGTCTGTACACCGAGATTCTGAGTCATGTCCAGCAGACGGACACGACGGTCCCTTATCGCAAGGGCGACTACCTCTATTACAGCAGGACAGAGGAATCTAAACAGTATCCGATCCACTGCCGCAAGAGGGCCATCGCGGAGGGAACGGAAGAGGTAGTGCTGGACCTAAACGAGATCGGCAAAGATGAAAAGTTCATCTCGCTCGGCAGTTACCAGGTTTCAGGTGACGGCGTCCTGCTGGCGTACTCCACCGACGTGACCGGTTTCCGCCAATATACCCTTCGCGTGAAGAATATGGTGACAGGCGAGCTTCTCCCGGAAAGTGTCGAGAAGACCGTTTCGGCGGCCTGGGCGGCAGACGGCCGTACTCTTTTCTATACCGTGGAGGATCACACCAAACGTCCGTATCGACTCTATCGGCACACTCTGGGCGCTCCCGTGAGCGAAGACGTGCTGATCTACGAAGAGACGGACCAGATGTTCGGCCTGTCGGTGGAGCGCTCACGGAGCCGCGCCTATCTGTTTCTCACGAGCGAGAGTCACACCACTACCGAAGTCCGGTTTCTCCCAGCCGATAGTCCGGCCGCCGAGTGGATTGTGGCAGCCCCTCGCATACACGAGCAGGAGTACTATCTCGATCACCGCGGCAGCCATTTCTTCATCCGAACCAACGATAACGGTCGAAATTTTCGGCTGGTGACCGCTCCGGTGTCCGAACCGGACCGCGCGAACTGGAAGGAGCGGGTAGAACACCGAAACGACGTGATGCTGGAAGGTGTCGAGCTATTTGAACGCCACATGGTTGTGGTGGAGCGCACGAAGGGCCTACCCCAGTTCCGCGTGATCGATCTTCGGCCATATAATCCCCTACCCGAACCGCGGAAGATCGACTTCCCGGAGCCGGCTTACGCCGCGTCGCCCGATATGAACGCCGAGTGGGAGACGACGACGTTCCGGCACAGCTACCAATCACTGGTCACGCCGCGCTCCACGTTTGACTACGATATGGAGCGGAACGTCTCAACGCTGTTGAAGCAGACCGAGGTTCCAGGCGGATTCGACCGGGCTAACTACCGCTCCGAGCGGAGCTATGCCGTGGCGCCGGACGGCACTGAGGTCCCGATTTCGATCGTCTTTCGCGCTGACTTCACGCGAGACGGAGCGGCGCCGCTATTTCTGAAGGGCTACGGATCGTATGGCTATCCCTATCCTGTTACGTTCTCAGCTTCCAATCTGCCGCTTCTCGACCGCGGTGTCGTTCTAGCGTACGCGCATATTCGCGGTGGCGGCGAGATGGGCAAAGCGTGGCACGACAGCGGCAGAATGCTCAATAAGCGGAACACATTCACGGACTTCATCGCTTGCGCCGAGCACCTGATCGTGAAAAAGTACGCGGCTCCGGACAAGCTGGTTATCAGCGGCGGCAGCGCTGGCGGGCTCCTGATGGGCTCCGTCGTAAATATGCGGCCGGATCTGTTCCGAGCGGTTATCTCCTACGTTCCCTTCGTCGACGTGATCAACACGATGATGGACGCCGATCTGCCCCTGACCGTCGGCGAGTACGAGGAGTGGGGCAACCCGAACCAGCTTTCCGAGTACGCCTATATGAAGTCCTACGACCCCTACGGCAACCTTGAGCGACGCGACTACCCCGCCATGCTGATCCGAACCTCGTTCAACGACAGCCAGGTGATGTACTGGGAGCCGGCCAAGTATGTGGCCAGGCTGCGGACGCTAAAGACGGATTTCAATCCGCTTTTATTTAAGACCAACATGGCCGCGGGTCACGGCGGCGCCTCCGGCCGCTACGACGCATACCGCGACACAGCGTTCGATTACGCCTTCCTTCTCCAGCAGGTCGGGCTAGCCGGGTAGGCGACCGCCAGGCTAAGATAACCCCACAAAGAGGCGGCCGTCCTCACTAATCAACGGGTCGGTCTCACCTACTGCTGCAGCTCGGGCGAAGACGATACCCGGATGTCGCGCCCGCATTGCGCGGTCGAGTACGTTGAAACCCGTGGGTCGGAACCGTTCCCAAAGGATTCGGGTCACCTGATCCAGCTCACGGACCGCATTTGCAACTCCCCGCCTCGATCCAATCGCCATGACGCCCAACTCCTCGGCGGTCATACCGTGGGCCAGCGAATGGCTGATAGGCACGCGCCGCCCGTTGACGTCCTCGACCAGGCCAAAGGCGTGAACGTAGCGGGGAATATGGGCGAGCATTCCACGCGCGCCGCTGAGAGTGGACAGCAAGAACGGGAATAGGTCGCTCTCTACGTGTTCGCGCTCCGCGACCAGTCGCTCGATCACCTCCTCCAGGTTCCGCTCCCACTCCTGCGTCGATGCCGACGGATCGGGAATCGGATGCTCGAACCTCGATCCCATAAACGGCGGCATCGAGATCCCGGACAGCTTCGCGACTTCGAACCCCCGCCGGGTCAGTCGCTCGATCGCTTCCAGCGCTCGCTCAGCCCCCTCCGTCCTCATTACCCGGCGGGTCGCGTCCAGGATCGACTGCCGCCCTACCAGCCGGTCTACCGGTTCGACGTCCGTTCCGGCAAGTTGCGATATTTCCGCCAGGCCGTCCGGCGTCCGGCCCAGTAGTGCCAGGCCGTATCGCGCGCCATGGATCGGCTGGACGCCGGCCAGCAGTCCCGCGTCCCGGCGCAGGTGCCCTGCAAGTGAGAGCCGTTCGCCGGCCTCAAGCTGCGCGGCCTCCGTCAAGGGCAGGAAGATTGCAAGCTGATCGCCGTCGAAGTCCGCGTTCATGAGCGCGTTCGCCATCGGTGGAATCCGGACGACGCGGTTGGGATCGCGGCGAGGATGGAACGCGAGTAGGCCCGTTGGTTCGACGACCGGCGCACGGTGGATCAGCACCCAGGAGCAGGCCATAATAGTGTCGAGGGCTCGTCTCGCGTCTTCGGATCGCGCCGCCGCCTTTTCCGCCCCGATCTCGCGAGTGACGAGCGGGCCGAACAGCTCCCATGCGATCTCCTCTGGAATCGCGACCTGGTCGTGCGAGATGGCGCTGTCCGGCGTCGCGATTGCACGGCCGCTGAACAGCACGCGAGCGCCAAATCGAAGCTGCTCAGGCGCCACAAGAGCATCAAAATAGACTCGTACAGCGGACTCGAGGTCGCTGACTGCGCGGCTCCGGAGAGTTGCCGGCACCTGTGTCGCGAGCATGCGAAGCAGACGCGCATTCGTGGCGACAACGGCGGCGTACTCCGGCACGCCGCGGCACGCTCCTACAAGCTCGACGGTGCGATCGCGCAGCCAGGGGTGGGTGACCGGCAGTGCCAGGTTCAGCGTGTCGCCTTGTGGCGCCGCCAATTGAAGCGTGAGCCCCTTCTCTTCGAGATGGGGCCGTATTCCCGTGCTCGCCAAGCGCTGCATCAGATCCGCAAATCTAGGTGACGGCGACAACGCCTGCGTTAGCGGCCCCGCGGCAAGTCGCTCGGCAAGCGTATTGGCATCGGCCCGCTCGGCCGCTCGCGTGTTGAACTGCTCGCGAATCGTTTCAACGGCTCCCGACGACTTCAGGGCGTAGTACTCCAGCGCGCCCTGCTTCTGAGCGCGGGCGGGCGCCACGGAGACATCGATCTTACCGCTGGCAACGTGATGAAGCTTGCCCCAATAGACCCATCCGGCGGTCGATGCCCTCTCGAGCTCGCGGCC
>JBBQVV010000376.1:0-7050 GCA_038211235.1 Chthonomonadales bacterium | reverse complement strand
AACACTCCTCAGTATGCCGGGCTCGAGAGCATCTACGAGAAGTACAAGGCCAAGGGGTTCACGATCCTGGCGTTTCCCGCGAACGACTTCGGGAAGCAGGAGCCGGGCGACGAGAAGCAGATCAAGGAGTTCTGCGAATCGACCTATAAGGTGAAGTTCCCGCTCTTCTCCAAGATCGTCGTCAAAGGCGATGACCAGGCGCCGCTATACAAGTTCCTAACATCCAAGGATACCAACGAGAAGTTCGCCGGTGACATCGATTGGAACTTCGCCAAGTTCATCGTCAACCGTAAAGGCGAGGTTGTCGCCCGGTTCAAGGCCGGAGTCAAACCGGAATCCGAGCCTGTGATCTCTGTGGTCGAGAAGGAGCTGGCAGAAGAGAAACCCGATACTCTGTAGTCTCATCGTGATGGGATCCGTCAGAACGCAGCGCCAGTTGCCCGAAGGCAGAGGCGCTGCGTTCTACTGTGAGTGCGTCGAACGGAGGGAGAAGGGCCATCGATCGCGCGTCTCAGTCCGCCGCCGGCGACTCGACGTACGGCAACGTCCATACGATTGCGGCCTCAGGCTACTATGGCTGTGGCAACGCCGGCGACGAGGCGGTACTCGCGGGAATCATAGAGGCGTTTCGCCGAACAGCGGGAGATGCGGTTCGACTGGTGGCGCTCTCACAGGATCCGATGGCGACGCGCGCGCTCCATGGAGTGGGTGCCGAGCCGCGGATGGACATGCAAGCCGTCAAATCGACGCTGCTTCGGAGCGACCTCCTGATATCCGGCGGCGGAAGTCTGCTGCAGGACACGACCAGCCTTCGGTCGCTGCTCTACTATCTATGGGTCGCACGAATGGCGCTAAACCTGCGGCGGCCTGTCATGTTTTATGCGCAGGGTCTGGGACCACTGCGCCGCCGCATGGCGCGCTGGCTCGTACGGTCGATTGCCAACCGCGTTGAGTACATTACCGTTCGCGACGAGCCTTCGGCGCGGCTCTTGCGGTCCATTGGCGTCTCGAAGCCTCCCATTGAGGTGACCGCCGACCCCGCGTTCGCCCTCCAGCCTGCGCCGGAGGAAGCGATCGCGGCATGCTGGCGGTCAGACATCGAGCATCCGGAAAGGAAGCATCGAGTCGGTGTATCGCTACGTCCATGGGGCGATAACGCGAGCGCGCACGCCGAGCATTGCGCCACGATGGTACGGGCAATCGAAGAGCGCACGGGCTGCGAGATCGTCCTGATTCCCATGCAGGTTCCCGGCGATCTGACCTTCTCCAATGACGTGGCTCGCACGGCCGGGCGCCCGTATTCGATCGCCAATAATCTATGTACTCCCGCGGCGCTCCTCGGCCTGGTCGGGCAGATGGATGTGGTCGTGGCGATGAGGCTTCACGCGCTCATCTTCGCGGCGCGCATGGGCGTGCCGCCGTTCGCGCTCGCCTACGATCCAAAAGTCGAGAGCCTGATGCGCAGCCTGGAGCTGGCGGAATCGGTGGCCCCATGGACCGGTTTCTCCGCCTCGGATGTGGCGGAGCAGGTCGGCACGATGCTCTCTGAGCGCGCGTCCAGATCGGCCGACCTTCTGAGACGCGCCAGGTCGCTCGAGCGCCTGGCGCTGCGCAATGCCGAGATCGCGTATTCCATAGTCGCGGGCAGGCGAGTCGTGTGAGATGGTCGGGATACAAGCCGTCCGTAATTTGCGTTGGGGAGTAGATGTAAGGTATACTCTGCCGTTCAAGGAGGTGATGACTGTGCCGAATATCAAGTCCGTCAAAAAAGACGTAATCAAGTCCCGAAAGAATCATCTGCGAAATATCTCCGCCAAATCCGCAATGAAAACCTTCATCAAGAAGGCGCGGGGCCTCGTTGATGCCGCCGCATACGAGGCTGCGCCCGCCACGGAGGCGGTGCGCCTTGCGTGCAAAGCGATCGACAAGACCGCGGAGCGGGGGATAATCCATAAGAATCAGGCTTCCAGGCGCAAGTCTCGCCTCATGAAGCATGCAAACAGGGCGGCGCAGGCCGCCGCCTGATCCGCCCCGCCCCGGAATATCTCGCCGCACGCCTCATTGCGTGCGGGAACCGCCTGTCGGTCCATCAGGGAGTGACGCACGGTCCCCGCATCGGCCCATTGGGGATAACCAGGTCCGCAGGGACGTCAGGGATGGAACCCGAGACGTAGGGTTTCGGAGACTTAGACCGAGGTTTTGAACCTCGCGTGTCAACCAAACGATGTATTGACCTCGCATGTTAACCGCCCGGGGCCTAAACCTCATAAACGATTCTATCCCCGCATGTCCATCCCGCCATCGACGGTGAGCGTCGCGCCCGTCACAAAGCTGGAGAGGCCGCTGAGCAGGTATATCGCCGCGCCCGCGACGTCATCCGGCAGGCCGATACGGCCCAATGGAAATCCCTGTATCACGGTCTCCCTGCCGATCGCATTGATCTTTTCCGTCGCCATCTCGGTCTCGGTCCATGCCGGCGCTATGCAGTTGACGCGGATCCGTTGCGGTGCCAATTCGAGCGCCATCGACCTCATAAATAGGATCTGCGCTCCCTTAGACGTGGCGTACGCGGAGTAGACGGCCGAGCCTCGCTGGCCGGCGGTCGAAGTAAAAATGACGATGCTGCCCCCTCCTGCCGCGCGAAGGTGAGGCACAGCCGACTTAACGGCGAGAAACGTGCTTCGCAGGTTGGCGCTCATGACCCGGTCCCAGAATTCGGCCGTCATCTCCTCGATCGGCATTCCCTCGAAGATTCCCGCCGAAACCACCACTCCGCTCAGCGGACCAAGGCGCGCCACCGCCTCGCGCATTGCGCCGTCCAGAGCGCCCTCGACGCACGCGTCCGCCTGGAACGAGTAGGCCTGCCCACCGGAACCGGTAATCTCTTCGACAACGGCGCGGGCCGCCGCGATGTTGGCAAGGTAGTTAATGCTGACGCGCGCGCCGGCGCGCGCCGCCATCCGTCCCGTGGCCGCGCCAATGCCCCGGCTGCCTCCGACGATAAAGATGTGCTGTCCCGTTAGATCGATCATCAATTCTCCTCGGGCTCGCCTGCTTCGGCGCCACTCTTGAGATCGTCAATCGCTTTACATGTTCGCAGCCAGACATTGCCGGTCGGGTTCTCGTAGCCCTTCCACGCGTACGGGTCGACGCCCGCCACGGGAATGATGCAGCGCCGGTCGGCGGTGGCGACGCGCTCTCCGTCACGGAGGCTCCATGGGAGGAGCGACCAGGCATTGCAATAGTGACTGACGAGTACTCGGCGGTAAACGGAGCTGCGGTTCCTGCGCGAACGGTGAAGCAGGTAGCCGTTGAAGAACACGACGGTTCCTGCCTTGACCTCGACAGGAACCTCTGACGTCTCGTCGAATCCAAAGCTCTCCTCGCCGAAGTCGAACTCATCGGGACTGTCATGCGCGCGCTGTGGGTAGAGGTAGCCTTCGCGCTGCGACCCGGGAATCACCCAGAGACAACCATTCTCCAGCGTGGCGTCGTCCAGCGCGATCCAGGCCCCGATGAGCGACCGGTCACGGGTTGGGATGTAGATCTCGTCCTGATGCCACGCCTGTCCCTGAAAACTTGGCGGCTTGACGAAGAGCATCGACTGCATGCACTTGACGCTGCCATCCCAATAGGGCAGGTGCGCCGCCGTTATCTGACTGAGCGCACCGCAGACGCCGGGATGCCGCGCATACCTCTCCATGACCGGACTCACGTAGTGAGGCTGGTGGATGCACAGGATCGTGCGGAGCACCTCGTCATCGGAGAGCTCTGCGCCGACCGACGTGATCGTCTCACACGGATATTCGCCGCGTGCGACCTTCACGGTGTCCCGTGTCAGCTCGTCCAGCTCGCTGCCCGTCAAGAGGGCGGGCACGATCAGGTATCCGTCTTCGACGAAGGATCTAACCTGGCTCTCATTAAGCGGCCTGGACGTCTCGATGGACTGCGCCGAATCAATTGGAACGACGGTCGATGTCAATCTATTCCTCCTCGCAAGGCGCCGGAGTCAAAGCATCTAATCATAGCATAGCGGCCGCCAATTCTCAAGAGAGCGAACGGCTGCCTTCGTACACAGCCAGTCCCGATAACGAATGAGCGAAGATTACGTATCCATTTGAGTTCACGCCGGATCCGCGGTGACCACGACTACCGAAAATGGTGTATCATTCCGATTAGAGTTTTAGCCGCCTGTCACAAAGATGCTCGCATGCCGTTGATCAGAATAAGAACCTTTGTGGCGGCGGTCGCTAAGCGCCGGCGCCATCGTGCAACGAAGCGAGCTGTGGAGAAACCAACTATGAAGCGTCAAATGGAACGGTCCTGGGCCTTTGCCGGCCTGCTCGGCCTCGCAGTCGCGTCGATCTCGTTCCTGGGGCTGTCTGCCCGCGCGCAAGATGCCGGCAACGACGGCTATGCTACTCGTGAGGACGGCAGCCAGACCAGCGCCATCGGACATGGAAATGCCGAGGAAGGTCCGGTCAGACTGGCCCGATTTTCATACGTACAGGGCAACGTGACCTGGCGTCCCGATGACGGGGCGGAGTGGTCATCGGCAACCGTCAACCTGCCTTTGCGACAGGGCGCCCAGATTTGGGTGGCGGATGCCGGACGAGCAGAGATTCAACTCGATGACGGGAGCCTGCTGCGATTGGGTAAGAATGCCGTGGCAACCCTGCAAACGCTTTATAGCGACAGTGCGGGCGAGTTCACCGAGATCAAGCTAACGGCCGGTCTCGCGTCGCTCAGGCTGAAGCACGATCACTCCATTTTCCAAGTGGATACGCCGATAGTCTCCGTCAAAGCGACCGGTCCTGCCGCACTGCGCGTCGGCGCGGATGACGGCGTCGAGGTCGGCGTGAGAAGTGGCGCCGCGACCATCGAGGGCGCGAGAGGGAAGGCGACGCTTCAGAGCGGTGACTACCTGGATCTTGCTTCCGCCGACGATCCATACAACGTCCGCGGGCTGCCAGGAGAGGATTCGTGGGAGCAATGGAACGATGCGCGGGACGATCGCCTTGCGGGCTCCTCCAGGGATAGCGAAGCGCATCATCTTCCGCCGAATATCGCAATTGTCGCGACGGAACTCGACAGCAGTGGGGATTGGCGAGACGACCCTCAATATGGTTGGGTCTGGTGTCCGCGAACGACCGTCGCAGCGTGGCGCCCGTATCAGTATGGACACTGGACGTGGGTCAATCCGTTCGGCTGGACATGGGTATCCGACGAATCCTGGGGATGGGCGCCATACCATTACGGAACATGGTGTCATATCTCCCGCGGTTGGGCATGGGCGCCTGGCCCGGAGGTGCAGTGCTGGTCGCCGGCAGTTGTCCACTTCACCGAGTGCGATGGCAGGGTTGCATGGTGCCCGCTTGCTCCTGGAGAGGTGCGGTATGGCAGCTCCATCGGATTCGGCGTCCGTGGCAGGGAGTGGTCCGCCTACTTTTCCATTGGTCGAGCCGCCGTCTACTATCCCAGTGCAGCCGGCTATTGCGAGCCTAGGGTGTTCAATAATACCGTTGTCAACCGGGTGACCGTTATCAACAATGTCACCAATAACTACAATGGACCGTCTGCGGCCGGTCGGTTCCGGGGCTCTTCGGAGTACTTCGCCGCAAATAGCAATACCGTTCTCAACAATAGATTTGTTCCGGTGAACTCGCGCGTTGCGTCCGGCGTCACGGCAACAAACGCGGCTGAGTTTGGGGGCCGAGCCAGATACGAGCCGGTGGACCAGTCTGCTTCGTCGTTGTTCCAGCGCGGCAGGGGCGTCGGAGCTCCGGAGGCGGGACGTGCGCCCTCCGCGGGGCCGGCGGGAGTTAGGCCGACGGTTCAAGCGCTCACGCCGTCACGTACCTACCTGCCTCAGAGCCGGCCGGATCCCAGGCTTGCAGAGAAGCCGATCTACCGCGCGTCGCTGCCGGCAGCAATAGAACGGACCGGTGCGCCGGTGCGAACCCTGCCTACTTCGCAAGTCGGCGCCCGCACTTCCATCGGGCGGGAACCGTTGCAGAATGACAGGCATACACTGCAAGGCAACCGCAACCCACTGCAGAGTGACAGAAACACCCTACCCGGTAATCGCGATCCGCAGCGCACGAATGGTGCTGATGCCACCCGGCCCAATACCGGCAGGCCATCGTCTGGTAACACCGGACGCGACGACAGTGCTTCCAACCTGACACCCGCGCAGATCCGGGCCCGCGATGCGCGTAGATCGCTTGGTTACGGAGACTCGACTCGGGGTAACGGCGCGGGCAGCGGCCAGGGCTCGAATGCAGGGGGTCAAGATTCGACAACGAGCCGGCGGCGTGATCCATCCACGGCTACAGGCTCGCAGGCGGGAGGAAACGGCGGCACGGGCCGGTTCAACGGAGACGACACTCGACGTCAATATCCCGGCGGAGAATACCGGCGGTTGCCGACCGGAACGCCTCCGCCCGACGGCCGCCGAAGTGACACGACGCCTTCGTACGGAGGCTCTCGAGGTTCACAGGGATCGGGAGCGGACACTGGGCGACGAGCTCCGCCGGCACAGGCGCCGGCCCAGCCGCCGACACGCACTCCGGTTCCATCGGCGCCGCCTGCAGCGCCTCGCCGTACCGCGCCGCCCTCCGAGCCGCGCCGAACTCCGCCACCGACGGGTGGGCAGGGCAAGGACACGTCGAAGCCCTCGGGAGGCTCATCCTCGGATAAGAAGGGCTCGGATGGATCATCATCCCCCGGCACAGGCCGCGGCCGCGGCAACTAGCGCACATACGGAAGGCTTCTTGTGAGCTGACCGGCGCAATATTGCCCTCTCTTTTCGAGGTACGAGCGAAGAAGGAGAGGGTAGGGTGAGGGGACATTTAGAAACACAGAAGTCAGACGGCAGACGGCACGAACCTCCTACCGTCTGCCGTCTGATCTCTACGGCCTGATTTCTTCCGGTTTAAGGTGGCGCCAAAGCCAGTACGCGAACGCCGCAATCAGGATAACGCCGATGACGAGGTCTGCTCCGTGGAAGTATCTCTTCAAGTAGTCGAGGTTGTCGGCGAACTTCACACC
>JBBQVV010000375.1:0-7067 GCA_038211235.1 Chthonomonadales bacterium | reverse complement strand
CTCGTTGTTTAGAGTGTTTGTCAGGCGGTCTATTAGCTCGCTGCTGAGGTTGCTCAAGGAGACCGCTTGCTTTGCCGCGGATATTTGAATGTCCAAAAGAATCCGCGACGGATTGAGGTAGGGGATACGTTGGGAAACGTTTCTGATTGTCGCGTTGTAGTGCTTCCGGATGGAACCCGATAAGGCTCGTTCAAATAATGTGAAAATAATGCTCAAAAGCAGCGCCACTATTGAGCTTAGAAACTTGCCGGAAAGGCCGTTTATCAGCACGTCAATGCCAGTAATCGGGCTCACAGTGTTTGATCTATCGTAATGGACACCGTTGAGCCCAATCAGAATTGCGACAAACGTAATGGTCAAGCCTAAGCCCGTCAGGATGCCCGGCACTATTCTGAATGTCGGTCCGTCGTAAGATCCTCCAACCAGGGTGTCGTAAGGAAGCAAATCACGAACTGTTTCCACGAGGAAGTAGCCGTCAACATTGTCTGGAGCTAAATACATCTCCAGGTGCTCATCCAGGCGGTGCCACCAGGTGCCACATATCCCTTTTGCACTATTGGCGGCTGTTCGCAATTTGTCAAGTCGTTCTGGTCGAGACCTGATCTAGAAGAGTTGCGCTGGGTTCCAACAATTGAGGAGATTAGCGCCGACAATCTGCCCAATTGGGTCCGCGCGTTCCAGGCAGCGATTAGCATACTAACGACGCCGATCATAAAGATAGAAAAGACGAATCCGCAGCCGAACATGATCGGCGTTGGGATGTGCTGCAGCAGCTCGGGCAGTTGCATCTACCTGTTTCCTATTCGTGCAGGTTTCCGGCGCCAAGCAGCGAGGTTCGGCCCAAGTTGACTCGTAGGTGTCGATCGCTTAGCAAATGAGTTGATTTCGCTTCGAGGCTTATCTGGGGAAATGCAGCATGCAATTTCATTGCATCTTTACGGCTGATTGTTCGGCAAAGTGGCAATGGTCTCCTGCAGTATCCGCATGTCGCATCGTCTCTCGTCCACGGGTGCGGGCGGCAGCATGGCGCGGTTAGGAGGAATCGTGTGCTGATCGGAGAACGATAGGAGTGATCGAGGATAAAGCGCACGATAGCTGGTATTACCACCGGGATAGCATTCAATGACCCCAACGACCAATGGAACCATCGCGCCGGAAGAGTATCTGAAGCGAGAGGCCTGCGCGGAGACAAAGAGCGAGTACATCGCGGGAGCGCTCCGGAATATGGCGGGCGCCAGTCCCGAGCATGACACGATCGGCTTCAACCTCATTGGCGAGATCAGAAATCAGACACGAGGGAGCGCTTGTCGAGGCGGCGGAAGCGACCTGCGAGTTTGGATCGAGGCCTGCCAGCGCTACTATTATCCTGACGTGACCGTGACATGCGGCCCGCGAACGTTCGAACTGCGCGAGGGCTTGCGCGCGCTGACAAACCCGACGCTGATTGTCGAGGTTCTCTCTACCACTACCGAGGCCTTCGATCGCGGCGAGAAGTTCCTTTGCTATCAGCAGATCGAGTCGCTCTCCGTCTACCTTCTGGTCTCCCAGACCGAGCCGAGGATTGAGATGTATGTACGCGCTGAGGCGGGCGTTTGGCGGTACACCTCGGCATTTGGCCTGGGGGCAGAGGTTATTGTTCCTGTCGCGGATATTCGGCTGCGACTGGGAGATGTGTTCGAGGGCGTCGAGTTTGCCGTTCCTACAGAATTGGTCCCCTACGAGCGAGACGGCCCCGGATCCTTCCGTCCTCCCCTGTGACACCACCCGGCACGCAGATGTTAGGCGGAACGGCTTGTCTTGCAAGAAGTTACAACGACGCCAATAGAACCTGCGGCAACAATGCCGCTCGACGGGCATAGGGCGGGCGCTCCGCGCTACAGAGAACGCACTGTGAAACCTAGAACGCGGCTGGATCACGAAGAGCGGATCGTTAACGCGATTCGCTACATCATCGACCATCTGGACGAAGGCATTGACTTGCGCGACCTCGCCGATCACGTCTGCCTCTCTCGCTTTCACTTTCACAGGGTTTTTCAGGCCCTGCTGGGCGAAACGGTTGGGGACCTCGTGCGGCGATTGCGGCTGGAGCGCGCTGCGAACCGACTTCGCACGACCAATACCCCGATTACCGAGCTGGCCTTTGAAGCGGGCTATGCAACGCACGAAGCCTTCATCCGGGCGTTTCGCTCCGCGTTTGGCTACACGCCAAGCTCGATGCGGCGGACGCTGACGTACGAAGGCCTGCTTCCGACGCCCAACGGGGTCCACTTCGACGCAAAACTCGACGTGCGATTCGTTCGGTCGGAACCGGGCGCTCCCCTCGACGTCGAGATCCGTGAGCTTCCGGCGCGGATGGCGGTGTGCATGGCCCACAAGGGTCCATACTTCATGATCGGCAAGACGTTTGGCGATCTGCGCAGATGGCGGAGGGAGAACGGTGTCAACGCAGGTCTGGATATAGGCCTGTATTACGACGACCCTTCGGCAACACCGCCGGATGAGCTGCGGTCGGACGCAGGCGCCTTCATTGCAGACGACTTCTTGGCCACCGATCCGCGTGTTCACATTATCGACGTAGTGGGCGGCACATATGCAGTCTTCACACACGTTGGCCCGTACGATGGAATCTCCAACGCGTGGATGGAGATGTACTCGCGCTGGCTTCCGACCAGCGGATATACCTTCGGCGTTGGAGTGCCATTCGAGATCTACGTCGACGATTGCGATGATGTACCCTGGCCCGAGGTGCGCACCGATCTATGCATCCCCGTAAAGCGGCCGGCTCCATGATGCTGGTCAAGCAGAGGCGCCGGTGGAATCGTCTTTGGCTTGATCAGGGTTGAGCCAGTTCATAGTGGGAGATCCGGTCGGAGTGTCGTTTTGGTCGGAATCTACAGAGGGTTACCGCGAGCGATCGGGGAGGCGGCCTGACTACAGCGTGCGCAGCAGTTCGGGATGGGGTGACGCAATTGCGGCATGTGTGATCCCGCTGTCCAACGTTACCAGTGTACCACCATTTTGCTGGCACAGCCCGAGCAAGTAAACATCCGTGATCTGCTTCGGGCCGGCAATGGCAGAAGGGGTGAACAATCTACGATCAATTATCGAAACGCCGTCAGCCCAGAAATGGTGCGTGACCGCAGGGTTGGCGATAGTGACCTCTAACAGTGCCAGCGCATCGCCTGGCCGGAGCTGCACGCCAGGATAGGAGGGAGACGACAAGACCCGGACGAAGCCATTTTCCGTCAGGGGGCAGCTGGCCCAGCCAGCCGAAGCGATTCCGCTGTACCAGCTATGCGCCTTATCGTGGTGCGGGTGCATTGGATCGACTAGGGGGATGAGTACGTTAACGTCCGGCAATTCGATAGGCACGCAGAACCTCGGCATCATCGTCTTCGGACAGGAGCCTTACGCGTTCTTGTGTGAGTGGCTCCGCCAGTTTTCTGTGCGGCAGGAACGGCAAGCCGGACCGATATTCGGTTGGTACAAATGGTGCGGGCGCCGCCAGCTCCGTTACCGGCGACTGCGTCACGACGATACGTAGGTGATCGTCTGGTTGCACAGGCAATGTGCTCAGTCGTCGCTGCACCTCCACAAACGTTCCCTCGAGTATTAAGGGTTCCATTTCAGTTCCTCGTGCTTATGGTATGCTTCATTATACTGTACTAAGAGGCTGCAGACAGATCCTGATCCCTTATCCGCCGGAACGAGCGAAACGAACCGGTAACGACGACCGTGTCCCATCTCCCGAACCGCAAATCTGGCGGCGGGTCGCGACGCCTCAGTCGCCCACCCCCCAGGAGGACTTTCGGCTTTACCTGGCAGACGTGGATATGAAGATCGCTACTCGCGTCACGGCACCCTGATCGGCTGGACTCCAGAAGCCTGCAAGTAGGGATCGAGGCGCCGCGCCAGCTCGGCGAGATGGTGGCTTGGAACCTGCGGATAGAGATGATGCTCCAGATGGTACGTCAGCTCCAGGAAGAGCGAGGGGACAATCACTCCGCGCAGCGTGTGGGTCTGCGCTAGGGGCGTTGCCCCGTAGTGCCGGTGCGGCAGATGCACGGTGAGAAGTGGATAGACCCAGCTGCCGACGACTACCAATGTTACATACCAGGCGAGTCCCGGCAGGGTTTGCAGGAAGACAATGCCGCACGTGGCTATCAGGACCGCCGCGGCCGCCTCGACCAGGAGCCACGATCGATCGCGCGAGCTGCGCCGGTAGGCCCACGACCAGAGGCGCGGCAGAAACGAAGGGCCGTCCAGCAGGGCGCGAAACCAGGTGAGCCGCGCCGGATCTCCCTCGGGATCGTCAGACGCGGGGAAGATGCGGTGGTGCTGCAGGTGGGTCGCCCGGTAGGCATGTCCACTCTCGAGCAGCACAAGGCCCGAAAGAAAGAGCGCCCACTCGGTAGCGCGCCGGCTGAGGCCCAGGGCGCCGTGGACGATGTCGTGCGTGACGGTCACGATGGCGATAAAGATCAGGAACACGATGACTGGCGTAACCCACCAAAATCCGTACCGCACCGCCGCGCAGTATGCCGCAACGCCCACGAACGGCCGCGCCAGCGAGATGATTCGCTGCCGGGGCGTGGTTGTCAGCAGATCGGTTCCGAGTTCCCGCAGCCGAGGCGGTGGGATATCGTCTGCTGCGCTACGTGCGCTGCTCCTTCGATCGTTCGGCGTGGAGTGCGTTTGCCGCGGTCGTGCTATAGAGTCAGGCTTTGGAAGTGCCATGAATCACCTCCACGACGACTGTCGGCGTCGGTTGAACCATCGGCCGGGCGATCCGGCGAGCCGTTGCCTGCACGCGCTCCGCCACGATCCTACTACCCATGACGCAGGCGACCGTGCCAAGTCCCGGCCAGGTGGAGTCGCCTGCCATCCAGAATCCCGCGCAGTCAGTCTCGTGTGGTATTGAGTTCTGATTTGCGGTCTTAAGGCTCTGGCGCACACCGCCGACCGCTCCACGGCGGCGCCTTGTAAAGCGTTCGTAGGTGCGCGGCGTGGCGGTTTCGCGGACGAACGCTCGGCGGCCCAGGTCTGGGTAGACCCGGCGCGCCAGTCCGACGAGTCGTTCGGCAAGCGCCTCCTTCCGATCGCGATACTCTTCTTCGGTGAGACCGTCCCAATAGGCAAGATCCGTATGCGTCGACAGCATCACGGCCCGGCAGCCGGAGGGAGCGCTCTCAACGTCGCCCGGCGTGGAGACCGAAACAAACATGTTGTTGCCGTCGCCAAGTGGCAGCCGGTAGTCGTGCAGGATCTGGTGGTGCGTGAACTCCTGGCCCGCGATCTCATCTTCGGGAACGCCGAGACAGACCAGTACGGCGCCTCCATACCGATCCGCGTCGCGCTTCAGGTAGCGGCGGAGCCGCCGGCCCACGGGCGCCGGGGAGATTTCGGCAGTCAGGTTGGCGGGGATCGCGCTCACTACCTGACGCGCGGCGACAACACCGCGCGCAGTGTGGATGCGAAAGTCGCCTAGCCGTCCGTCTATCGCGACGACGGGACAGGCGAAGCGCACGTCGCCGCCAATTGAACGGAAGTGCGCGAGGAACGAACGCCAGAAGCCCCACATGCCGCCGGCGTGGCGAGTTAGCCCCGATCCGCGTATGGTCACTCCGAGCGCCGCGTTGACCAGGGGCGCCTCATCGAGCGAGCTGTGCACGGTATCTTCTACCAGCATGGAGAGCAGGCCGCAAAGCGGGGCGTCGGCGCGGAGTCCGTATTGCCGCAGCAGCTGGCCGAGCGTCGTGGGAATGAATCGGACCAGGCCGAGGTTCGCGAGGCCGATTGCGCGGAGCGCGTCAAGCAGATCGGCAGGTGAGGAGAGCGGCAGCCGGACTCCGCGGCGGCTGGCCCGCCAGAACACCTCGGCCAGCCGGTCCAGAGTGGCCCACAACCGCCAGTGCGCCTGCGTGTCGCCGAGCTTCTCCGTCCGTTCGATTGCCCAGCGTCGCGGATCCCGGTACAGGTACACCTGCCGATCCGGCAGCCAGGCGACGTATCCGGGCAGTGCATCACCCGCGAGCTGGTCCATGCCGATCGCGTCCAACAGCTCGCCGCCGATGCCGCCTGGCTCGAAATCGACCAGGGTGGTCGCCCCGACATCGAAGGCGAAGCCCTTTCTGCGGTAGAATCCGGCGCATCCGCCGGGCTGGCCGTGCGCTTCCAGCACAAGGGTGGAGAGCCCCGCCGCCTGCAATCGAGCGGCAGTTACCATGCCTGCGATACCGGCTCCAACGATGACGACATCTTTCATCCTGCACCTCCGGCGCGCTGGGACTCCGTCCCCTCCGATGCGCCGCCGTCGGTGATTCTAGGGGCCGGCGCGTAATGCACGGACGAACTGTTCGCTCAGGTTGCGCCCAACCGATTCAAGGTCGATCTCCTCGGGGTCAATCACCCACTGCATTACGGTTCCGTCGATTGTCGCGAGCAGCCATGCGGCCATCGCCTTAGGCGGCGCCGAAGCGAACAGACCGCGCTCGATTCCGAATGCGAACAGCGGAACGAACTGGCTCCGTGCCCTCCGGTAGAATTCCGTCAACTCACGGAAAAGAGCCTCACCGAATGGCGCGTCCTTGCCGCTCCGCAGAAGGCCGACCAGAGAGGCGAATTCACGGTTCCCGGCATAGAACCGGAATATTCCGACCATGATCGCCTTAAGAAGATCTCCCGGGTCTCCGGTGAGATCCATTCCCTCGATCGCCCGCGCTCCTGCCGCCTCAAGCGCCTGGCCGCGCTCCCTCATGATACTGAGGAACAGATCCTGCTTGTCCTTATAGTGCCAATAGATTGCGCCCTTGCTTACTCCGGCCTCCGCGGCGATCTCATCCATGGTCGCGGCGTGAAACCCACGCCTCGCGAAGCATCGAAGACCGGCTTCCAGCAAGAGCGGTTTCAGTTCTGGTCTCACAGCGCGCGGCATCGGTTCTCCTTAACAACTCGGATCCGATGATGCCGCAAACATACTGACCAGTCGGTATGTTGCAAGTGTACGACAAATCAATCGGATTGTCAAGCGTATGTTGTCTACCTGTCTATGGTATTGTGCACGGAAT
>JBBQVV010000374.1:0-7098 GCA_038211235.1 Chthonomonadales bacterium | reverse complement strand
GAATACGCGTTACGTTATCCACCGGCCAGTGGTACTTCGCGCGCCGAGTGGGATCGGACACACAAACGGATCTCGCCGTCATTCGAATCGAAGCTGCGGGACTTCCAGTCGCCGAGTTTGGAGACTCGGATCACGTACAGGTCGGAGAGTGGTCGATAGCGGTTGGCAATCCGTTGGGCCTTGGCTCAACGGTTACCGTGGGCGTCATCTCAGCTCTCAATCGCCACAATCTTCAGGTCGAAGAGGGTCGGAAGCTGGACGGTGCACTGCAGACCGACGCGCCGATCAATCGCGGCAACTCGGGCGGCGCACTGGCGAACATCAACGGGCAGTTGGTAGGTATCAATACCGCCATCCTCAGCACGGGTCCCGGTGGAGGCAGTATCGGCCTTGGATTTGCCATCCCTGCGAATAGCGTTCAGCGAATCGTCCGTGATCTCATCGCGACTGGCCAGACGATTGTCAAGGCTACCCGAGCGCCCTGGCTCGGAATCTCATATGGAGCGGTCCCTGAGAACATTGGTCTTGCGCTCGGCCTGCCGGCCTACCGCGGCGTCATGATCAACCGGGTCGCCCCCGAGAGCCCCGCGAGCCTGGCCGGCATCGCCACTGACGATATTGTGCTCGGCGTCGATGCCAGGCAGATCGACGAGGAGCGCGACGTGCGCGACGCGATCCGGCTGCACAAGGCCGGCGATCGCATTCGACTCAGCCTGTATCGCGCGAGCACCCACAAATCAGAAGTTATCGCCGTGACGCTGCAGGAGGGTCCGGAGGATCCGCCCGTGAATTAGGCTAAGCACGCGAGGTTGGAACTTCGGTCTAAGCTTGCAAAACCCGACGACTCGGGTTCAATCCGAAAGCCCGTACCGGCCGTGCGTCTCCCGCGTGACTTGAGGGGGATTGGCGCCGGCAGAAGCGGGCGGCCGTGCCGATCGGCTTGGCAGTGTGCACTACCTGACCTGACGGGGATGACCAGGGGCGAATTGGGACGGCGCGCCAAAGGCTCCGTCCCATAGTTTTGCGGTACGAGCGGTAATGTCTGTAAACTCGAACGGCTGCCCCACCGTAGAGTACAAACTGCGGTCTGGAATCCTCTTGTAGTCCGCGCCAAACAGATCCGATAGCACAACTCGAAATGAGTTCACGCCGGAGATCGTACTGTACAGGTGCTTTCGCACTCTAGTCGGCACGAGGTAGGCGTTGAGGTTAGCAAACGTCTCCCGAACGTCAGTCCTCTGGAGGCTATCCCAGTCCAGAGTCATGCGCGACCCATGATCGCCCTGGATAATGATGATGGGCGGTCGCGCGGACTGCGACAGAATTGCGTCGATGCAATCGAGAATGCGCCTATTTACGTATTGCAGCTGCGCCACGTAGCCATGGACATATTGCTCGCCCGTTATCTGTTCCCGCAGCCACGAAGCGTCCGCGAAGTTGAGCGCGCCAACGGGATATACGGGCCCACCCTGTCCGTCGAACACAAATGGTGGGTGGGGCGCAAGCAGATGCGCGAAGACAAACTTCTTGTAGGGTAAGCGTGCCACGGTTTCCAGGCTGCTAAAGACACCGAGGAGCCTCTTTCGGTGTTGATCGAATCGAATTCGGTGTACGGGGGAGTGAGGGCCGGCCGGAGTCATCATAAGCGCCTGATCCGTGAGGACCGGTATCTCCTCTGCACGGTTTAGAACCAGGTCGGCGGTCAGGACCTTGGCCTCGCCGTCGTACGATCCAATTGCGACGTAGTGGTAGCCCAACGGCGCAAGGCAGGCGGCAACCGCGTTGTCGTCCAACATGCGCCGACACATCTCCATGCCGCAATCGGTCCCGGAGCGCTTTGCGACGGCGTCAAGGTAGGTCATGTTGAGCGCGCTCGCGAGGCACAGCGGGGTCTGATCGTAGTTTGCACGGCTCTTAGCCGCTACGTAGAAACCTCGGGATTCGAGCGCCCGGATAAACCCCGTATTGTCGTACCCGTAAAACGCACGCAGGCTATCCGCGCGGGCGTAGGCGTCGAGAACGATATAGTAGACGTCCGGTAAGTCTGCCGACTTCGAGGACACGGGTCCGATGACGCGCCTGGATCGCGTCGCCGTTAAGGCGTCCTTCGACCCTGGCTGATCCTGACGGACGTGCCGCTGCGTATCGTTCGCCAGCAGGTGTGATGAACGCCACAGCCCGGCGCCGATCGACCAGCACGACATTGCGACCAGAAACCCCGCAGCCACGTTCAATATCGATGTCGCGTCGAGAAGCGGCTGCCGAGTCCTCCATAGCGAGGCAAAAATGGCGAGAATGCCTAGAATGCAGGCGGGAGCGATGATCCAACTATACGTTCCCGGCGTTAGGCGCACGACGTGGCCGTATGAGAGGTAGGCCATGGCAATCGCGGAAGCGCCAATCGCCGCCTTGCGAACCCCGCGGAGAACGAGAGTGAGCGCGGCCCAGATTACCAGCGTTCCTAGCAGCGCAAGCCCCAGGGGCTGTACGATCTGCGCGAATGATGCCTCGTTGAGGTTGTGCTGATATAGAGCCAGTAGGGGAAATGCCGCGAACAGCAGCGGATGGATCGGGACCACGCGTCGCTGGCGTACACCCTTCGGTTGAATCGTTCTCACCTTCGATAACCCATTAGCGTCTTGAATGCATGAGATACAGCGTTCTATCGGAATCTGGGACGGAAACGATACGCACCAGATCGAAACTGCGACGGAAAGCAGACTCAAACGCTTCCTGTGTATAGTCGTCGAAAATGTCTTCTCGACTGGCAAGCAGGCGCTGCACCTGAGAGTCGGACTTAGGCACAAATTCGACGACGGCCCAAGCGCCGAACGACCCCAACAGCGAAGCCACGCGATCCAACGGCACTCCGTTTCCGATCGCCAGATGATGGACGAGTGCGAGGGCCAGCACAAGATCGGCCGGCCCCCTGCTAACCATGGAGCGCCGCTCCCGCAGCGCCCATCCCAGATCCGGACTAGGGTTCGTCAAGTCCCCCAGGAGCGGCAGCAGCATCTTCTCACCGGTTCGGCGGCATTCGATGTAGTTCTTCTCGACAGCCGCGGGATCCATATCCCAAGCGATGGTGTAGGCGCCCCTCGAACTTGCGAGCCGGCTGAAGAGTCCCGTGTTCGCACCAAGATCCCACACCGTGGACGGGCGCGGGCTAGCCTGGTCGAGCATCTCCGCAATCAGAGCGCATTTGCCCTCCATTGCCCGGTCCGAGTAGTTGGTGTGGCCATAGTACTCCGCCCACGTTGTGCCGGCGGCGGTCCACGACAGGGCGGATACCGCGCTTTCAAGGCTGTCGATCAGACCCATCAGCGCCAAGCGGCTCACGCCTTTGGACGCCTGCCGCGGACGGCCGTCGCCTTGAAACCGGCTCTGCGCGGCCCCGTGAAGATGGATGTGCGCAAGCAGTCCCGGGTTAAGCCACGAGCTCCGCGACAACAGACGGCTCGCAAGGTCCAGGGGTATTCCGTCGATGTTGGCCCGCTGCAGCGCTCCTAGGCGGACGTCGGTACGACTCATAAGCGCCAGCGGCGCCAGAAAGTGCTGACAGAACTGACGGTATGCAACCCAGGGACGTCCCTCTTCGTATCTCTCGAACGACAGAGTGTCGATAAGAACCGGAGCGCTACCGACAAACTGGACGTTGTATGCGCTTGCATCCTTCAGGCACATGCCGGCCCGAAGCGCCTCTTTCTGTATGCGCAGCGTGGTGAGTGCGGCGTCGCGCAACTGTCCAAAGGACCATTCGTAGGGATAAGAGATGAACGGAACCGGTTCGGGACGAAGTATCCGGTGCGCAACGTCGGCTGCTTCCGTGTTGATCGATTCCTCTGTGTGGGCGACCAGAAGTTCCGCGTCCACAAGGGTTCGGTAGAGGCCCGAGCCCATCAGCAGGTCGTACTGCTCTTTGTATCGCTTGTGCACCAACCGGTAGAGCGTGTCCTCCCGGTAGTAGACGAAACCGCTCGGATCTCGAAACGAACTCGGCTCGACCGATATGGTCATCCGTCGATTCGCGAATCGGAGCCCGACCGCTTACTGAATAGACCGGACACGAATGTCCTCAGGCGCGTCCATGCGAGCTTCAAGGAGAACAGCAGAGCCAGAACTCCTGCCATGGCAATCTGCAGCACGTAGCTACCGCTGCCGCCGTCGATGTAGGCGTGCGCAGGTAGAACGGATGCAATGAGGAACGCAACTACCACTAAAACCTTCATTCGGTAGATCTCCTAAGCGTCGAGCTCTGGTGCGCAGCCGTGACTGGCGTTGTGGCGGCACGTAGTTTCGCACATTGATATGGACGTGGCCGTCGAAGTACGGTTATCTATAACTGTTCGGTCAGGGTAAGTTCTGGAGCTGCGTCGCAGGCACGAGCCTACCGCGGATCCATCAAATCAATCGCGGCTAGTCAGTCGATGCGGCCGGCAACTGCCAGCGCGCGAGCGGCGATGTCGCGTCGAAAGTACATGCCTTCAAAATGGATGTTGGCCAGCGCGGCATACGAAGTTGTCAGGGCGTCCGCCAGAGTACCCCCGACCCCCGTGACACTCAATACTCGACCGCCCGCGGTGACCAGCTTGTCTCCGAGCCATTTCGTGCCGGAGTGAAAGACAACACACTCCTTCTCTTGATTCACCCTATCTACACCGTCGATCTGACGGCCGGTCTCGAATGCTTCGGGATACCCACCGGAAACCGCTACAACGGTCGCGGCTGCCCTCGACTTCCATCGAATGGATACCTGATCCAGCGTACAGTCGGTAACTGCCAACAGTACCGGAAGGAGATCGCTCTCCATCAGTGGTAGAATAGCCTGCGTCTCGGGATCGCCGAGACGGCAGTTGAATTCGATGCACTTCGGTCCATCCGCAGTTACGATAACCCCGGCGTACAGCGCTCCTCGATACGGGATCCCGAGGTCGCGTATCGCATCCACCGCCGGCCTCAGTATGGTCTCAGTAACGATCTCGACCGTGTCCGCGGGTATGACCGGGACCGGCGCATACGCCCCCATTCCCCCGGTATTTGATCCCATGTCGCCCTCGAGCAGCCGCTTGTGATCCTGAGAGGGAATCAACGGAACAATGGTAGCGCCGTCGGTGATCGCCATGATGGATGCTTCTTCTCCGAACAGGCGCTCCTCAATGACGACTCGATCGCCCGCCCCACCGAAAACCCGCTCGACCATGATACGATCCAACGTCGCCATGGCCTCTTCCTGGCCAGCTGCAATAATGACTCCCTTGCCGGCGGCCAGTCCGTCCGCCTTGATGACAACGCTGCTATCCATCGAACGGCCGGCGTAGTACGCGCGTAGACAATCTCGCGCGGCAGAGACCGAATCACACGTCCAGTAGTCCGCGGTCGGAATGCCTGACGCACGCATCAGATCTTTGGCGAACACCTTGCTGCCCTCGATGCGCGCCGGCTCTGCCGATGGCCCAAAAATCGGCTGGCCTCGCGCCTCGAACGCGTCGACGATGCCAGCCATGAGGGGCGCTTCCGGCCCAACGACCGTTAGCCCGACGTCATTCGCCGCCGCGAACGTCGCGAGGGCATCGATATCGACTTGCGAGATTGACACGCATTCGGCAATCTGGGCGATTCCAGCGTTTCCGGGAGCACAGTAGATCGTCGAAACTAGCGGGCTCTGTGCCAGCTTCCAGACCAGGGCGTGTTCGCGCCCGCCTCCGCCTACCACGAGGACGCGCATTGTCGTGCCTCACTCCCCTTCGTAGCGATGCTGCCGGTCCAGATCGACGAACTTTGTGAACTGCGGAATGAACCCTACGCGAGCTGTGCCGGTCGGGCCGTTGCGCTGCTTCGCGATGATAATCTCGGCCTCTTCGAATTTGTCATCACCGGACGCGGCATCTTTCTCGACCTCGGCGCCGGAATCTGCCGCCTCCTTCCGCTTGTAGTAGGCTTCGCGATAGATGAACATTACGATATCGGCCTCCGCCTCGATGGCACCCGATTCTCGCAAATCTGAGAGCATCGGGCGTTTGTCCGGCCGGGATTCGACCGCGCGAGAGAGCTGAGATAGCGCGATGACCGGGACCCGAAGCTCGCGGGCGAGGGACTTGCAGCCCCGGGCGATTTCGGAAAGCTCCTGATTGCGATTCTCCGAGCGCTTCGACGAGCGCATGAGCTGCATATAGTCGACCATGATCAGTCCCAGGCCGTCCTGTTCCGCCTTCAGTCGCCGGCATTTCGTACGCATTTCCATCGCGGAGACGTCGGGCGTATCGTCGATGTAGATCGGCGCGTCGGCCAGGCGGCTGATACCCTCTCCAACGCGCTGCCAATCGTCCGTCTGCAGATACCCCGTTCGCAGGCTGTGGCTGTTCACCTGGCTCTCCGAGCAGATCATGCGCGTAACGAGCTGCTCCTTGGACATCTCAAGGCTGAAAAGCGCAACCGGGATCTTCTCGGTTAGGGCAACGTGCTGCGCAATCTGCACGGCGAGCGTGGTTTTGCCCATCGACGGACGCGCAGCAATTATGATGAGGTCCGATGGCTGAAGGCCGGCAGTCATGTGGTTCAGTTCATGGAACGGGGTCATGCGGCCGGTAACGGCGCCCTTATTCTCATACCGCTTCTCGAGCCGGTCCAGCTCCTCGTCCAGCAGGGGACGGATGTGAAAGAAGAAGGCGCCCATGCGGCGCTGGCCTACCTCGAAGACGATGCGCTCAGCGCGGTCAATCACGTCATCGATTGCTTCGAACTCCGAGTAGGCAAGGCCCTGAACCTGAGTGCCCGCGTCGAGCAAGCGGCGGAGTATCGATTTCTCCTCGACGAGCCTGGAATAGTATTCGACGTTCGCCGCGGTCGAGGGGGCGTCCATCAGGTTCTGCAGATAGAGGAACCCACCGACCGTTTCGAACTGGCCCCTAGATGTCAGCTCGTCCTGAAGTGTAATCAGGTCGACCGGTTCGTCGCGAGCTGCCAGCGAGAGCATCGCCTCGAAAATGTGACGGTGCACGTCACGATAGAAGTCGTCCGGCTTAAGAATCTCGGCGGCCTTTTCAAGCGCGGCCCGCTCGATGAGCATCGAGCCGAGCACCGCCTGCTCTGCCTCCATGT
>JBBQVV010000373.1:0-7108 GCA_038211235.1 Chthonomonadales bacterium | reverse complement strand
CCCGAGGATACGACTTTCGAGATCCGCCGATGCCGGACGGAGACGGCATGCCGTTGCACGACACACCGTCACCAGTTGGACTCCTATCGTCTGTCGCCGTATGCGAGAGGACATCGTCACATGAGCTCCCAGCGGATCCTGGTCGTCGAGGACGATCCACGGTTGTGTCGAATGATCTCCGATCATCTTCAGGGGCTGGGATTCGGCGTGCTGGTCGCCCACGACGGGCCGAAGGCCCTTCGTATTGTAGAAGAGGATTCTCCAGACCTAATTCTGCTCGATATCACGCTGCCGACGCTCGACGGACTCGAGGTCTGCCGCGCTGTGCGGTCGTTCTCCAGTACCCCCATAATTCTCGTGACCGGGCGAGACGCCCCTGAGATGAAGATCACGGCCCTCGATATCGGGGGAGACGACTATCTCACGAAGCCATTCCACGCGGATGAGCTGACGGCCCGCATTCGGGCCGTGCTGCGCCGCGCGACCCGGATCGTGCCGAGCGACCGGATCCGCTTCGGAGATCTTACCATCGACACGGTATCGAAGCAGGTAACACGCGGCGACGAGCTGGTTCACCTCACCAAGTTGGAATATGGCCTGCTCAGCGAGCTCGCCTGCAGCGCGGACGCCGTGGTTACTTATGAACGGCTTCTGCGGGCCGTCTGGGGCGCATCCGCCGACGATATCCGCCCCATACACGTGCATATCTGCAACCTACGGCGCAAGATCGAACGCGTCCCGGGAGGTCACCGTTATATTCTTGCGGTGCCAGGCGTCGGCTACAAGTTCCGGACGCCGCTCCAGGCAGAAGGTTAGCCGATCATCCGGCAGACCTGTTACCTGTTAGATGATTGGCTTCCAGCTTATTTCCCGGTATTCTTAGCAGGGAAATCGAAGTCCGCATTGATAGCATTCAGCGGCAAGTAGAGTCTGTCGTTACAGGCCTACGGAACGGTTCTTACTCCGAGGCAGGCGCCCGTGTTGGCGCCCGCCTTTTTGACTGGCTCGCAACTCCCCTCCACCTGGCCCCCTGCGCGCTGCCTGCTCTTCCAGAGCAATCTATCCGAAAATAGTATGGGATTCGCGTGCACCGATCGTGGGGCGACCGCACGTGGCCGAATCACGATCGGGGGCGCCAATGGCTGCGCGAAAACTGTCACGAGAGGCTTACTCGGAAACTCAGCGGCTTACGCTGAGCGCGTCGCCGCCCTGCCCTTCCGCCATCTCATACTACGTGCCGGCCGCGCTATTGGTATTAGCGGCCGCCATTCTGCACCTGCTCATCGAACGCTCTCCCGTCTTCCCGCTGGACGACGCCTATATCACGATACATAACGCTCAGGTGCTGCACTGGGGACACGACCCGAATTTCGTTGGGACGCCCGCGCTTGTGGGCGCGACGAGCCCCATACACCTTGCAATTGTCTCAGTGCTCATGTTTTGCTTGTCGCCACCCTGGGCGCTCGAAACGGCCGCACTGCTGGGCGTCTTGGCACTGGCCCTTGGGATCTCACGTCTGGCGCGGTCTCAGGGCGTTCCTCCCGGACCGGCGCTCCTGCTGAATATCGCCGCGCTGCTGGCCGCTCATATCCCGCACCAGCTCATGAATGGTCTGGAGACGGGCTGGGCGATGGCGGGGATTACATGGACGTTTGCGCTCGTCTCCGAGATGAAGCCATCGTCCTCAGTCGCAGCCGGTGCATTGTGCGGCACGCTTCCATTCCTGCGGCCGGAGCTGGCGGCATTGTCGCTAATGCTGCTGCCGCTCCCCGCGCTTATCCACGGCCGCTCAGCCGGGAACTGGCGGACGGCTTCGGTGCTTCTTGGCCGATGCCTGGCAGCAGCGCTGCTTGCCGCGCTTCCCTGGCTCGTGTGGCAGCTCCTATCTACAGGACACGTCGCGCCGGCTACCATTGCGGCAAAGCGATACTGGTTCGCCGAGGCGGACCTGCCGCCCGAAGTCAAGTGGCATTTTACAGTCGGAAACCTAATTGCTTTCGTGATGGGCTGCGGTCCGCTCGCGCTCGGAGCGCTCTTCCTGCCGTTTACGGGCATCGGTCGGATCGGTATGGCGTTTACCGGAATCATGCTCGCCGCCTATTACTGCCAGTTCCCCGGCGCGCTCGGCCACAATCAGGCCAGATACCTCACCATCCTGGCGCCGATACTCGTCTTCGGCGCCGCGTCCGCCTTCAGGCTGCTGCGACGCTGGCCGGCGCCTAGCCGATGGGCCAGCCTTTACATCCTGGTCGCCGCCGCACAGGCGGTGCTTCTCGCCCCGGCGACGTGGCGAGAACACACGGGATTGCAGAACGTTACGAAGGTGGAACTGGCCGGGGTTGCCCGATGGTGCAGCGATAACCTGCCTCCGAACAGCAGGCTGCTCATTCACGATGCCGGGTACATCAGCTATGGAACGCATTTCCAGATGACCGACGTGGTCGGCCTGAAAACCCCGGCGAACGTTACCCTGCACCGCGACTGGACCTATCCGACAGGCGGTAAGGCGCGACGTATGGCCGTTGCAGCCGCCGCGCGGCACGCAGGCTCCGAGTACCTCGTGGTACTCGACCTGTGGGACGGGATCTACAGCATTACCGACGGTCTCCGCCGCTGCGGCTGGACCGTGGATGCGCTGAGGACGAAAGGGGCATACCGGGTCTACCGGATCGCCGCCCCGGTTCCGCGCAGCGGCAGGACACGATTCGGCTCGAGCCGCCGCTACGGCCTGAAGGCAGTTGCGGCCAGATTGCCGACCGGCAGGGGGATGGCTGTTGATCCTATACGGGACCGGCAGGCGGCGTCGATGCATGCTGCCTTCAACGCGGCCGGAACGGGTAAGAGCCTGAGCCAGTAGGTCAACGGATACCGGTTGACGATCGTCGAGATCTGAACACTCGTGAAGTCCGCCGCCTTCAGGAGCCTCTCAGCGCTTCGAGGTGAAAAGAGCTGAAAGTGCTCGATGTCCCGGATCGGGCTCCTGGAGCCGAGCACCTTATTCACGATCCCACGCCGGTTGTGACAGATGAGGACGAGTGCTCCGCCTGGCTTCAGCAGCGACCAGGCGTCACTGACAAGCTGCAACGGATCGGATACGTGCTCGACCGTTTGGAAGCAGGTGATCAAGGAGAATCGCTCGGAGCCAAAACCGTGCGGGTCAAATAGTCCGTGTCGAATCAGCCCGCGGATCTCCGGCCTTGCCGCCTGTATCGGCGCGAAGGACGGCTCGACTCCGCAGACTTCCGTGAAGCCCAGCCCAATCAGCTTATCAAGAAAACAGCCGTCGCCGGTACCGATGTCTAGTGCCCCGGATCGGTCCGGCAGCCGTGGGAGCAGCCGCGCTACAAAGGACGCGTACGTCCTACTCGCATATTCGGCCTCGACGGCGCTGCTAAAATCGGCATCCTTGTAGGCGCCGGCGAGAAACTCGACAGACGGCGACTGGCAGGCATAAACGAGGTCGCACTGCGAACACTCCATCAGCCGGTAGTGCATGAACTCCGGCGTCTTGCGCGAGGAGAACGAGAATCCGTCCAGCTGCCGCTCGTCGAGGTTCGCGTCCGCAAGCAGCCGGCTGAATTCCGACGTGCCGCAGAGCGGGCAGCTCCGAGACGCCAACGATCCGACCAGTGACAGGGCGGGCCTGCCATTCCCTTCGAGCTCTGCCCGCTCGATCTTCCCCGCGCCGGCGAGAGGACTCCTCAAATAGTTAGCTTCGCGCTTCATCGCTCCGCATCCCGTGCCCTTCTCATTAGATGTGACTCCCTTCCGGGTCGACCGGATCCCGCGAAGTCGTCATGGTCGCGCCAGTGTCTCTGCGGCAGCGCGGACTTCGCCATATCGGATGATTGCCCGCCTGATGAAGTGCGGACGCTGCTTCACCTCTTCGGATATCTTGGAGATATATTCACCCACGATCCCGATAGCAAACAGGTTAAGCGAACCGAAGAACAGCACCAGCAACAGCAGTGTCGTGATGCCTTGTGGGGCGGAATTCGGAAATAGCATGCGGGCGACAACTTGAATTGCGCCAAGAACCAGTGAGATTGCAAGCAATGCGCTTCCGGCATAGCTCAGAATACTCAGCGGCGCATTGCTGAACGAGAGAATGCCCTTCTTCGCCCATCCGATGTTCTTCGCCAGGTTATTCGTCGTCGTGCCGAACATGCGCTCGGGCCGTATATAGTCTACTCCCGTCTGTTGATATCCCACAAACGCGCGCAGCCCACGAATGAACAGGTCACGCTCCCGGCACGCCAGAAGGTCTCGCACCACCCGCCGGTCCATCAACGAAAAGTCGCCGGCATCCTTCGGGATCGCCAGGTAGGAGAACCTGTCGAAAATACGGTAGAACAGCTTATAGGCGAGCTGCATATGCATTGGCGCGTCGCGCTTCACGCGGCGCCCATATACCACGTCGTACCCTTCACGCCACCTGGCGACAAACTCCGCAATCAGCTCAGGAGGATCCTGCAGGTCGCCGTCGAGTAGTACGCAGGCGTTCTTCGTGGCGATCTCCATACCGCTTCGAAATGCCGACTGTGAGCCGAAGTTGCGGGAGTGCGAGATACCAACCACTCTCCGATCGTGTCTCGATATTTCACGGATCACCTCCTCACTGTCGTCAGGACTGTTGTCGTTGACGAAGATGATCTCGTACTCAACCGCGAGACTGTCGAATGTCGCTTTCAGCCGCTTATACATGACCGGGATCGCCTGGGCGTCCTTATAGCAAGCGATGACGGCGCTAACGCTGTGCCTCGAGTCCAGCGTGTGCTGCTTGGAAGACCGATGGTATCGCTCTATATCGTCGATCTCCTGGTACCATTCAACCATCTGCTCCAGACCCGCCCTGAACGAGGTCTGCGGCTGCCATCGAAGGCACGCCACCGATTTGGAGATATTCGCATACCAGTCGGTGACATCCCAATCCCTTCCAACCATCGTGAACACCGGTTCATCCGCGATGTCGAAGACTTCACCCGCGATGCGCGCGACGTCGGCTATGGTAGTGCAGCATCCGCTGCCGATGTTGAACGACTCCCCGTAGTGCTCCTCCGGCAGATTCAATGCGGTAGTCACGAACGCATCGGTGACATCGGTGACATATACGAAGTCACGCGAGATGTTCGGATTCACGAACTCAGGATAAGCGCGCTCAAGTCCGAGCCGGATCACATTCGGAAGCAGCCGCGCCGAGTCTTCAAGTGGGCCGAAAACGGAATATAGGCGCAGATTGGCGCACGGCAGTCCCCGCTTCTTTCCGTAGAAGTAGAGCAGGTTCGCGGTCGAGACCTTTGAGACAGCATAGTCGCTGTTTGGCGCCGGGAACATCCCTTCAGACGGTCCGGACGCATTATCGCCATACTCGGACGAACTGCCGGCGTGAACGAAACAAGCGATGTTTCTCTCCGCAAGGCGGGCGACAAGCTGCGTGATCAGTAGAAAGTTGGTCTTGTAGATCAGCGCACTGTCTCGCTCGAACGAGTAACCTCCGTAAGCGATGCAGTCGAATACTGTGCGAGGATTGACAGAGTCGAGCAGTCCGTCCAGGTTGGACTCGACGAGCAAGTCTACCGCGCGCACGTGCTTTTCCGCGATGCCTTCCAGCCTCCACGCAGGAAAGCGAGAGGTCGTACCCACGACGTCATCCCGCACCTCCAGCAACGAGAGCAGCAGGTTGGCGCCCACGAATCCGCTGGCGCCCAGGACCAGGATCGGACCCTGCAGCCTGGATATCTTCGATCGTAGTTCCGGAGTTACCGTCATCAATAACCATCCTCTAAGCCCGCTTGATGGCTTGCCGGGCGTCATACACAGCGGCCTGAACGCCTGCTCCAACAAAACCGCCAGGGCTCCCGGCTCACAGATGCCGCCAAACTTCGAATGTGCCGCACCGGTGATCCATCCTATACGAGCCGACAACGATCCGGCGCAGTGACGCGCACACGTCCGCCGCGGGTTGGCCGCCAAGTCCGTCAAAACTCTCGCGCGCTATGTACACGAAGTCGATTCGATCGCCGATGAACTCGTGTTCAAACTCCGCCTGTGCAGACCTCGTCATCATGCTCTGGAGTAGTGGAGAGTAGCGGAATCGGGACCTGGTACCGGAAGCAAGATAGTATATCGGGTCGTTGTTCACCAGGAAGAAGACACCGTTACTCCTCCTGGCGTATTCTCTCGCGTCGGCCGCGACACGTTCGAAGTCATCCGCCGAAGCGCGCAGTGCGGATTCCAGGCGAACCCCGGTTCGCCGGAGCGTGCGTGCCTGGTTCGATGCGCCCAGGGGCGCACTCTCGGTGCGGAAGATTCCCGGATAGTCCCTCCATCCGGAAAGGAAAACGAGATCGAACATCACACAGCCCGTAAGGAGCAGAGAGCCATAATCTCGTGCAATGCGCACCGCTCGCAAACCTGGAAGCGCGTACCGAACTGTTTGCACGGTCGATCGCAAGGCAACGGTGATGAGGATGACGACCGGAACGCAGGCGTGGAAGAGATTGTACGGATGCGATCGACCGATAAACTGACACAGGTAACACAATCCATAGAGCGCCACGGATGCCAGAACCGCGCCGTAACGCGTTGATCGGCCGCACCGCCACAGGCCGACCTGACTACATGCGACGACGAGATAGATCAGAATGAACACGAACGAGAGAAGAATTCCGGCAGTCGACATTGTTATTGGGAGCATACCGACGCCGCCTGGATATTGGCGGAATACCTCGAGCCATCCGGAGGCGAATGAACCGCTCAATGCGTGTCCGCGGGCCGCCAGCTCCAGTCCGACGACCGACACCAGAGCTCCCGGCAGTATCCACGCAGGGACCTCCGTCAGCGCGCGGGACCAGTCCGTTGAGCGCGGGGCGAATCGCGTCAGTACAATGTAGGCGACCAGGCTTATGGCGAGATAGCCTCCCGTATCCGTCTCGAACAGCGTCCCCATCCCCACCAGCGCCGAGGCCATGGCCAGCGGAAATTGGTTAGTCTTCCGGCTGTCCATCCACAGAGCGCAGAACAGCCATATGTCGCACGGCGATCGAAGGATCGTGGACGAGGGATATTGCCACAGGATCGCGCCGTGATCCAGGCCATGAAACAGGTG
>JBBQVV010000372.1:0-7123 GCA_038211235.1 Chthonomonadales bacterium | reverse complement strand
GGAAAACAAATAGATGGCCGTCGGGTCTCAGGCTTCAGCCCACGAGGGGACTCACCGCCGTTTCATCCAGCCTTTCAAGTATCCGGCTGGCGACCGTCGCCGAATCAAGTGCAGTTGAATCGATCCAATGAATGGATTTGTCTGCATTGAACCAGGTCAGCTGCCGCTTTGCATAGCGGCGCGTGTTCTGTTTAATGGCACATAGCGTATCGGAATAGTCCGACTGTCCATTGATATACTGGACCATCTCCTTGTATCCGAGGCTGCGCATCGGTCCGGCGCCTGGATGGAAGCCCTGTGAGATCAGCCATCTCACTTCCTCTTCGAGCCCGGCGGCCGCCATGGCGTCCACGCGTGCGTCGATGCGCTCGTAGAGCATCGCGCGATCCATCGTAAGAGCGAATTGTCGCGCCGTATGCCGAGGTCTCCGTCGCCGATCCGCCTCCTGGCGTTCCGACATGGGGACTCCGGAGGAGTAGTATACTTCCAGCGCCCGGATAATACGGACCGTATCGTTCGGATGGAGGCGGGCCGCTGTAACCTGGTCGACCTCCTGCAGCTCCTGGTGAATTGCCGACGGCCCGCAGTCGGCGGCTCGGACCCGAAGCGCTTCACGCAGACCAGGCTCCGCGGGCGTCTCCGCCAGACTCCAGCCTTGCAGGAACGCTCTTATATAGAGGCCGGTGCCGCCACAGAAAATCGGGACGTTGCCGCGTCCGCGGATCTCCGCGACGGCCTGTTCCGCACGGACCTTCCATCCAGCCACGGTCAGTTGATGGTCCGGCGAAACGATGTCGATCAGGTGAAACGGTGTGACGGCTCGTTCGGACACGGTCGGCTTAGCCGTGCCAATGTCCATGTACCGGTAGACCTGCATCGAGTCTGCGTTGACAATCTCGCCGCCGATCCTGTGTGCGAGGCTCGTCGCAACGGAAGTCTTACCGACCGCAGTCGGCCCGGTCACGACGATTATGAGGCTATTACAACTGTCATTGCCAGCGTCCTCCGAGACGGCTTTTCCCTGTTCGACTCGCCGTGAATTCAGGCACAGTATATTATTTTTGGTGCCGTTTGTCAAATTGAGGTCAGGACAGAGTCTCGCCGGGACGGAGGGCGTGGATGACGAGGTCCGGCAGATCCGCAGTGTACTTCCTAAGCTCCTCCGGAGTGCCTGTCAGAGCCGGAAAAGTCGCGTAATGTATCGGCAGTACGTGCCGAACTTGCAGCAAGCGAATGGCTTGCGCAGCCTGAAGGGGACCCATTGTGAAGAGGTCTCCGATCGGCAGAATGGCGAGTTCGGGTCGGTAGATCTCACGCAGGAGCGCCATGTCACCAAACAACCCCGTGTCGCCGGCAGCATAGAGCGTGAAACCATTTTCAAGTCTGAGAATGTATCCCGCCGCCTCCCCGCCGTAGACAACTGAGCCATCGTCCTCCGAGAAGCTCGACGAGTGGATCGCATTCGTCATGGTAACTTCAATTCCCGCTACGGTTTGAGCACCGCCCTTGCTCATCGGACTGACGTTTACCGCCCCTTTGGTGACCAGCCAGTTACATGCCTCGAAAATCCCCACGATTTGTGCTTGAGGGTTCGCCTGGATGATCGTCCGAGCGTCGCCCACGTGGTCGTTATGGATATGAGTCACCAGGATGACGTCCAGATGGCCAAGCCTGGAAACGTCCTTCCACTCTTGCGGACAGGCCGGGTTTCCGACCGTCCACGGGTCGATCAAGAGGCGCTTGCCGCCGGGAGTAACCAGGAGGACGGTGGCGTGGCCCAGGTAGGTTAACTGCGTATCACGATTTAGTGTCATTTGATTTGGACCTATCTATTTTGTATCGACCGGCCGGTCGTGCACGGTTACGGCGCGCGTTGTGAATAGATCGCGTCTAGCCAGGAAGGCGTCCATCGTCAGTGCCGAGTCCGGAACCTCATCAAGTCGATCTCGTAGGAGACGGAATCCGGCCGCCAAGAACACTTCATGCCAGTCGATGTCCTGTGTACCACAGACGTAGGTATTGTAATTGCTCGTCAGATTCACTGAACAGACGCTCCGCAGTGCGTCCAGTGGCGCGGACTCGGGATATGCCATGTTGCGCCGGCCATACAGACGCGCGAGTTCGCGCAAGACATCGTCGAGCGACCGATCTCCTCCCGTTGCACTTCGGATTCGCAGATCGAAGTAGAATCCGACGAGGCTACCCTTTACATAGTAGCTCATGCCCTCGTACCCTTCGGACTGCCCTTCCCAAGCATGATAGCTCGCCTGTTCCAACGTGATGCGGCCGCGGGACGGAGTAGAGTTCAGTTGCCGAATGCGCTCCCACATCTGGCTGTCAAACCATTCAACCGTGCGCAGACCGGCGCGGACGGTAAGGAGGTCCGCGTAGTAGTCCGTCACACCCTCGGCGAACCAGAGCGAACGCGTCCTTACGATCGTATTGTAGTCGAATGGACCAAGCCCCTGGGGGCGCAAATACTTAACGTTCCAGGCGTGGAACAGCTCATGCGCGCTCGTGGTCACAAATTCGTCATCATCGCCATCCCCGATTGGAGATAACAGGTGGATCACACTCGAGTTACGATGTTCCAGGCCACCGTTAAACCCCGCATGGCCGATGTGATAGAAGAACACGTAGTGGTCGAACGGCGCGGAACCAAAAAGGCCGATCGCCTCCTGGACGATGCTACGGAGTACAGCCGAAACGTGCTGCGCGTTCACGGGCGGGCTTCCCGCAAGAACGCAGCGTACGGGCAGCGGCCCCACATGGAACTCGAACGTGTAGAATTCTCCGAGCTGGATGGGGGAGTCGACGAGCTCGTCGTATGTCGAAGCTGAGTACGTACCGGCAGTCTGAGCAGGCGTCAGCGGCGTAACCTGCTTCCAATCGCGCGGAGCCAGAATAGAAAGTGATACGGGGGCCTGGGTCATTCCCACGACGTACATGAACGCGGATGCTCCGTTGACGTACCCGATGCGCAGGTCATCGTGGAGTGCGCTTCCGAAAAACCCGAGGCCCTTGTCCATGCCCGCGACATCATACGTAAGGCAGATGGTACGCCCGACAGTGCCGCTAGTGCCCACCGTCCAGATTCGGGCGTCGGCACGTCGTATAGGCAAATCGTGTCCCGCTTCGTCACGGGCTCTCACCCGGTCGATACCGGCCTCAAAATGGAGTATTTGATAGTATCCGGGGGTCCATGCTGGAATCGCAAAGCTGATGCTCGTTGAATCCGGTCGCGGAGCGGTTATGCGGACGGAAAAGTGATTTGGGCGATGTCCATCCAATCGAAGCAGATAGTCGATTGTAGGAGACGCCGGCTGAATACGCTCGGCCAGGCACGGTCGCAGCGGAGCTAGGAAGAGAAAAATCCATAGGAAGACGGAGCGGCCGCACGTCGCCCTTGGACGCCGCCGATCCCGAAAGATACGGTGCCTTAAGCGATTGAGCCCCATATGAGGGTCATTCTCCAATCGTTCCTGGTTTCTTGTCCGCGTGTGCGCATCTTCATCTTGCTATACGCAGAATATCGCCGAAATCTTCTCATCGCGCGGGGCGCTCAGGCTCAGTTCGTGACTTCGTAGACGTCTGCGTCCGCGTTGGAGTAGCGGAGCTTCAAATACTCGGGCAGTGGAAGTCTTCCGCGGAACCTGGGCAGGAGCGAATCGGTCGCGTCCGCGCCGGCCTCGGAAGTATCATCCGCGTGTTTCTGGGAGAATACCAGGTATCGGACATGCATCGACCGCAAGAACTCGAACCGCTTTGCCTCGTCCCAGCGTGGAGAAGAGGACGAAAAGAGCGCCAGGTCGCTGAGCTTTTCACGGTACCGCGGAGTTTCACCCCAATGGCCGCAGTATACCGGGCGATCGACCAGTCCCGGGGTGAAGCACATCAATGCGGCGTCTTTCGTGAAAATCTGGTTGCCGGCGTCAGGATTGGTACGGCCGAGCCACGGTAACGGCTGAACGGCCGCTCCTGGAGTCGAGTTGTTCTTGATCCACTCAAGAGCGGCGATCTCCCCTGGCTGCAAGTATGTCCTGTGAAGCTGCGTCTGCGAGATGCCGCGAGCGTAGTTCGCAACATCCCGACCCATGAAGAGTATGTTGGACGGGCATAGCAGGAGTGTAGTTGCGAGCGCGTAAAGCGCAAACCGGCTGTTTGTTGCTCGGGCACCGATGCGGCTCCATACCCAGGCGGCGCCGATCCCGGCGAGGAGCGCAATCGGTATGTGCGCACCCTGTAACAGCTTGCGCTGGAACGGGAGCGGAATGTACGCTACCGCAACGTTCACGATCGCCCAGACGATGAGCAGAACTCTCGAGCCATCGTCGAAGTACCACGGGTTCTCTCGGCCCTCCCTTTCAAGTTTAGCTTCATCGCCGCGACACATGGCAGCCCCAAGGACCGCGAACACAAGCGTGAGACCATATCCTAGAAGCACCCAGACGAATGCGGGCGATAACGTCTCGACGTTTGCCCGCTGTAGAAATATCGTTTCAGTCTTGAGCTCGTAGGCCATAAATGCAACTGACGGCAGGGTAATCAGGCCGGCGACGAGGCCTTGAATCCATGGAAGTGCAATTCTGCGCATACCTAGCTGCCTGCGCGCACCCAGGATTGTTGACACCACCAGGTATGCCGCCCAGACCGCCGCCATCGTTAAGACGTCGTAGGTATGCGTCAGACCCAGTACACAACCAAAGACGCCTGCGCCTACCGCGAATCGCGTTCTGCCGGTTCTCACACCGATTACCAGCATGGCCACCGTCACTACCTGGAGCAGCAGCGAGAAGCAGAACAACGGGCTCAGGAACAGTGATAGATAGGTAGTTGCCTCTGGCTGCCAGAGGTCAATGGAAAACGGACCGACCAGAGGATTCACCAACCATCCGAGTCCCGCTGAGAAACAGACGAAACAGAGCGCCAGGAACCGAGCCTTCACTGACCGAACGACGAGCCGGATGAATTGCCAGGTCGCAATTATGAGTGCGATTCCGAAGGTGACTCGCGACAGATGGTAGATCCATATCAGGGGCAGATGCGTAAGTGCGGCGGTCCGGCCCAGGACCCAGAAGAGGAGGTTTGGTACCAATCCGTGCTGTCGGTCGGTAGTAAAGAGATTCAGGGTTCGCGTCGCGCCGTCCGCGGACTGGCGCATCCAGGAGAGATACACACAGCTATCGTCCAGGTTGTATCCGAGCCACATAAACTGGCGACCGCGAGACATCCCAAATCCGACGAGATAGGGTATGAGCGTGATCGCCATGGCAATCGATGCGGTCACGCCGGCGCCGACGAACGTGGAAGCGGCTCTCTTCGAATCGGTCGATGGGTTCATCGTATGCGATTGCAGGTCAGGCTGAAGCGTTGGCACGCCGGGAACAGATAGTTGCAGGTGGACGTCATTTTGATAAGTTCTCGGCACCGGACCTCGACATCGCCAAAGCGACTTGACCTACACAACTCCGTACCGACTCGACAATAGCTGACTTAGAGAATGAGTCCCTTCTTAAGGGAGGAACATTAAGATGAGGAAGATTACAGATCATCGATTAACTGATCGTTTCGTCGCGACCGCGGTAATAGTCGCGACGTGCATGGGGTGGACAGGCGCCGCATCTGCCGCCGACACAGTGCGCCTCGACGCCGGCAGCGTAATTCCTGTCCATCTGAACGACACCATTGGTTCGGCCCGCTCACTTGTAGGCGATACGTTTACGGCCTCAGTCACGTTGGCTCGGAGTGAGGATTGCCGTCTGCCTTATGGAACAAAAGTCGACGGAGTGGTGACCGGCGTGCAACCTCGACGGGATAACTACCCTGGTGTCATCGAGGTCAAGTTCAACCGCGTCCGCCTGCCTGACGGCCACTCCTATCCGATCGATGCCTCCCTGATCGGACTGGACAATAGGAGCGTTGAGCGCAGGCCTGACGGCCTCCTGGTTGCCAGGCCCACGCATCGGAACGACCGATTGACCTATGCCGGTTACGGCGCGGGGGCCGGACTTATCGTCAGTGTGCTAACCCATCGCCCTATCGAGGACGCTTTACTCGGTAGTCTGTTGGGTTACGGCATAGGATCCTTGCAACGACGCATTTCCGACGCACGGGATGTAGTGCTCAGGCCCGGGACCTCGCTGGGCGTACGAATAGACCACGCCACATCGTTAACGTCGTTCGAAGATACACCGGACTCAACGTACCGCCGGGACCCGCCACCAATTCGCTACCACGTCACGATGGACGCCAACGGGTATGCGCATGAGTATACCAGGCAAGGCCAGACGGAGGATCCGGGTACTACCGACTCCGCGGCTGAAATCGGTGTCATGATCGATGATCGCGATGTTCCATTTGACACCGGCGTACGTCCATTCGTGACAGCGGACGACGTGATATTGGTTCCCGCGATTCCGGTGCTTCGCGATGCGCGAATACCGTACAAGTATGACCCGAGACTCCGAGTCCTTCGCGCCATGGGTTCTGGTGAGTCCGTGCGCATCACGACGGGGAGCAGCATCGCCGTCGTAAGCGGGCTCCGGCGTGTGCGAATGGAGGCGCCCGTTCAAAGGATTAACGGGACGCTGTACGTTCCGCTGACGTTCCTCTCCATCGCTACAGGGTACGAAACTCATTATGATTCGGGCAGTCGAACCGTGGTGCTCACGTCACGCTAACGTAATTCGATCGTTGTTCCTGAAGGCCGAGCGCCACGGAAAGATCTGGGATCGGCCGTTCTGGACGAATAGCGACCACCACATCGGGCGTCTGTCTCAGTGGAGGAAATGTCGAACCCCGGTAAAGACCATTGCAATGCCGTGCCGGTTCGCTACCTCGATGGTTTCGGCATCCTTCACCGAGCCGCCGGGCTGAATGATGGCGGAAATGCCCGCGCCTGCGGCAGCTTCCGGTCCGTCGGGGAAGGGGAAGAACGCGTCGGAGGCCATGACGGCTCCGACTGCGCCGGCTCCGGCCTGCTCGACCGCCAGGCGGACCGAGCGCACTCTGTTCATCTGGCCGGCGCCGACCCCGACGACCTGCCGGTTGCGGGTGAATACGATGGCATTGCTCTTGACGTGGCGCACGATCCGCCATGCAAATAGAAGTTCCTGTACTTCCT
>JBBQVV010000371.1:0-7142 GCA_038211235.1 Chthonomonadales bacterium | reverse complement strand
GGCAACAGGCGACGAAGGTGATTCGGCAGCATCCCATTCGTCTCCAGGAACACCTTCAGCCCCAGCGCGCGGACCGACGGAAGCCAACGCTCAAAGAAGGTGGCCTGAAGCAGTGGCTCGCCTCCGGTTATTGAGAGAGAGTGGTGCGGCTCTACAAGATAACCCGTCACGATCTCCGTCAGCAGCGCTCCCGCAACCGGATTCTCGATCGAACGAAAACTCCAGCTCCCGGGAACGGTCTCTACACGGCAGTGTGACGGCGTTCCCGACTCCTTCAGTGTCTCCGGACTGTCGCAATAGGAACAACGTAAGTTGCACCCATACGTCCGGACGAACACCTGTCGGTGTCCCACGAGAACGCCCTCTCCTTGAATGGAGGAGAATACCTCCACCAGTCTGGCTCTAACGTGGCCAGGATGCGACGCTCCACGGGTATAGGGTTGCGTTGTGAGCCCGGCCTCTTGTGTACCGCGCATCTAAGTCTCACCGCGGCGTTGCCGGCGCAGTTCATCGATCTCCGCTTTGAGGCGCGCGTTCTCGGCTTCGTACCGTTGCACTGTCGATCGAGCGTCCTCTGCTACTCGAGTTGCGGAAAGTGCCTGGTCGGAGGCTTCACCGAGCGTAGGAATGAGCTCGCCCGCGACTGGATCGTAAAACCGCAAATAGGCGCCGCTCATAATCAGGTCGAGGCCCAACTGCTCGCTGCGCAGGCGATTTCCGGCCAACTCCATCGGGACGTATCGGCCATCGACGAGGGTGTAACCCTGCAGTGGCGGCGTCAGGTACTCGCGGTTAGGATCGAACAGGAAATATTCCTGAGTCTTCCAAACCTGTTCATAGAGGGAGAACTTACGCTCGACGTCTTGCCTCATGGTGGATCGGGACGTGAATTCGAACACGACGTCCGGCAGCTTGCCGCTCTCCTCCCACGATTTGTATGAGGGTCGAATCCGCTTTTCAACACCGAACACGACGTAGCAGCCCGGCGATAGCCGGTCGCGAGGAACTCCTTCATTCCAGTAGACGAAGTTGTTACCGATGACATAGACGTCGGAACGGCGACGGAACCAGAACTGCAGGAACTGAATACAGCTCAGCGTCTCTCGCACGTGGCTCTCGTCCTCACCCAACGGTCTGCCGTCCCCTGTCGGATAGATGATGGCCTTGTCCCTACTTTGGGATTTCATCTCCATCGCCTTGCCGACGTCTATTGCTGCCATCGATAGTGCCCCAACTTTCGATCGTGAGCGGTCGTTAGGCTGCATTCCTTACGAGCGCCACGATCTTGGCGGCGGCCTCCTGCATGGTTTCCGCTGGAAGGAGCCGCGCTTCAGCCAATATCTTGGCGCCCTCCTCGGCACGAGTACCCGCGAGCCGGACAACCAGCGGAAGCTCGATCCCGACGGTGCCGGCCGCCGCGACGATGCCCTTGGCCACTTCATCACAGCGCGTAATACCGCCGAAAATGTTGATCAATATGCCTTTCACGTTCGGATCCGAACGTACAATCCGCAGGCACTTTGCGACTCGTTCGGCCTGAGCGCCGCCCCCTACATCCAGGAAGTTCGCCGGCTCTCCTCCGGCACGTTTAACCTCGTCCATTGTAGCCATAGTCAGACCGGCGCCGTTACAGATAATTCCGACGTCGCCGCCAAGCCGAACGTATGCGATGTCGTCCTTATGCGCTTCGGCCTCGATCGGATCCTCTTCACTCTCCTCGGCGAATACTGCGAGTTCCGGATGACGGAACAGGGCGCTATCATCGATCTGGAACTTGGCATCCGCGGCGAGCACCCTGCCATCGTCTGTCACGGCAAGGGGGTTGATCTCGGCGAGTGAGCCATCCGATCCTAAGTAGGCGTTGTAGAGTTGGCGGAGGAAGATTACGGCTTTGTTAATGACGGACGGATCGAGCTTCGCGTCGTAACACACCTGCCTGAGCTGGTAATCGCGCAGTCCCTCGATCGGATCGATCGGCAGACGCGCGATCGCCTCCGGATCCTCTGCCGCAACGGCCTCAATATCCATGCCGCCCTTTGCACTGACAATGATGATGTCACGCCTGCTGTCGCGGTCCGGAACGACGCCCAGATAGTATTCACGGACAATTCTGACGGGCTCCTCGATGAGCACGGACTCGACTCTTATTCCCTGAGGCGCCTGGTGCGTCTTGAGGATCATACCGATCATCTTCGCGGCAATCTCCTCCGCTTCACGAGGCGTGTTCGCGATCTTG
Source organism: Chthonomonadales bacterium (assembly GCA_038211235.1). Classification (GTDB taxonomy): domain Bacteria; phylum Armatimonadota; class Chthonomonadetes; order Chthonomonadales; family Chthonomonadaceae; genus DATGJU01. Next base: position 4,906 of record JBBQVV010000371.1, on the reverse strand, counting down.
ATTCCACCGGCCCTGCCGCGGCCGCCGGAGTGGACCTGCGCCTTGATGACGCCGCGGCCACCGAGGGCCTCCACAGCCGCACGCGCCTCGGCCGCCGTAGTCGCGATACCCGCGTTTGCCGGTATCGCCACGCCAAACCGTGCCAGTAGCTCTTTCGCCTGGTATTCGTGTATCTTCACAGTCGGAACGCCTCCCCAGAATACGTGTAAACATGAAGTGGCCGCAATGCCCAGGAGTCCGGAACCAGCGGAGGTCAGCCGCCAGGTCTTGTTCGTGACGCGGTACGCCGAATCCTACCGGCCGTTGGAAGGGCGTCCGACGAGTAACCGCGAAAGTTTAGCAGTCGATAGTTGGGGAGTTACTGTTACGTAAGAGGGTGATTACGGATCACGCCGCACGCTGTAGGGATTCGGTCGATGTTCGTTCCGCGATCCTGCTCATGCCGCGCAGCTGTTTCCATTCCTCGGGCGGGATCTTCAGGTACGCGGACACGACCTCCGGATCGAACTGTTTCCCCGCCTGTCGCGCGATCTCGGCACGAATCTGTTCGTCATCTCTCGCGGGAGCATAATTTCGCTCGCGTGACATCGCTTCCACTGCGTCGGACACTGCGAATATACGTGCTGAGAGTGGAATCTGTTCACCGACAAGCCCGCTCGGATAACCACTGCCGTCCCAGCACTCGTGGTGTGATAGTACCACCGGGAGCGCCGGTTCTAGATGGGGCAGGCCCTGCAGCATCCCCGCGCCGCGCACCGGATGCTGCTCGAGCTGCTGACGTTCAGCCCTAGACATCTTGTTGATCTTATCGACATCCAGTGGTATCGCCGCCATACCAATGTCATGAAGCAGCGCGCCCGTGGTCAGTTCGCGCAGATCCCCCGGCGTGATATGGCGGTCCTCCATCCGTGTGACCTCCTGCGCCAGGCGAAGTGCAAACTGCACCGAGCGTACGGTGTGTCCCGGCAGCTCCCATCGACCCTGATCCAGGGCCGACAGCAGCTCGTATAGCACCTGCCCGGCCGGTTCCTGGAGCAGCGCCTCCGGGTTATCGAGAATGGATAACGATGCGCAACTCATCGGCCACGGATTGATATCCTGCTCCACCCGATCTTCTGGTTCGAATCCTGGATTGACCGGCTCTCTGGCAATATCGTCTGGGCTGCTCACGCGATTGCGCCCGGAGCGTTTAGCCGTGTACATAGCCTTATCCGCGACATGTACAAGGTCTTCGCCCCCAGACTCCGCAAAATCGTGCCACGCTACGCCGATGCTGATCGTTACTTGCCGATGTGCGAAGGGCTTGCCGGCGACACTGGCGCGCAGCCTTTCGGCGATATCGTGGCAGGTTGCCTTGTCCGTTTCCGATAGGATGACGACAAACTCCTCGCCGCCATAGCGGGCAACGAAATCGCCGTCGCGCAGTCCATCTCGCAGGAGCTTTGCAACATCGCGCAGCACGTCATCGCCCGCCGGATGGCCATAGGTGTCGTTGTAGTGCTTGAAATAGTCGACGTCCATGAGCAGCACGCAAACGGGGTGGTGATGGCGGCGGGCGTGAGCCAGATCCGTGCTCAGCCGTTCCTGGAACTGGCGATGATTGGGAAGGCCTGTCATTCCGTCGATCGTCGCGAGAGTCTCTAGCCTCGCGTATGCGGCGCGCAATGCGGTCGTTCGCTCGACGACCTTTTCTTCAAGCACACGGTTCTGTTTGTTAAGCCTTGCGAGCCGAAGTCGGATCAGGCCCGCGCAGGCAAGTACGAATATGAGAACCCCTACGGTCTGGAACCAGACCGTCTGCCAGATGTACGGGCGTAGAGTTATCGGGAACGCAGCGCCCTGCGCGTTCCATATGCCGTCGTTGTTGCTCGCCAGCACTCGAAACGTGTACGTGCCTGGCGGAAGGTTGGTATAGTAGGCGGCTCGGCGCGATCCGGCATCGATCCAGTTCGCATCGTGCCCCTCAAGTTTATATCGAAAGTGAACTCGCTCCGGCGCTGCAAAGCTCAACGCCGCGAAGTGGACCTCCAGGGCGCCGCTGCCTGGCGGCGCGTCACCTGGGCTATCCACGACTTGCCTGCGATCATTTGCGGTTGCTGCCTCGATGACGACCGAAGGCACATGAGAGTTGATCGGTAGATGTGCCGGATCCACGATGCAGAGGGCATGTGGACTGGTAAAGTAGAGACGGCCGTCGCGAGATCGCATCGGCTGCTCGTTAGGCGAGGACGAAGTGTAGCCGTCTTCCTGCGAATACCAGACTGCAGGCAGATGGTCGAGTCTGCCCGCCTCAAACTCGTTCAGATCTCGCATCGATAGGGAGGCGATCCCACCATCACCCTGGGCCCACAGCCTTCCCCCCGCGTCGAAAGCCAACTGAAGTATGTTGTTGTTAGGCAGTCCCTGACCGGTCGAGTACATGCGAACGTGCCCGCGATCGTATCTCGCCAGGCCACGATCGGTTCCCACCCATAGCGACTTGCCGTAAGGGGAGAATGCAATTCCGAGCGCGGGAACATTTGAATCCCACCCCTCGGCCATGCGGACGCCATCACGAGTGGATCTTGCCAGGCCGCTTGTTGTGCCGAGCCAGACGGTATCATCGTGCTCCAGCTCCAAATCGAACACCCAGTTGATGCCGGTCAGAACCTGCCGCGACACAACCTTGCCATTGTGATATCGAAGGAGTGCTTTGTCATCGACGGCCGCAATGTCGCCGTGTACGGTCTCTTTGAGCAGGGTCAGCGTTGACTGGAGGGGAAATCGGGTCAAATGTCCGTGAGCATACCTCGCCAGGCATCGCTCGAGAGCGATCCAGACCGTGCCGTCGCGTTGAACGCAAATCGCGCGTATTGCGTTAGCGGGTAGGCCTGTCGCGGTCGACAGGACCGTGTCGAACGAGCCCTCAGCATTCATGCGGACAAGTCCCGAGTCGGTGGTGCCTGCCCAGACAGTTCCATTAGGTGCGCTTCGCGGCGTGACGAGCGTGATTAGACGGCCAGTGCGAAGTCGCGTCACCAGGGGAGTGAGTTTGGTATCGGCGAAGCGCAGTAGGCCGCTTCTGGCCCCGACCCACACGCTGCCTTCGTGATCTTCAAAGATCGCGTAGACTGGATCCTCCTGCTGGCCACCTGTGGTATGGTACGCCGTAAAGCGGTTTCGATACCAGCGCGCAACCCCCTTGCTCGTGCCTATCCAGATGCACTGTTCCCGATCCTGGTAGATACAGTTGACCTCGTTCGACGGCAAACCATCTCGCTCCGTGAACGTGGTGCATTTCCCATTGCGATATCGGCAAACTCCGTGGGTTTGCGTGCCGATCCAGAGATCACCATCAGCATCCGCGCACAAACTCGTAAGGTCTATGCTTGGCAATCCGTTCTTGTTTGTGATCTGCACATGAGAAGGTCCGCGCGGGTCTACCTTCATCAATCCGATGCCGTCGGAGATGCACCAGACGGTTCCGGACTTATCCTGCGCGAAGGCATGGACGATGCCGTTCAGTCGCTCTTTGCGAAGCAGGTGGCTGCCGCGGAAACAGAAAATGGGGGCGTAAAGCGTCGAATGCTGCATGCCGACCCACAGGAGTCCATCTCGCGACCAGTATAGCGCATGAGTCCGGCTCCACTCTTTGTCTTCCGGAACCGGGCACATGCGGTCATAGCGTCCCGATTTCAGCTCGCCAAATCCGCTGCCATCCGTGCCGGCCCATAGGTCACCGGATGTAGAGACCGCGAGCGTGCCAATTCCCGCGCGTGTAAGCCCGGCGGTGTTACGTGGGTCGAACACCGCAAACGATGCGCCGTCAAAGCGGACGATTCCGAGGCCAGTGCCCACCCAGAGAAACCCGTCGGGAGTCTGAGTTATCGCGGTGATAACGGATCTAGGCAGCCCGTCTTTGGACGCCCAGGTGTCCAGTCGATACTGACTGAACTGCTTTTCCGGATTTAGAGCAATCGCCGCCTGTGCTGTTACGATACCAAGTAGGACAAGCGCCGCCGTGAATGTACGCATAGAATACATAGTAAGCCATCTAATCTGAGAATAAGTGAGTTATCATCGGCTGATAGAACCACTGGCATGAGATACCAGCAGTGAATTGTTCGCTGTGGTGTCTCGACAAATTACCCGCAACTATTCACACGTCACGTCGGTCCTACATCTTGCACCTCTGCTTGAGGAGGAACTGGGGCGAAGCGGTAAGCTGCAATGCGTGAAAAATGGCTTGACGCCGCGTATAGAATTGTGGTAATCTGTCGTTTCGTGTGTTTTTCATGAGGAGGCGTCATATGAAGGAAATTCAAGGTCGCGCCAAGCAAACCCGCCACGCAATAGAGATCCCCAACCTCGTAGAACAGCAGCTAAACTCCTATCGATGGTTTCTGGAAGAAGGCCTGCAAGAACTGTTTGAAAGCTTCTCGCCCATTTACGATTTCACAGGCAACACGTCAATCTCCCTGACCGACTTTACGCTTGGCGAGCCGAAGTACTCCGTCGAAGAGTGCCGCGATCGAGACATGACCTTCGAGTCACCTATCAAGGCAAAAGTTCTCCTACGCCAGGCGAACAAGGAAGAGATCGAGAGCGAGGTCTATCTCGGCGATCTCCCCCTCATGACCGACAAGGGCACCTTTATCATAAACGGAGCAGAGCGTGTTGTCGTCAGTCAATTGGCACGCTCGCCAGGAGTCTATTTCAAGGACAATCTCGATTTCTCAGGCAAGGTCCTCTACTATGCGACAATCATTCCCCAGGAAGGCGCCTGGGTGGACGTCGAGACCGATAACAGCAACGTCGTCACGGTGCGCATCGGCCAGACGCGCAAGTTCCCACTGACCACGCTGCTGCGCGCGCTCAGTGCGTTCAAGCCCGCCTTGATCCCGCTCGAGATGACGGTGAACGAGGT
>JBBQVV010000370.1:0-7158 GCA_038211235.1 Chthonomonadales bacterium | reverse complement strand
ATCTGTCGTTGGGATCGCTAATCGCGTTCAGCGGAATGGTTCTCGCCATGTCCGTAACGCGGATGAACACCAGGATGTACCCCGGAGCGGCGATAGGACTCGGCATTGTCGTAACTCTGGTGGTTGTCCTGGCGATCGGGGCACTTCACGCGACGTTGATCCACCGGCTACGCCTACCGCCCTTTGTCGTGACGCTGGCATCGTTAACCATACTTCGCAGCCAATCGCTCCTCATGAATCGGCAGCTGCCGGTCTCGCTTTCAGATTTCCCGTTCCTCTCCTTCCTTGCTAACGGGCGGTTGTTCCCGAATTCGTTCTTTCCGATACCCGTTCCGGTGGTGATCGTCGGCGCGATCGCGGTCATTATGCATCTTCTTCTCAACTTCTCCAGGATCGGCCGATATGTCTACAGTGTGGGGAGCAATGAGCAGGCCACACGCCTCTCCGGAGTCAACGTCGGCCGCACGAAGCTGTTTGCCTACGGCGCCAGCGCGCTCCTGGGCGGAGTCGCGGGGATTCTGTACGCGGGATACGGCGGGCAGGGCGACCCATTGAGCGGCACCGGTTACGAGCTGAACGCCGTAGCGGCAGCGGTCATCGGCGGCGCCAACCTTCGAGGGGGACAGGGAAGTATCGCGGGGACTCTGCTGGGAGCGTGTCTGCTGAACGTTATCCTGAGCGGTATCAACCTGACCATCGCCAATCCATCACTATGGGAAGGAACGGTTGTCGGCGGCGTGCTGCTGTTGGCCGTGCTGACGACGGCCCTCCAGCAACGAGAACGGTCCAAGGATTCGTAAGGAGTGTAACAGTGGCCGTCCGCGCTCGTCAAATCCCATACTCCCGTAGGCTGCCTCGATTGGCCAGGCAGCGGCCAGAGATACGGGCGACATGGTCCTCTCGACCGCTCGGAAGATCATAACTTCGCTTTCAATGACCCTTTCAACAATTATCGACCAACGCTGGTGCCGATGGCTGCTGGGAGTTCCCGCGCAGTCGGCTCGTAACATCCAGCAGATGCACCTATCGTTCGCCGCGAGTTGGCCGCTGGCCGCGGTGGTATCCCTTCTCGTTGTAGCCGCGGCCTGGTTCGCCTTCCACTACTGGCGAGACGGAACGCGTCCGACGTGGTGGACCAAGACGCCGCTCGTCGTCCTGCGCATGGTCGCACTTTGCGCGCTTCTGGTGATGCTCGCCCAGCCGGTCCTCCGACTTAACCACGCGGACCGCGTCCGACCCAACGCGATCATACTCGTGGATAACTCAGACAGCATGGCTCGCCCCGATCTAAGAATGCCTCAACGCAGGACGCAGATCGAGGCCGCGGCCGCCGGAGTCGATCCGTCCACCTTAACGCGGCTGACCCGGCTTCAGCGGGCTGACGCGCTCTTGAACCATGCCCGGGCTCTGGCAGAGCTCTCAAAGCGGTACAACGTCCGCCTCTATGCGTTTGCGGCCAAACCGCGGTCCGTCGCGCTGCCCGCCGATTCCGTGAAGCAGAAGTCTTACCAGTTCGCGCTGCTTCCGGACGCGCTGACCGGGGATTCGACTCAGATGGGCAGCGCCCTGCGGCTTCCCATCGACGACCTTGCGGGCCAGCCAATCGCCGGGGCAATTGTGATAAGCGATGGAGGAAGCAATCTCGGTGAGGATCCGATCGCGGCGGCGGAAGCGGCGAAGCAGGCAGGCGTGCGAGTCAGTACGCTCGGGCTGGGCGACCCGACCAAAACAAAGGATATTGCAATAGTCAGCGTGCTTGCCGACGATGTCGTCCGGGTGAACAACACCGTCAGCGTCTATGCGGCGGTTACGCAGCGGGGTTATGCCGGGCGTGTTATTACGATTACGCTGAAGCGCGACGGCGTGCCGATCGGGGCGCAGGCTCTCAAGCTCGGCCCGGACGACCAGAAGCAGGAGGCGCGGTTCAGTTACGTTCCGACGCAGGGCGGCCGGTTCTTCTACACGGTCGATACTGCCATACAGCCGGGCGAGATCGCAGCGGACAATAATAGGCGGTCGTTTCCACAGACCGTCATCAGCAAGAAGCTGAAGATTCTCTACGTTGAGGACGAGCCACGATACGAGTATCGCTATCTCCGGAATGCCATCCTGCGGGATACCACGCTCGACTTCGCCTGTCTCTTGTTGAGCGGCGACAATGTTGATGGCGGCGGTGAGGGCAATTTCGCGATCAAGGCGTTCCCTTCGACCGAGAAGGAGCTATTCGACTATGACATCATCGTTCTTGGCGATGTGCCACGGTCGTACTTCAGCGAGTCGCAGCTTCAGTCGCTGAGACGGTTCGTCGAGGACCGCGGCGCGAGCATGCTTGTGATAGCCGGCGAGCAGCATATGCCCCACGAGTACGCGGGAACACCGCTCGAGGCGGTCCTGCCCGCGGTCATCACGGCGTCGCCGATGCCGGTGGTGACGGACGAGCCCTTTCAGTGGCAGCTGACGCCGGAGGGCCGCCGAAGTCCAATCATGCAACTGGACGAGAACGAAACCGAGAACTCCCGCATTTGGGCGACACTTCCGGGAATGTTCTGGGCTGCCGGAGTTCCACGGGTCAAGCCGGGCGCCACCGTACTCGCATCGCACTCCTCGCGGCGCAATACGGACGGCCCCTACCCGATCGCGATCTACCAGCCCTTTGGCGCCGGTAAGTGTTACCTCGAGCTGGTGGACAGTACGTGGCGATGGAGATGGAGGGTCGGGGACCGATTTTTTTACCGGTATTGGGGCCAGGTGTTCCGCACGCTGACGCCGAAGGAGCTGCCTGGCAACAGCCGGTTTGTGCAGTTGAACGCCGATCGTAACTCGTATCGCCTCGGACAGAAGGTCCTGCTGAACGCGCGGCTGCTGGACGCTTACTACCATCCGATTAAGGCGACGTCGGCGACCGCGATCGTGAAGACGAGTTCGGGACAGGAGCAGAGAGTACCCCTGCAGCCGACGGCCGGCTCGCCTGGACTCTTTACCGCACAGATTCAGCCCGACAGGGTCGGCCACTACGACATTACCTTGAATTCGCCCGTTACGCCCGGAGCACGAGCTTCCACGGGGTTTGTGGTGGAGACCGAGGCCCTGGAAAAGCAGCGGCCCGAGCTCGACGAGACGCTGCTGCGCAAGGTCGCGTCGGCGGGGGGAGGCAGGTACTATGGCGCGGATCAGCTCTCGGACTGGATACGCTCACTTCCAGACAACGGCCTGACCGTGCGAACGGAGCAGGAGCTCGAACTGTGGGACGCCCCGCTACTACTGGTCATTTTTATAACGTGCCTCAGTGTCGAGTGGCTGATTCGAAAGCGTACCGGACTTCTGTAATCCGGTCCGATGACGCCGGCCCTCAATCGATGCCTCTCAAGATAAGGCCGCTCCAGAGCTTAGGATAGAAGAACGTCGATTTCTGCGGCATCTTGTCGCCGGCGGAGGCTACGTCGCGCACCTCCGTTACGGTCGGATTCTGAAGCAGGCAGGCTATCTGATACTCCCCGTCGCGCACCTTGGCAACCGCCTCCTGCGCGTCTCTTGTGTAGGCCACGTCCGCGGTGTGCGCAAGCGTCGTCCAGGAGATGCCCAGCGTCCGATCCAGTACGAGCGTCTGCAGGACTGTAACATCCAGGCGCTTCCAGGCTTCACAGTGCCCGTCCGCCGCGCCGGCCTCGGCCTGGGAGATATCGCGCAAAATCAGGCCGAATGCTCCATCAGGACGTATCAGCGCAAACCGCTTCTCTCCGGCCTGTTCGACACCAATCCACTCTCGTGCGGCCTCATGTGTCAGGGCGCGCACCTGGAAATATCGCTGGAGCAGCGGCAGGAGGTCCTGCAGCCGGGCCGCTGGTATATTGCGTATCAGGCGATGGGTCGGCAGCACCAGAAGTCCAGGATCCTCAAAGGAGCTCAATCCCACAAGAAGTGAGTCGTAGTCTCTGGTTTCGGACGGATCGCCTTCCTCTCGACGGCGTTCGCGCTGGTAGTTCAATCCCGTTTCGTATCGATGGTGACCATCGGCAATCCAGACCCGGCGCCTTGCCATGAACTCACCGAGATCCCGAAAGACCGGCGCCGCACTGTGGCGGTAGAGCAGGTGTTCGTCGGCGGCGGCGCCAGGTGCGCCGGGCACCGCCGCGCGAAGGAGCGGCCCGTTCTCCGCGCGACTTGCTGCAAGCGCTTGCGCGACGGCGCGGGCCGGATCCTCGTACAGCGCGTAGATAGGCTCGGGATTGGCGCGAGTCGCCCTCATCAGATCGAGCCGATCCGCCTTCGCACTGGGATGCGTCTCCTCGTGGGGGAGAACGACGCCCTTGTCGTACGGCTCCAGCTTCAATGCGACGAACAAGGTCTGACGTTCCACCACGTGCAAGGGGTCGTTCGGATGCGCGAAACGCTGTAGATATTCGTAGTACGCCGGCACGCTATCCCGGACGAGCACGCCGTTGGCCAGCCATTCACGCAGGTACCCGGCCGCGCGTGTATAACGGTTTTCGGCTTCGCTATCTTCCGGCGTCTGCCGATTCAGGATGATCCTGATGATATTGCACGGATGGCGGTCATAAAGCTCTCTCTGCTGATCGGGTGACAATACGTCGTATGGCGGTGCGATGACCTGTGCAAGAGGCACGCGCGCATCGTCATAGTGAATGCCCTCAAACGGATAGATCCCCGCCACGTAGTTCCTCCTCAGTGATGAGCGCCAGAGTCTCTCGGAAACGATTGTACCTCCATGCGGCATAGAGCGATAGGAGCGTCGAGATCGGTCGCGGCGACGATCCATCTCGACGCACGGAGGTCGTTTGCCGCCGCTCCTGCGCACAAGGTACCGAGCGCGGAAATTGCTGGAACAAAGTGCCCGGCACTTCCCTCTATCTTTCATCCGCAGCAATGAAATATGACGGGCGCCCTTTTGGGCTGCCGGGAGGAACAAAATTGCGATACACGATTCGAGGCACCACGCAACTGGCACTCACGTCGGTGCTTGGCATCGCCCTCTGCGCGTCATTTGGATTCGGGCGCGCTCAGGCGCAGGACCACATGTCGAAGCACGACACGCACTCGGACAGAACGATGCAATCTGACGGAATGATGACGGACGACTACAATGATGCGGCTCCCGCGGCGCCTGGATATCCCACTGCCGCGCCAGGCTCGCTCGACCTCAACCACTGGACGGACTTCGGCCGGATACATATGCGGTCTGGTTCAGCAGCAGAGGCACGGATGGACATGAGGCGCGATAGAGATCACGAGCGCATGTCTAAGGTGGCGCGGGACGAGGACGAACAGGATCGGCTCCCGACAACCCCATCCTATCCGTACAGCAGTCCAGGAGCGCTAGACCTGAACCATTGGAGCGACATTACTCACAAGCACATGCGCGCCGGTTCGGCTACCGAAACGAGATTGGACAAGATGCGCGAGCGAGACCATGACCGCATGAGCTCCATGGCGCACGAGGAGGAGTATGAGGACATTCTCCCCATGGCGCCATCGTATCCGGCGACCGCGCCAGGCGCTCTCGACCTGAACCATTGGACGGACCTGACCGCCAAGCATATGTCGCCCGGATCTGCCACCGAAGAGCGTACGGAAAAGCGACGGATGAAGCACGAAAAGAGCGTCACGCCGTAGCAATTAGATGCAGTTGGTAAGCGGTAGGCAGCGAGGTGCTTATAATCGGTTCGCCTCGTCGTGTATCCGCTTTGAGATGCCATGGGTTAAGATGAGAGCGGTTTCCTGTCATGGGAACCGCTCTGTTCGCGCTCGAACGGGCGAACGATGCCGCGCAATGCGCTGGACACCAAGTCGTTGGTAGGCTATACTCGCTTGGTCAACCTGTCATTGTGTTGTGTTTGAAAGGCAATACTGTGAGTAACCCTCTGTCCGTCTACAGACGAACTCAGCGCGAACTGCGTCGCCACTTCGATACCTTCACACGCGAGAACTGTGCGGGTTGTCCGACACCCTGCTGCCGCCAACCGGCGAGAATTCTTCCTACGGATATCCTTCTTGCAGAGGCTACCGGGTGGAAGAACCGGATCGTTACGGACGACACGTCGGGCGATCGAATTGCGGAGATCGCCGGACGTGTCGCGTCCGCACTCCACAATCCGCCGGAGACGGCTGAGGCGGATCCGGAATCGCCGGTGTGCGAGTACCTTGGCGAATCGGGCTGCACATTTCCAGCGGATCTGAGACCGTTCGGCTGTACGGCGTACATTTGCCGGTACATGCGCGAGAAGCTTGACCGCCCTTCACTCGCAAGGATCAAGCGGCTGGTTCGCGAGCTGGACGACAACCATCGCATCCTACTGCGGACGCTGCACTCACCTGCATCGCTCGATCGGCGTCTCCGCTAAGCCGCTCAAATCAATCGCCCATCACGGCAGGCACGGCAAACCCGCCGCTCACGAGGCAGCAGCGACGATCTGGGCGAAGTCGGACGGCTTCAGACTTGCACCGCCTACCAGAGCGCCGTCGATATTCGTCCTGCCTACCAGCTCCTGTGCATTGTCCGGCTTGACGCTCCCACCGTAGAGAACCCTGATGGCCTCCAAGGCGCCCGTGCCGAAAAGCCTCCCGACCGCATCGCGAATCACGCCGCAGACTCGATCGGCCTCGTCAGGGGCGCAGACTTCACCGGTGCCGATGGCCCAGACGGGCTCGTATGCGATGACGATACCGGGCGCCTGCTCAGCGGATAGACCGTTCAGACAGAGCAGCAGCTGACCGGCGACGACGCTGTCCGTATCATTGGCCTTCCGCTCCGCAAGAGTCTCGCCGACGCATAGAATCGGCGTGATCCCATGCGCGACTGCCGCGAGCAGCTTGCGGTTTATCGCGGCATCCGTATCGCCGAAATAGGCCAGTATCTCCTCGTCGAAATCGGGCTCCGGCACACCGAATCGGCCGCGCGGCTCGGAATGCCCGACGATCACGTAGCTGCAGCCGAGATCCACCAGCATGGGCGAGGAGATCTGCCCCGTATAGGCGCCTTTGTTTTTCCAGAACATGTCCTGCGCGCCAAGATGGACTCGACTGCCTTCCAGAAGGCTGCCGACGGTCTGAAGTGAAGTGAACGGAGGACATACGACGATGCACGGAGATTGTTCGTCGGCCGGCTCGTCCAGATGCGCTAAGAGCCCCTTAGCCAACATC
>JBBQVV010000369.1:0-7213 GCA_038211235.1 Chthonomonadales bacterium | reverse complement strand
AACAACGAGGTCGTGCCGGGTCTGGCAGCCGGGATGTCTAGTGGCGTCGCAGTTTCACTACAGGCCGAATTTCGACCGACGATGGAGCGCATGGCGTCTTCCCTCGATGGTCTGCAAGAAGCACTCGTACAGATGGAGTCTCAAAAGCAGGATTCGGTCACCGGTGAATTTGGATGGATGGCGGAGGCGATCGAACGCTCAATCTCGGAGTCCCTGCGTGAGATTGGAGAGCGGTTTCATGATGCGCTGATGGGCTCCGCGAGGAATGAATTTTCCCAGGCACAGGATTCCCTGGAGGGAACGCGGCTGCTGCTCGAGCAGATGAGCGTTCAATTCTCCGGTATGCAGGCTTCGTTCAGAGCTATTGCTGAAAAAGCTGAGCAGACAACGGACGCACAGTTGCAGTCAGGAAGGGAACAGACCGAGGCACTCGGTGCGGTGATGAATGAGCATCCCTCAGACTCAGAAAGATACCTATCCTCTTCGGCTGACCTGAAGGTCAGGCTACTCTACGACAGACCGGAAGCATTCTTGTTGCGCCGAAACAAGCGCGACGTCTTGGATCTACCAGAACTGCATGAACATAAGATCGAGTGTGTCATGTCTGCGTTCGAGGTCGACCGTCACTTAAGGCTTCGCAACGGAATGGGGAAGACGACTAGAACCGTGGGAAAGCTGAGCATCCTTCAAGATTTCGCTCGCCTTTATCAACACCCAGCGCTCCTGGAGGACCCTGATAGGTGCTCCGTTGATGATCTTGTAAGTCAATCATCCAAACTTTCTCACCTTATCGGTTTACTGCAGGATATTCGAGGCAAGAGCGAAAAGGCCATTATCTTCTGCCGCCATAAGGATATGCAGCGCGTTCTAGTGAAGGTCCTGAGCTCCAAGTTCAAGAAGAATGTCCGTGTCATTAACGGCGATACGGTCAGGTTACGATCGTTGCGGAAGGGCGGCTTGGAAACAAGGACCGAAATACTGTCCGACTTCAGGCGAAGTGACGGGTTCGATATGCTCATACTCTCGCCATTTGTGGCAGGAGTCGGCCTTACTATCACGGAGGCAAACCACGTCATCCACTATGGTCGCTGGTGGAACCCCGCCGTTGAGGCACAAGCTACAGACCGCGCATACCGGCTGGGCCAGGAGAGAGAAGTGCACGTCTACTTCCTGATCAACAAAGACCAAACCAAAGCCATCGAGCGCACGTTTGACGAACTCCTCGATGATCTGATGGAACGTAGGAAGAGCCTTGCACATCAGGCATTCCTGCACGACGAATTCCTGATTCCGAGGCAAGACGAACAGCGCGCCGGAATGGAAGTCTACGACCAGCTGTCGAGTCGGCCCATCTGATTCGATAGTCCAGGATTGCTCGTCGGAGACCTACCATGAACATTCGAGAGCTGCACGAGGCCAACCGCCAGGGTTGGAACGAGGGCGCCGCCCGCTACGCGGAGGCCGTGGAGCAGGATATCGCCTTTCTGCGCGCGGGCGGCAAGAACTTCGAGCCGCCGGAATACCCGTTCCTCGTGGATCTCGCCGATTGGTGCGGACGCGCTATCCATCTGCAATGCGCCGGCGGACGTGATACGCTCTCGCTCTGGAACCAGGGGGCGCGTGAGGTTGTCGGAGTCGATATTAGCGAAGTGATGATTGAATGCGCCCGCCGCAAATCCGAGGCCCTTGGCGCTCCGGCCAGCTGGTATCGGTGCGACGTTCTCGACACGCCCTCCGAGTTGAACGGCACGGCCGATCTGGTGTATACGGGACGCGGCGCTCTCAACTGGATCATGGATATCGAGGCATGGGCTCAAGTACCGGCGCGGCTGCTGAAATCTGGGGGACGACTGTATATCTACGAGGAGCACCCGATCTCGTGGATCTGGGACCGGGCAGCCACCGTGCTCAGGGTTGATCCGGAGTTCGGCAGCTATTTCGATTCGCGAGTGCACCGAGGCCAGGGATGGCCGGACACCTATATCGGAGCACTGGACAAACCAATGGAGGAGTTGGCGTCGAAGGCCGAGCGCAACTGGACGATGGCAGATGTGGTGAACGCCTGCATCGCAGCCGGCATGCGGGTCGAGCGTCTGGAAGAGCATCCCGACGAATTCTGGGACTCCATGCCTCTGATTCCGCCGGACGTGCGAAAGCTCGTTCCGAACACGATGTCGCTGCTACTGCGCAAGGAGCAGGTATAGCGACTTTGAGATCGTCACCAGGGCCCGCTCACCCCTGGCGCTACGGAACCGACGTGTCTTGCAGCAGGCGGTCGATTTCGAGGCGCGGCAGGGAAAGAACCATCGCGTGAGGAACTCGTCATGACAGAATGTCGATCGCGCGGAGACCCGGGATGACCGTACTTCCGTGCTGGAGATGGAACAGCGCGCCATGAACTTCGTGGTGGGACACCTGGCGGATGCAGCCAACATAAGCGTCGAAGGCAAGCTCAACCTCCTGGGAATCTTTCAGAGGATAGGCTCGTCCGAGTTTCCGTGCCAGCTCTCCTGCGCGCTCGTCGCCCTCTTTGAAGCCGGGCCGTTCGATCGAGGAACGCAGGTGCCGGTCCGCATCGAATTCATCGACGAAGATGGTCAGGAGATGTTCCGAATGGAAGGAATGGCGGTCTCCGTGCCGGACCAGCCCGGTCACCTCCTGCAGACATGCAATCTGATCGTGAACCTGCGGCCACTTACACTCACGAAACCAGGGCCGCACTGTTTCAAAGTCCTACTGCACGAGCGCGTAGCTGGCGAGATCCGTCTCCAGATCGATGCCACCCCGGCGCCGCACGGGGCATGACTCGTTCACTTTCGGTCAAGAGGAAAGGTCCGGTCAGGATGGGTGCAGAAGATGCCGCGGGGGGCGGCATGCGATCGCCGCTAGCCGGTAAGCGCGCGATCGTGATCGAAGACGAAGGGGTAACACAGCTTCAGATTCGCCGAGCGCTCACGAAGGCCGGAATCGAGATTGCCGGCGTTGCCCTGAACGCCCGAGCCGGTATCGACCTCGTCCTCCGCGAGCGTCCCGACCTTGTACTAATGGATATCTCAATGCCCGGTGACATCGACGGACTCGACGCCGCTGCCGCGATCCTGGCGACGTTCAGGGTCTGCATCGTCATCGTAACCGCCGCTGATAACGATGAGCGGCGATGGAGAGCGAAAAAGGTCGGCGCCTGCGCCTATCTCGTCAAGCCGATTCTGAGTCAGCCCCTTCTGCAGGAGCTAGAGCGATCCTACGACGAGTGGACACGAGGCGTTAGCAATGAATATCAGAACGTCCCGCCCTGCTCGAGCCACTGATCGTTGAAACCGTAATAGCCGTTACCGCTCGTCTGAAAATATCCGGACTGGTAGTTGATGGTCGGACTGCCGTTCATGGTGAACCTATTGGCGATAACGCTGCCATACACGGCAGGGCTTCCGTTCATGATTACATTGCCGCTGGATGCGCTCTGGTAGTTGTAAACGCCTGCGTCCAACTCCGTGTTGCCGTTCATGATAACGTCGTTATTTGTCGCGATGTACATCGATACTTTCTTGGTAGGGTCCACGGAATTGCGGATCGCGGCCGAGCCTCCGTTGAATATAAAGGCGCTCGAGGCACCGGCAGGGCCTTCCCAGAGGTTGATCGGGCCGGCGCTATTGTCGAATACGATCCGCGGGCTGCCGTTAAGGAGCAAGCTGGTGACGTAGTAGTTGGCGCCGCCCGCCTTTCCATGCAGCGTAAGAGTTCCTGACCCGTTCATGAATATGGTGGTGCCGGTGAACGCTCCGGACGGGGATGAGGTGGCAAGCGCGTTATCGTTTGTCGTCGCCAGCGTTGCCAGTCCGCCCGCAACCGTCTGGCTCGCGATGGCGGAGACTGTCGGCCAGCCGACCGGATTCGCAAAGTGCTGCACATTGTACGAGCCGCACGGTGTGGGCGACCAGCCCGAGCCTGCCCCGTTGAAGTCGACATGTCCCCCTACTGTCGGATCTCCGTTGAAGTTGAGCGATCCGTTGGTTCCGACATCTCCGGTTGGAACAGACGGGGCTCCGTTCATAAGCCCGTTCTGCACGCCGAACAGGGCGAAGTTAGGAGTGACCGAATAGCCTTTGCCCGTGACCTGAAGCTGCCGGCTGATCCCATTGATCGTACCCGTACAGTACACGATCAGGTTGCCGGGGGGCGTCCATGGCGTGGTGTTGTTCGAGTTGGCACAGTAGATCGCGAAGGTCCCGCCGCCTAAGTTATAGGAGACGCCTGGAGAAGTACCGTTCGGCCGCTGGTCCGCATTTGTCGTGTTCTGGCTAATCTTGCGGAACTCATAGTTCACGCCTGCCTCCGCCAGCGCCAGCGCCCTCTCATAATCCGCCTCCGACTGTGTTCGGGCAAAGTAGCTTGTAGAAACGGTCAACATTCCTGTGACAAGCATGGCCGAGATCACGGTAAATGCGAGCGCCGAAATCAGTATGGCGCCGCGTTGTGCCTTGCGAATGCGAAAGGAGTTCGTCATTGTGCGTCTCTCCGAATGGAATGCAACTTCTCGTTGATTCGAAGAGAAGCGGCTTGGTCCATCCAGTAGCACTTGGCGCGCCAACCATCACACCCGCGGTATATTCAAGCATTTCTGCTGCACGATAGTCGAGAGAAACGAACCGCCGTAAGGCTCGGGCGAGGATAGGAGCGTTCGTGGCGCGATCGGGGCGGAATTGAGCAGTCGCAATCGAAGTCCGGACTGGGAAGGTCCGGATGTCAGCAATGTGGGCATCGATCCTCACCGTGAGCGTCCATGCGGAGCCATGGTCGGCGCCCGCGTGTCAACGAACTGACGGAGACCGTCAGCGGTAGATATCAGAACATGCCGCCCTGCTCGAGCCACTGATCGTCGAAGCCGTAATGATCGATACTGTTATACGGACACGGCACGCCGGGCATGTAGTTGATCATGGTGTCTCCGCTATTGAAGAAGTCATAGCAGAGCACCGATCCATTGACTGTGGGCGAGTTCCAGCCGCTAAACGGTCCGTATTCGCTGCCGGAGAGGCCGTTGTAGACGTACCAATCGGCCGTAATGGTAGGTGAGGAGTGCATTTGCACTCCTCCGGAAGTCGCCACATAGACTACCACTGGATTCGTCGACAGCGGCACGGCAACAGTTCCGCCGGACGTCCCATCCAGACGTACCATTCCCGCCGAGCCGGCAGGTCCTACCCACAGGTTGATCGGTCCATTCGTGTTGTTAAACGTGATCTTGTTAGTGCCGGCAAGTGTAACGCTAGTTACAAAGTAGTTGCCCGGGCCCGTGAGCGTTACCGGCGTGGTGATGGTCGCGTTCGTTGTCGGAAGGCCGGCGGAGGCGTTGTTGTTGTGGGACGCCAGGTAGAGCAGTCCGCCTGGAGCGGTCGCGCCGCTGTTCGGGAATAGGGCGGTTGCTTTCTGGTCGACCGTCGGCCACAGGATCGGCTGTGGCAGCGTAACGGTTGGACAGTTGGCGCCCGCGCCGCTTCCGCTTGCACCCGCGCCGCAGACGTAGTAGGAGCCGGAGATGTGCCCGTGAAGGGATGTTGTCCCATCAGTACCGCAATCTCCGACAATCGTAGGGTTGGACGCGTGAATCTTGAAGCTGCCGATGCCGAAGACGGCAAAGTTCGGTGCAAGCCCATAGCCCTTACCGCTAATCCTGATCGTCCGGCTGACACTGTTCACGGTTCCAACCGAATTCACGTAGAGATTGTTCGGCGCAACCCACGGTGTGGACCCGTCCTTGTTGGAACAGAAGACCGTAAACGTGCCTGCGCCAACACTATAGGAAACTCCAGTGGGATGTGCGACGCTCGCCTGATCCGCATTCGCCGTATTCGCGCTTATCTTTTGGAACTCGTAGTTCGCCCCGGCCTCGGCGAGCGCCAGCGCGGCTTCGTAGTCCGCCTCCGTCTTGCCCCGAGTATAGTAGCCGACCGACATCGTCAACATGCCGACGACCAGCATAGACGAGATGGTAACAAACGCGAGCGCGGAGATGAGCACGCCGCCACGGTAAGCGACTCGCTTGCGAACTGATGACTTCATGTCCAGTGACTCCTTACAGTGATGACCGTGCGGGCACGTCAACCTGTAAGGATCATTCCATAAAGCGGACATCGGATTCCAACTATCAAGGATGCCGGTTCCGTCATGCCGTGGTCATCGCGCCTTCGGTCCGCAGCAGGACAATACCGTATTTCTGTCGCGCGCAGTCCCGCAGATTCAACAGCAGTAGGTCAGCCAACAAGGGGGCATAACCTGTCTGTCAGGTTTCCTTCGCCCCCGACAAGGGCAAACCTGCCGCAAGGCAGCGACGCAAAGCCAACGGGTCTCCGAAAGCCATCCGAGACGGCCGGGCCGCCGAAAGGGCGTGAGCGCATCAGGGAAGCTGCGAGCCGGAAGGCTTGGAAGGTGCTTCGTGAATGCATCCTCGTCGGGCAGGGGATACCAAACAACAAGGCAGGCAGACCCGCTTCCGGACAGGCGACTGCCTGCCGCCTCCAGCCTCCATCGCGCGTCTCACGGTGCGCCCCGGCCTCCCGCCGAAGCTTAGCTTGTCGTTTGCTCCCAAGTCGCCCGTGACAGCGAGATCAGCACGCCTCCACGGCGGGCCGCGCAATTGCGAATTGGCGATTTCATCTCCGGTGACTCCTTCGAGTTAGGAGGCTGCCGGAGACAACCAACTCTATTCGCCTATTCCATGTGGACACTGACGCACTCCCCGCGCCGAATGACTGTTATGCAGAATCCAGCTATCCTGCGAGGACCAGGGGCGCTGGAGTCAAGTCCGACTACGGTCGCGAGTAGGACGCCCTCCGAACCTGCGGGCCGTGCTGCGACGCCTCTACCGACGCGGACAGTTTCGCGAATGCGGTGACCTGATTCTGCTGCGTCTGTTTCAATGCCGCCAGCTCTGCGCTTTGCTTCTGAAGGCCCACTCTCAGCATTGCAATCTCCGCCTCGTGCGCGGTCTTCATCGCCGCTATCTCTCTGCTTTGAGCGCAATATTGTCGGTGGGCTTTCTGAAGTTCATTGAGCAGCATCGGCGTGAGGAGGTGGTAGTAGATCGTGAACGGCTTGCCGGACTTATCGTACTGGACGAGCTCCGGATAGATCTTCGCGACCTCCTCGGCGATCAGACCGTACTGCCGCGCGTGCGGTCCACTCTCAGCAGTCGCCTTGTAACGAAACGTCACAG
>JBBQVV010000368.1:0-7276 GCA_038211235.1 Chthonomonadales bacterium | reverse complement strand
CTGTGTTGCGAGCAGCGAGTGTCCTCCGATGGCGAAGAAGTTGTCGTGGACGCCGACGCGCTCCAGTCCGAGCAGCTGCGCCCAGATGTCGCAGAGCACCTCTTCGACAGGCGTCCGCGGCGCGACGTAGCTTGTTGAGCTTGCGTCTGCGTCGCCCAGTCCGAGCTTGGTGAGCGCCTGGCGGTCGATCTTGCCGTTGGGTGACAGAGGGAGCGCGTCCAGCCAGACGAAACGGCTCGGAGCCATGTAGTCGGGCAGGCGTACTCGCAGGAAGTCGCCCAGTTCCGCCCCGGTCGTCTCCTGGCCACGGGCGCCATCGGCGACAAGATAGGCGACCAGTCGCTTCTCCACGGGACCTGTTGCCGCTTCGCCCGTCTCGACGGCAAGAACGACCGCTTCGCGGATCCGAGGATGCTCTCGCAGGCGCGTCTCGATCTCGCCGAGTTCAATGCGATAGCCACGGATCTTGATCTGATCGTCCCCGCGACCCAGGAACTCCAGCGAACCGTCCTCCAGGTATCGAACCAGGTCACCGGTTCGGTACAGCCGCGATGCGGAGTCCGCTGCGAACGGGTCGGCCACGAACCGCTCCGAGGTGAGATCATCCCGGTTGAGGTAGCCGCGCGCCACCTGAGATCCTCCGATATACAGCTCTCCCACGACGCCGATCGGCACCGGCTGCCCATGAGCGTCCAGTACGTACATCCGCGTGTTGGCGAGGGGACGACCCAGAGGAACACCGGCGCTCGTGCGCGGCGCTTCCGGCGCGACCGCATGGGTCAGGACGCCGACGGTCGTCTCGGTCGGTCCGTAGTGGTTGAAGATCCGGCAATCCGGCGACAGCGCGTGCACGCGGTCGATCAACGACCAGGGGCTCGCTTCGCCTCCCAGGACCAGCACCCTTGCAGGCACGACATCGGCGGCGGCCGCATCGCCTCCACTGAGGAGCGCGGAGAGGTGGGAGGGAACGATCTTGAGACAGTCGATGCCCTCGGCTTTGAAGTAGGCTCCCAGCGCGGCTCCATCCATGGCTCTTTCGGATGCGATCAGGTGCAGGCAGCCTCCGCTTCAGAGCGCTCCGAACACGACCGTGTTGCCCAGATCGGCGGCAAGCGTGGAGACGCTCGCATAGCGGCTTCCGGCCGGCAGGTCCAGCCGCGATAGGACCGCGTGCACATAGTTGGTCAGTCCGCCATGTTCCACCATCACTCCCTTGGGCGTGCCGGTGGAACCGGACGTATAGATGACGTAGACCGGGTCGGAAAGAGTGTTGATCGGATCCGGGTTGGACACAGGCTGCTCGGCAAGAAGCGCGGCGTCGCCGTCGATGGCGAGCCGTTTACCTTCGTAGGGGGGCAGACCGCGCGCCATGGCCTCCTGGGTAAGCAGGAGAGGCGCCCGACTGTCCTGGAGCAGGAATGCGATCCTCTCAGGTGGATATGCCGGGTCGAGCGCCACGTAGGCGCCTCCGGCTTTGAGAACTCCCAGCAGCCCCACGATCATCTCGATCGAGCGCTCCATGCAGAGTGCGACCAGCACGCCCGGTCCAACTCCCTGTCCACGCAGATAGTGCGCCAGCTGATTGGCGCGGGCGTTGAGCTGCTGGTAGGTGAGACGTTGTCCCTCGAATGCAAGTGCCTGAGCGTTCGGTGTGCGCTCGGCGTGCTGCTCGAAGAGCGTATGGACGCATACGGCCGGGAAGTCGGTTGGATCCGCATTCCACTCTTCGATCAGTTGTCGGCGCTGCTCCTCGGGCAGCATCTCCAACTGGTCTACGGGAGTGTCGGGCCGTGCGATCGCGCTCTCGAGCAGGGTGACGAACTGAGCGGCGATGCGCGCGACCTCCACCCTCGAATAGAGCGCGGGATCGTAGCAGAAGTCGGCGGCGAGTCCTTCGGCCAGCTTTCGGCAGCACAAGAGCAGGTCGAAGCGATCGGTGCGGCTGTACTGATCTAGAACCGTGAAGACGACCTCGCCAGCGGACACCAGAGACGAATGATCCGTATACTCGAACCCCAATGGGAAATACCGCGTTTCGCCTGCCGAGTCCGTAAAGATGTCCGGGGGGATATAGGTGTCGCTTTCCATTGCGTCGTCTGCCGCCGTACGCACCGAAGTCACCAGTTCAGAGAACCTTGCGCTTGGGTCAACGTCGAATGATATCGGCAGCGCCTTGCTCAGGACGCCGAGCGTATCCTGAAGTTCATCATACTTCCGTCCGTCGCACTTCAGGGCAATCCCGGCCAAAGGATGAGTTTTGCGCATCTGTAGCGCGATCCAGACTGCCAGGAGGGTGACGCGGACATCGCTCGCGTCCGCAGACCCGCACTCGACCGCAGTTGCCAGGAGGGCGGGGATCTGCATCCCATAAGACTCGATAGAACGGATCGCACGGCCTGGCGATACCGGCTTGTATAGAAGTCTAGCCAGTAACTCGACATCCCAACTACGGCGCAGGAGGAAGGCGGCAGCAGCTTCCTCGCCCTCGGTCTCGAGCATCTCGTTCTGCCATTCGGAATATTGTACGTACTGTAGCGACTCCAGCTGCGAATCGACATGAACGTCCGCATAGGTTCGGCAGACGTCGGCCACAAGGTTGTGCAAGGACCAGCCGTCCGCGCATAGAGCCGGCACGGTAACGAAAAGGCGGTATTCGTTTTCCTCTACTCGCACCAATGTCGCATGGACCATGGGTCCATGCTCGAGGTCGAATGTCCTAACTCTTTCCTGCACCCACATGCAACCGAGCGCATCGGTTCGGCATTGCTCAGGCGTCTCACGAAGATCGGTTTCGCGCCAGACGGGCTCTTGCTTCGATGCAATCACCTGCAGCACGAGTTTTCTTCCCGCGGGTCGATGATAATAGGTTCGCAGGATTTCGTGATTCTCAACGATCCCTCTTAGCGCGGCACGGAGACCGTGCACGTTCAGCGGACCAGCGATCCGAACCATGCATCCGGAGTTATAGTGTGTACCGTCCACCTGTAACGACCAGAGACGGCGCTGTTGGGGAGAGAGATGGTAGCCTTCTACTGTTGTTTCCATAGACGAATTGGCGTTCCAATCAGCTGGTACCACGTCGCGGCTTACTTAAAGCTGCGATAGCATTGCAAGGTATTGGATGGGCGGCCGCGCTGGAAGTTGACCGTGCGCCATGCGCGGCGTGAGATTCGAGAAGCTCATTCGGCCTGGACGGCCCTTGGCCGAACACTCTGAAACTTCAGGCGGCTCGTTCGCTCACGGTTGCTCTTTTCAAGAACCTGCTTCTCTTTGTCGCGTTGCGTTAGAACGGCGATCAGTGCGCTCACCACGAGCCCGGGATCGGCCGCGACAGCTGTCAACAGCGATCCCAGTTGGTCAGCGATTGCCGTGATTGTCGACGCAAAGAACAGATCCGTCTTGTAGATCCATGTGAATTGTAATCCGTCACCTGTTTCCTGGGCAAACACGGCCAGATCGAACTTTGATGTACTTGCATCGAACTCGGGCGCCATGATCGTAATCCCTTGCAGCTCGATGGGATCGATCGGCGTGTTCTGTACGAATAGAACCTGGAATAGCGGCGTCAAGTTGAGTGATCGCTCCCTCTTCTGGTCCGCAAGTACCAGGTCAAACGGCACCTGCTGATGGGCGTAGCCCTGCAGCACCACTTCACGAACAGTGCCGAGGAAGGCTCGAAACGTCGGATCACCGGACACATCGCTCGTAAGAACGATCTGATTCACAAAGAATCCTATGAGTGCCTCAATCTCGAGATTTTCACGATTTGCGACGTTCGAACCCGTAACGATCTCATTACGTCCGCTGCGGTAATGCAGAAGGACGTGCATTGCCGCGAGGAGGACCATGTACAGCGTGCATCCCGCCTCTCCAGCCATCGCCTGAAGTGCCCTTCGCGTCCCGATCGAGACAGTCGAAATATAGCTTTCACCTGTATAAACGGAATTCTCGGCGCGCGGTCGGTCGGTAATTAGGAGCGGCTCCGACGATACGTCCGCCAATCGACGCTGCCAATAGTGCAGTTGGTCCGCGTACAGACTACCGCTGAGCTTTTCGCGCTCCCAGACCGCATAGTCCGCATATTGGATTTCCAGATTCGGCAAAGGTGACGGGTTTCCGCGCGAGAACGCCGCGTAGAAGGCCGCCAGCTCCTTCATGAGGATTGCAAACGACCAGCGATCGGACGCAATGTGATGGACTGTGAGTAGGAGCCTATGTTCATCAGAACCCAGGTGGACGAGTTTACCGCGGACCATTAAGTCCAGTGATAGGTTGAACGGTGTGTCGACCTCGTCACGCATTAGTCGTTCGATCTCGCGAGTCTTGGCGTCTGCCGACAAAGTACTTACGTCAATGGAGGCGAGCGCGAACGGGCGAGGCGCCATGACAATCTGAACCGGTTCTTCCCCTTCTCTGCCAAACACCGTCCGCAGCACCTCATGTCGTGAGATGATTTCGCTCAAACTTCGTGCCAGCGCGTCCGCGTCGAGTCGTCCTGCGATCGCGATGCTGCACGGTGAGTTGTAGATGGCCAGTCCCGGGTCGAGCTGTTCGAGCAGCCAGAGCCTCTGCTGCGCGAACGACAGCGGCAGCGATCGATCTCGTTCAACCGGAGTGAGCGCGGATACTTCGGACCGGCCGCCGGATGACTGCAGCAACGAGATCACATCGGACAATTCGGAGATCGTCGGCGAGTTAAAGATCGCGGCCAGCGGAAGATCAACTCGCATTACGCTGCGGATTCTGGCAACCGCTTGCGTGGCAATCAACGAATGCGCGCCCAACTGCAGCAGATCGTCAAAGATACCCACACGATCCAGGCCGAGCACTTCCGACCAGATACCGGCCAGTGCCGATTCGACCGAATTGCGTGGGGCCGATGCAAAGTCCGTGTCGGCCGAGACATCTCGCCGCGGAAGCGCCCGAAATCGTGGAACCTGGAGATTCGGCCAGTCCGCGAGCAGCGCCTGCAGATCGCAATCGGGCATCGTGGCAATACGACTGAGTAGGCGGGAAAAATGATCGACGATCTGGTCGGCGCCGCCCTCATTGAAACGGCGAGGATCGTAGACCATACGCAGTGGTACATCATCGTCCACGATAATGAGAAGCGTTACGGCGAACTTCGTCTGTGCACCAATGGATCTTGCCTTGCGGATATCCTCTAAGTTCAGCTCTGCCGCGCCGGGAACGGCAGGGGACTCGGGATAGTTCTCGTAGACAACCGCGCTCTCGAACAATGGGAGCGTCGGCGGCATGTCGGTCCACTGGTGTATCTGACCGGTGGAGCAGTGCTCGAACTGTCGCAGCCTTAGGTGACGGGTCTGCACTGTCTCCAGCCATGCCGCAAGGGGCATCTCGGGCTGAACCAAGAGGCGGAACGGCAGCGTGTTCACGAAGAGTCCCACAGTCGAGTCCGCGTTTGGAATGTCGGCCGACCGCCCGGACACCGTGGTCCCGAAAACTATGTCCCGCTCGCCGCTATAGCGGCTGAGGAGGAGCGCCCATGCGCCCTGAAGTACCGTATTCAGCGTAAGGCCATGCACTCGAGCAAGCGTCCGAAGCGCAGCCGTATCCAGAGCGGACAATCGCGACTCGACCGTCCGATAAGTCTGCGGAACATCGAGCCGAGCTGCCACGACCGACGGCCGCCCGATCGGAGTACATTGGCGGACGCCGGACATGACATAGCGCCAGTACTCCTCAGCCCTTCCATTGTCCTGTCGCTTCAGCCATGCGACATAGTCCCGATACGACGATGCGGGTTCGACCAGAATCGTTTCGCCGTTCCGGACATTCGCATAAAACCGCATCAGGTCATGGGTAAGGATCGGCACACTCCATCCATCGATCAGAATGTGATGGTATGTCCGGACGAGATCGAATGTCTCATCCCCCGTCCTGAAAAGCGTCAATCGAGCGAGCGGTGGGCGATTGAGTTCGAATCCCTGTCGCCGGTCCGCGGCTAGAAACTCCTCAAGGTTAAGACGTTGCTGTTCCCTGTCCAGGCGCCGCACATCGTGAACGTCGACCGTGGTACGCACATAGCGCAATACCGCCTGCAGAGGCTGCTCCTGGCCCTTCCACACAAATGCCGTGCGCAGCATCGCATGCCGGTCGACAACGGATTGCCAGGCGCTGCAAAGTGCGTCCACATCCAGAGGTCCACACAGACTGTGAATCTCCTGTTCGATGTGGAGGCCCGTTGCAGTGGAAGCGCGCGACTCTAGGAAGACACCCTGTTGTTGAGGCGCCAGCGGGAAAATCGACTCTAACTTCTTGGAATCCATTCTAACGTCGTTGAATCCGTTCCTGGTACTGCAAAGCCACCTTAGAATTCCAACTCCTGGAGGATCTGATCCAGACTATCGCTGCTCAGCTCCAAATCCGGAAAATCCGTGTCCACATATCCCACAGTAACCGGATCGTGGTTCTCCGAGACGATCACCTTAAGCGTATTTAGCATATCGCATGCCAATCGCGTTATCGTATCCCGGCGATGTACGTCTTCAGAATATCCCCAGTTCATCGTGAACTGCCCGTTTACTACGAAGCAGTCGACCTCGATAAGATGCGCGCGTGACTGATTCGGACTTCGTGATAGCGCCAGACAATCGTCTCTTACCTTAAACTGGGAATCCTCGGGCAGCAACTGATCAAACTGGCCGAGGTAGTTGAAACTGATCCGCGGATCCGTTCCGGTCTGAGAACGGTCAATGGTCATAAGATCCTTGGAGAGATACCGCAGTATCCCGTATCCGATTCCTCTGTTCGGGATGGCTCCAAGCTGGTCTTGAATAGAAGCCAAATAACTTGTGTCACCCGGCGAACCGTCGATTGACAGACAGACCGGATAGAGCGATGTAAACCAACCGATCGTGCGGGACAGATCCACATCATCGAAAATGGTTTCTCGACCATGACCCTCTAGGTTCAGGAGTACAACGGATCTGCGTGTCCAGCGTGCAACCGTCTGAGCGAGCGCGGCGATCATTGCATCATCCACGCGGGTCGACTGCGTTCCGCGCGCGCGACGCACGAGTGCGGTGGTCTCCTTTACGTCGAGGTTCATCGAGACGACGCGTAGCGACGATACGAGATTACTTCCCTGTTCAAAATCGACAGGAAGCATTGCGGAGGCTCTTTGTGATCGCCAGAAGTCCCGTTCCGTTGCCAGGGCCGCCGACATCGCATAGCTGCTCAAGCGCTCTGACCAGAACTGAAATGACGTAGTCTTCCGCGGCAGCGAGATCGGATGCCCGTTACGAACTTGACC
>JBBQVV010000367.1:0-7288 GCA_038211235.1 Chthonomonadales bacterium | reverse complement strand
CTGTGCAAGACGGCCGAACCGGCCGTCGAAATCGCGACCGGCTACCTGCAGGGTGGTGCTTCGCGGCCTCAGCAGGAACCGGTCGAAGTCGCCGGACTTGACCATGTCTGAAAACGTGTCGAACCCGCGACCGACAACCTCCGCAACTGCGAACGCCCCGTGCGTCACTCCATAGAAGATCCCGATCTCAGCCAGCGACCAGCCTTTCAGGCTTCCGAAACGCGCGAAGAGCGCCCAGATCGCCGCAAACTCCATGAGCAGCGAAAACAGCTGTCCTGTCGACAACAGGAGGAAGGACGACCGGTACTGCATCTTGCTCCGAAGGCACACGCTCACAAACCGAAAGTAGAGTGAGATGGTATCGAGCAACGTCAGCCTCCCTGTATCACCAATCGGCGGAGACTGCGACCGAGCATCCATCTGCCGGCTGCAACCAGCGCCAACGTCCAGAGGATCTGATGCGCCAGAGCCGCGATGAACCCGCTCCCGGACAGCTCGCCCAGGTAGGCGCGAAAGGGCGTGTCCACGAGCCCGCGAAACGGCAGCGCGTTGATCGCCGGCAGCAGCCAACGCGGCAGCAGCGAGATGGGTATCAACATTCCGGACAGTGAATATACCAGGGGCGAAACGAACCTGGCGATCCCTTCGCCGGAGACGGTTGTCACCATGGTAACGTTCATGAAGGTGGAGAAGGCGCTGGCGAGGCCGATCGCGGCAAGGGTAGTAAGCACCCATAAGAGCCCGGCTGCAGCGGAAGACGGCGGTCGAAGGCCAAAGAACAGTCCGGCGACAATGAAGAGCGGTACACACCGCAGCAGCGTCGGCGCCGTACGCTGGGCGACCGCGCGAGTATACCACGCTCCATAGAGATCGACGGGCCGCAGAAGCTCGTAGGCGACCGTACCAGTACGCACCATCGATCGAATGTCGCCGTCGAGATTCCACGGCAGCAGGCCGAGCATCGCCTGCCCCAGCCAGATATAGGTCACGACATCAACGCGATTGATCGGTTGCGCGTCTGGTGCCGAATCGTAGAACGCCTGGAAGATCATCATACGGATCAGGCCCCAGAACAGCTGGGTGCCAAGTCCCGCGGCAGCCGCCGCGCGGTACTGGAGCAGGACCCGAAACCGCGCTCCCAGCAGGGCCAGGTACGGTTTCAAACCTCCGCGTCCCTGTACACCTGAGCGACGATCTCTTCGATCGGCGGGTTTTCGACGAACAGGTCGCGCACCGCGTATCGCGCGGTGATCCGCCGGATCAGCGCCGCCGTCGATATGCGCGCCGGATCGAATTTTAGGCAGACTCGCCCACGCTCCGTTCGCAAGATCTCAGCGTCCTCGTCCTCGATGTTCTCATCGTCTTTCTCGAGGTCGACGATCAGCCACCGCTCGTTAGTAACCCGTCCTCTCAATGTGTCGAGCGGACCGTCCAGGAGTATCTCGCCTCGCCCGATGAGAATCACTCTGCTGCATAGTGCCTCGATATCGTCCATGTCGTGCGTCGTCAGAATCACGGTCACGCCGCGCTCGCGATTGAGACGCCGGATGAAGTCGCGGAGCGCGAGCTTGGACACGGCATCGAGCCCGATGGTAGGCTCGTCCAGAAACAGGATCTCAGGTCGATGGATGAGCGACCCCGCCAGATCGCACCGCATGCGCTGTCCCAGACTCAGTTGTCGTACCGGCACGTCGAGCAGCGCTTCGAGGTTCAGCATGGTCACCAACTCGTCGCGAGTCGAGCCGTATTGTGCCTGCGGCACTCGATAGATGTCGCGCAAGAGGTCGAGCGACTCGATCACGGGAAGATCCCACCATAGTTGCGTCCGCTGCCCAAATACCACGCCAATCTTCTGGACAAAGTGAGCGCGATCGCGCCAGGGAGTCACCCCGAGCACTTCGCAGCGACCGGAATCTGGTACGAGGATTCCGGACAGAACCTTCACCGTGGTCGATTTGCCAGCGCCGTTCGGCCCGATGTAGCCGACGAGTTCGCCGGCCTCCAGCGTAAACGAGATTCCTCGAATGGCCTCGAGGGTGGTGTACGACCTTACCGCCAAGCCGCGAACCGCGCCCCAGAAACCTGGCGCTCGTTTGGCAATGCGGAATGATTTGCAGAGATTGTCTACGACGATCTGTGGCACTTAACAGCCTCTCACTTACGTCTGGGGGCAACCCGCCAAACGCACGGAGAGTTCGGCTGGACCTCGGGCTATTCCTGCCGCCAACCCCCATCAATCCATCCCGTTCGGGATCGGCTCCGCCGCGCAGGGTCATAGCGCGTCCGCCCGACTCCACTCACCGAGAAGGCGCGCCGCGAAGGAGGCGTTAACTTGCTTTCGTAATGAACATACCGACAAGCGTCGACTGTTCATTCATCCTTGGGCCGGGTTTGCCCGATGGGATGCTAATCATGAACCGAGGGCAGCCACAAGGGATTGCCCCTACAGGAACCTGCTCGTGAATGGTCCGGGTTAGGTTCTGCCTGCTCATTTGGGTCGGGTGTAGATCCTGTCCTGAGGTTCACGAATCGATCGGGGAGAGCCGGCGTGTCCGTCAGAGGTGTCCGTGGTTTGAGAAGAAGTAGATCGCAAAGCCTGCGAGCAGGATGAGCGCGCAAAGGGTGAATACGCGCCATGAGCGCCGCCCACGAGGAGGAAGACTCCGCGCCGTATTGGACATCTCGTCGACGTTAGGCTGCTCGGCTTCATTTGCGATAACTGGAAGGTAGCTGCCAACCTGCAGGATGGCGACGGTCACGTTGTCGATTCCACCATTACGGTTCGCCGCGTCCACCAGCAGATTGCAAGCGTCTTGCGGATCCGCAACGGATCGCAGCATACGCTCGATCTCGCTGTCGCTCACCATGTTGGTGAGACCGTCCGTGCACAGCAAGAGCCGGTCGCCCTCACGCAGTCGTATCAGCGTGATATCCGGCTCCACGGAGGATGCATATCCAATCGCCCGCGTAATGGTCTTGTGAAACCTGCTCCGCGGTTGTTCTCCCGGCGACAAAGGCTCGAGCCCGGAATCGTGGATCAGCACGTGATCGTGGGTGACCAGGGTCATCGTTGCGTCTCGCAGCAGGTATACCCGGCTGTCTCCAGCGTTCGCGATCGCGGCCGTTCCGTCACGTGCCAAAGCAGCGACGCACGTCGTTCCCATTCCTTGCAGGCCCGGCTCGTTCTTGCCACGGCGCCACACGGCCTGGTTCGCCGCGGTAAAGCCAGCATAGAGAGCGTCGCCGAGCCGTTCTCGGCGTCCACCCTCCGTCGATGCCTCAAGATGGCTTCGGACCGCGTCTGGAAGCGTCTGCGCAGTTAGGCGGGCCGCGATTTCGCCTCCCGAGCGCCCACCCATCCCGTCCGCAACAACGATCAGCGCATCTGACGCTCCCCGGAGCTCGTCCCCTAGTGCGATGGCAACGCAGTCCTGGTTAATCTGCCGTTCCAGCCCTGTGTCGGTCGTATGCGCACACCGAATATCAATCATCGTCTAGTCTAGGCCCTCTTAAGTCCGCGTTCACGTCAACATTATAGGTGAATTCGGCAAGATATGGAGCAGCTACACTCATCGTGGCATAATAGAACTATGCCCGAACGGTTTCGCCTGGCAAACGACAAGATACGATTCGCCCTGGCGCAGCTAAGGTACGTCCCGCGCGCTCTTGACCTGGTATGGCGATCCGCGCCAAATTGGACCGTCGCATGGGTGGTAGTGCTGGCGCTGCGGGGCCTGCTGCCGGCATGCACGGTATTTCTAACGCGCGGACTGGTGGACCACCTGGTGGCTCTTCGGGGCGCCAGCGAGAGGATCGGCCCGGTACTTCTCTACGGCGGGATGATGGCGGCTGTCCTGCTGCTTATGGAGCTAACGCGCAGCATGGCCAGCCTGGTTCGGACGGCCCAGTCGGAGCGTGTGAGCGACCACATCACCGGAATGATACACCAGAAGTCGATCGAAACCGACTTTGCCTTCTGGGAATCGGCGGACTACTACGATCATCTCCACCGGGCGCGCGATGAGGCCAGATATCGGCCACTGGCCCTGCTGGAAAGCCTCGGCGCGACGATGCAGAATGCGGTCACGCTGGTCGCGATGGCAGCCGTCCTGCTGCCTTATGGTCCGTGGCTTCCCCCGGCGCTTCTTCTCAGCACCCTTCCCGCTCTGTTCGTCGTCCTGGATTTTGCAACGCGCCGCCACGACCTCTGGCGACGAACTACCGCTGACGAACGGCGCAGCGAGCACTACGATGAACTGCTCAGTTCCGCCGACGCGGCCGCTGAGCTTCGACTTTTCGGTATCGGGCACTATTTCAGCGAACTGTACCAGAGTCTGCGCTCGCGCATCCGATCGGAGCGAATCCGCATTGCGATCTGGGAAAGCCTCGCCGGCGTGGTTGCGGGCCTACTCGCCTTATTCGTAACAGTTGTCGCGGTTTTGTGGATGGTCCATCGGCTTATCCTGGCGGAGATCACTCTCGGCGGTCTCGCGCTATTCTGGCAGGCATTCTCGCAGGGACAGGGCCTGATGCGTGGCCTGCTGGATAACGCCGGGCAGATATATGCAAACACCCTGTTCCTGAGCAACCTGTTCGATTTTCTTGAATTGCCGGCCCGAGTTACCGATCCGGCCGCTCCCCTACCCGCGCCACGATCGATCCAGGAGGGCGTTCGGCTGCGCGGCGTCAAGTTTCACTATCCGGGCAGCACCGTTCCCGCCCTCAAGGGGTTCGACCTGGTGCTGCCCGCCGGGCGGACTACCGCGATCGTCGGCGCAAATGGGGCGGGAAAGAGCACTCTGATAAAGCTGCTCTGCCGTCTCTACGATCCGGACGAGGGAGCCATTGAACTGGACGGGATCGACATCCGGAAGTACCGCGTTTGCGATCTGCGCCGGGCCGTCGCAGTGCTCTTCCAGCAGCCTGTCCGCTACATTGGAACGATTGCCGACAATATCGCTCCCGGAGAGGATGCGCCGGACGCCGAGCGCGTCAGCGCCGCCGCGTGCCTTGCCGGCGCTGAATCGATCGTCGAACGGTTCCCGGCGGCGTTCTCTCAGCGCCTTGGAAAGTGGCTGCCCGGCGGCACGGAGCTTAGCGGAGGCGAGTGGCAGCGCATCGCGCTGGCCAGGGCATTTCACCGCGCGGCTCCCCTGCTCCTGCTCGACGAACCTACCAGCGCGATGGACTCCTGGGCCGAAGAGGAGTGGCTGCGGCACTTTCGACGTCTAGCAGAAGGACGAACGGTGGTCGTGATCACCCACAGATTCACGACTGCGATGCGCGCCGACGTGATTCACGTGATGGACCAGGGCCTCATCGTCGAAACGGGAACCCATACTGAGCTGCTTGCGCTGGGTGGCCGGTATGCACGCTCCTGGACCGCACAGATGAACGCGGGGTCCGTATGCGCGTCTCCTTGACTGGCGTCAAGCGGCCGCGCCAATCGTTACGCCCCGCCTGGTCGCCGGCAGCACCTTATACACTCCCTCCACGTGCGCTGGAGTCCAGTCGATGCAGCGTTTGCGCTGCCTGACAGCGCAAATTAGTACCAACCGTTCATGAACACTGCTGTCTGATGCCGCCAGTACTCCACGCGCGCGTGCTACCTGCGATCGAACTCAGCCGTAGGCATCATTCTTCGTCGGAGCTGCACGGCTCCAAGCGAGCGAATACAATACTGCTCGATTGCAATAAACGCGCCAATTTTGTGTTGCAACAGCCAAATGCAGGAATCGACCGATCAATTCTCGAATCGAGCGCCGGTCGGATCGTGTATCGCCAATAATGCCTGACTTTCCTCGCACACGAGCCCTTGCTCCGATCGTGTAAGACAGGCCGGACACTTCGTGCAGGTTGTAATGCGGTCGCGGAGGTTTGGAGAAGCGCCGCTGCGGATCTTGCCATTATCTTGAATCGGAGGCGGCGCCTCAGGTCGTTCGGACCCATTACCGCCCGAACGTCCTGCTGGCTCGACGAGTACCATGACCATCTTTTCCAATCGACGTATCGAAATCAAACCGGACGTTCTTGTGAACGAGGTTGGCGGTGAAGCGGTACTTCTCGACTTGAACAGCGAGGAGTACTTCGGGCTGGATGAGGTCGGCACGCGCATATGGTGCCGGCTGACCACGTCCCCGACGGTACATATCGCATACGAGGCCTTGCTTGAGGAATACGACGTAGAATCGTTAACATTACAACACGACATCGATGAACTGATCGCCAAACTGAAGGATCATAGCCTGGTCGATGTCCACGATCCGTAGCCTTCGCCAATTTGCACGGCTCTCCTGGACGGAGCGCGCCGCCCTTGCCCAGGCCGCCGCCATGCTGCCCGCCACGGCAATCGCCGTGCGAACCATTGGCCTGCGGCGTTGGCAGAGCTGTCTGACAGGGCGATGGTCGCGTGCGCATGGCGAGGTTGCGTCCATCGGTTCGGCAGAGTCAATCTCGGCCGGCGACGACCGCCTCAGGCGGGCGAGGAAGATTTCCTGCCTCGTGGCGGCCGCCGCAAACCGCTGCCCATACCGGTCCAACTGCCTGCAGCAGTCGCTCACAACCTGGTGGCTTCTGCGCCGCAACGGCATCGAGTCCGACCTCCGGATCGGCACGCGCAAGACCGCCGGCAGCCTAGAGGCACACGCTTGGGTCGAAGTAGACGGCCAGGTCGTTAACGATCACAACGCGATCCGCGATAGGTTCGTGTCATTCGAGCGCAGCGTGGTCCCGCTGGAGGTCCGCTCGTAGATGAGCGGAATCGTCGCCATCGTCAATCTGGAT
The DNA here is from genome assembly GCA_038211235.1 of Chthonomonadales bacterium. GTDB lineage: Bacteria > Armatimonadota > Chthonomonadetes > Chthonomonadales > Chthonomonadaceae > DATGJU01. Next base: position 505 of record JBBQVV010000367.1, on the reverse strand, counting down.
GACGAGCCGGTCGACCGCGAACTCCTGGGCCGGATGACCGCCTATCTGGCGTTCCGCGGGCCGGACGCGCAGGAGACCTGGGCGGCGAACCACGTCGGCTTCGGCCACTCGATGCTGTGTACCACCTTCGACGCGGAGCGCGAGCGGCAGCCCTGCTCGCTCGACGGCCAGGTCTGGATCACAGCAGACGCCCGCGTCGATGGCCGCTCAGAGCTTGTCCGCGACCTGCTGGAGAAAAAGTGCGACGTTGGCGGGCTGGCGACCGACGTGGAGCTGATTCTCCATGCCTATCACGCGTGGGATACCGACTGCGTCCAGCACCTGATCGGCGACTTCGCCTTCGTGATCTGGGATAGCCGGCAGCGGCGGCTCTTCTGCGCGCGGGACCATTTCGGAGTCAAGCCGCTCTACTTCGCGGAGGCAGGCGGCCGGCTTATCGTCAGCAATACGCTGAAGTGCATCCGGCTGCACCCCGCCGTCTCGGACGAACTGAACGACCTGGCCA
>JBBQVV010000366.1:0-7326 GCA_038211235.1 Chthonomonadales bacterium | reverse complement strand
TTGTTTTTGTGTTGCGTTATTTTCTCTCCGGGGCTTCGGGGCCGCCCCCCCTCGCCCCCCCCGTCGGCTCCGAGACGGTGCGCCAATGGGCGCTGAAGTTCGGCCAGGCGTTCGCCAACCAGGTCCGGCGCAGGGCACCGTCAACTTGGCTGCTGACCGGCGTTGGTGCACAAACCGGACCGTGGACGGGCACCGTCAACTTGTCTGCTGGCCGGCTTGTGAGATGCGGCTGAGCCAGTTAGCTGGGCGGGATTACAACGTCCGCTGTTCCCAGCTACGCCGGCTATCGCTTCCCGGCTGAGATCATCAGCCATGCCGTCTGGCTCTACTTCCGCTTCCCGCTCAGCTTGCGCATGGTGGACGAACTGCTCGCCGCGCGCGGCCTCATCGTCAGCTACGGTTGGGCCGCGAAGCGGATCAACGGGCGCCAGTGGGCGCTGAAGTTCGGCCAGGCGTTCGCCAACCAGCTCCGGCGCAGGCTTCCCCGTGCGGGAGACAAGTGGCACCTCGATGAAGTCGTGCTGACGATCGCGGGCGTGAAGCATTGGCTGTGGCCCGCCGTCGACCAGAACGGGATGGTGCTGGACATCCTGGTGCAGAGCCGGCGCAACACGCAGGCTGCCAAACGCCTGCTACGCAAGCTGCTGAAGCGGCAATGCCGGGCGCCTCGTGTCATGGTCACCGACAAGCTGGCGAGCTACGGGGCAGCCAAGCGCCAGGTGATGCCCTCGGTCGAGCATAGGAAGCACAAAGGGCTGAACAACAGGGCGGAGAACTCGCACCAGCCCATGCGACAACGAGAGCGGCAGATGAAGCGTTTCAAGTCGCCTGGTCAGGCACAACGCTTCCTCTCTGCCCACGATGGGATCAACAACCTCTTCCACCTCTGCCGCCATCAAGTTCCAGCCACGCAGCATCAAGCGGCCCGGACCCAAGCCTTTCAGGTTTAGGCCGAGGTCACCGGCGTCGCCGCTGCAGCGTAACCAAGGGCACGGCGTCCTGATCGCAGCCTATCGCAACCTCAGTCCAACAAGTTGACGGTGCCGTCATTGGCACGAAGGGAGCCCCGACAACGAAGTAACCGCGACAGCGACGTAGTCGCTTCCACAGGTTTGCAGGGTCTCAATGTCCACCCGCGCCGACTCGGCCTGGGGCCGCTGCGGATCGTGCCGATACGTAGCCCAGCAGTTTTTGCCTCTCTCTTTTGCCTTATACATTGCCAAGTCAGCGCACCTAACAAGTTCGTCGCCATCTAGCGCGTCCGCCGGATAACTTGCGATGCCGACGCTGCAGCCCACGCGCAACTTCTGACCTGCCACCTCAAAGCGCAGCGCCGCGACGGCTTCTACCAGACGGTCCGCGATCAACTCGGCTTCATAAGCTGCGATGCCCGGGCACACCACCGCGAACTCGTCGCCGCCGAGCCGGGCAGCCAGCTTTGGCGGACGCAAGTGCTCGATCAGCGTGCGCGACACGGTCACGAGAACGTTGTCGCCGGTATGATGGCCACCAACGTCGTTAGCCTTCTTGAAGTCGTCGAGGTCGATAAACATCAACGTCAGCGGTGTCCTGCTGGCCTTCGCGTCGGCGATGGCCGCCTCCAGGAACTCGTGGAAACCCCGCCTGTTGCGCAGTCCCGTTAATGGGTCGTGCAGAGCCTCGTGTGCGCGGTGTTGTGTCTGGCGCTCAAGCGTGACGTCGTCATGGAACCAAATACAACCAATCCCCTCTCCCGTTTGGGCCACAGGCTGCGCCCGCTGGACGATGACGCGGCCGTCGAGCAAATGCAGCTCCCGTTGTTCCGACCGGTCGCAAGCACCGACGCTTAGGATTGCCTCAAGGTGTGCCGCACTTACGGGATGGGTCCGACGCACCAGACTGGGTAAGACTTCGCTCAGTGCCTGGCCGATAGCAAGTTCTGGAATCGACCAGATGCGGGTGAACGAGGCATTTGCGTAGATGACCCTTGCTTGAGCATCGACGAATATGATCCCGCCAGGCATCGCGCCAAGCAATGTGGTAAGACGGGCCTGCTCATCGCGGGCAACCTCCAGGTGCACTCGTTGCTGGTTCTCACTCGCCTTGAGCGCCGCAATGCGCGACTTGAGTGCCACGGTCATTGCGTTGAAGCTCGCACCCAGCAGCCCGATTTCGTCTCGGGTGGTCACCGACACCACTGCGTCGAGATCGCCCTCCGCGACACGCTTAGTGGCCAAAGCCAGGCGCGCGAGGTGACGCGTGATCGCAAAGGCGATTGCCGCCAGCACACTGGTCGAAGCGAACAGGGCTGCGGCCCCGATACAAAAGCCGCGCCAGAGAAAGCTTGCACGGGCCTCGCGCAACTTCGCTGTCGACAGGCCGAAGTCGATCCGCCCGAGCTGCTCACCAGCGACTATGATCGGCACCATTGCGTGCCTTATTGCGTCCGCACGGTCGAGGTCGATCGCATCGTGGTCTGGTGCGGGCAGCGGCCGTGCTGGGTCCCAGCCCGAGGCCGCGATGATCTTACCGCGGTGGTCGCACAACACCAGGTAGGTGATCGATGCGTCATCGCGAACTAGGTCGAGAGTTTGCTGAATGGCCGCATAGTCGCGCTGTGCGAGTGGCGCGGCGACGGCCTGGTCGAGCAGCGCCATTACCTGCCAGGTCTCGTGACCGGCTTGGTCGATCAGCGTACGCTGTAGCAGATGCATTCCCCCGAACAGGAGAAGCGCTGCCGCCGCTACTTGAACCAGCACGCAGACGGTGATCAGCTTGCGCTGCAACGAAGCGTTTCGCCAGAACACGCCGCTCAGCCTCGTTGAGACATCATCTGCCGGGTCGTTTCGACATAGGGGTCCATCGACTCCATCAGCCCGGGCTCAAGTTCTCGGATGCTGGTAAAGCCAGTGCTGGCGAAGAAAGTCTTGCCTTCCTCCGAGACCGCGGCAAAACGGAGTAGGTGCTCCTTGATGGCACGGGCCTCCACCGGGGGCAGCTTCGGGCTCGCGAGCACCACGAAGCCCGCGACTTCGGCAAACGTGACCAGGATCTGAAGTTGCGCTTTGATCGCGTCGGGAATTGCGCGGTATTCACCGCCGCTGAGCATGGCGGCGATTGCGTCACCGCGGACCACGACGCTGCCGACGCTGTCATCCGTCGGCGTGTTGATGGTTGCGAAATCCCTGTCGCGTCTCAGCCCTTTATCGGCAAGCCATTGCATGCCGTGTAAGGTGACCAATGACTGCGGATTGGAAACGACTAGTGTCCGCCCAGCCAGTTCGGCCACGGACTTAAGCGGTCTGTCGCGGTCGAAGGCGATCATGCCTTTGATGTCCGGGGCGTAGGACAGCAATGGAATAAGGCCACTATCGAGCTGAGCCACGCGAGCCATGTGGGCCGCGGTAACGACCACGTCGTAGTCGAGCGCCAGCGTCCGTTGCTGGAAGGCGCTCCAGCTCGGAGCGGTCGACGTCTGCACCGGTCGGTGCAACGCGAAGGCGAGGAATTCGCGCATCGGTTGATACTGCGCGAGAAGCATGCGCGCACTGATGTTTGGCAAAATGCCCACTTCCAGCGCTGCAGGAGCTTCTGACGATGCGGGACGCGATAACACGCATGCTGCCAGCATAGTCGACAGGAAGGACCGTCTACGCACAAGGCTGCTCATCGCAAAATCTCACTGTTCAGCTGCATGACGCTGCCACGGTAATTTGCGTGGATCGTGGCGTGCCATACTGCGCGGCGCAGCATCAGAAACCCTGGGCAAAACGACTGGCTCATAATGGTGTCAAACCCGCCTAAACATGCTTCTGAAATGATCAGATGTCAGCGTCGGACCGCTCAGCCAATCGCCTTGCAGCGTCGGTAATCAGGTGCTCGGGGTCGTTTTGACCACGGTGCAGGTTAACCCTTCCCAACGGGCTTACATCGTGGAGTTCTGTTAGTTTTCGACAGGAGCTGCCGCCCTTGCGCGTGCTTCTCGTGCCGCCTTGTCGGATAGTGTGGCGGGCGCCTCGGGGTCGGCGGGTCTCCGTGCCACCCCGCAGCGACCCTCCTCACATGCACTAACCGCATCGTGGCGCCGACCTGCTTCGTCAGCCATGTGCCCCAAACTTTCAGGGCCGACCAACGCTGGGTCCGGTGCAGAAGGCGTGGTTCAGACCCGGATCACATGCGAAACGTGGAATCTCTTGGTTGGCGCCACTCTGGCCATTTTCAGTGCAACTTATAGACCGCTCGTTTTGAACCACGCTGCGGAACTGGTTGGCGAAGCCTTGCCCAAACTTCAGCGCCCACTGTCGCACGGTCTCACGGCTGACAATGATGCCGCTTGCGGCCAGCAGCTTATCCACTATGCGCAAGTTCAGCGGTGTGCGGAAGTAAAGCCAGACCGCATGGCTGACGATCTCGGCCGGGATGCGGTAACCAGCGTGGCTCGTGCAGCCGGATGTCGTCATCCCACCCGCCTACCTATCTCGGCCGCATCCCGCAAGCCAGTCGGCAGCCAAGTTGACGGTGCCCCCTGAGCTGAGAACACTGCCCAAAGCTGCTCCGGCGGCCGCGCTTGGCTGAACAGGTAGCCTTGGGCCCTGGTGCAGCCGAACGCCCGGACAGCGTCGAGCTGCTCCCGTGTTTCGACACCCTCTGCGGTCGTCGACATACCCAGGCTTGTACCCAGGCCCGCAATGGCCCGGACTATGGCGCGAGCGCTCTCCCGACGGGGAAGATCCCGCACGAAGCTCTGGTCTATTTTGATAGCTTCGAACGGAAACGCTTGGAGGTAGCTAAGGGAAGAATACCCGATGCCAAAATCGTCTAGGCACACGCTCGCGCCCATGTTCCGCAATTCCCGTAGCTGAGCAAGGGTGGTGTCGTTGCGAAGGAGTTCAACGTGTTCGGTAATCTCGAGATCAAGACGTGATCCAGGAAAGCCTGTCACCACCAGCGCTTGCTCGACAATGTTCGGCAGATCGCCTGTCTGGAACTGTATTGGCGAGAGATTGACGGCAAGCCGCACGTCGTCCGGCCACTCTGCTGCGACGGCACAGCCCGTTCTGAGGACGTGAGCGCCCAGCGTGCGAATAAGACCGGTCTGTTCGGCAATGGGGATAAACTCCCCAGGGCTAATCCAGCCGTGCACCGGGTGCTTCCAGCGTAGCAACGCTTCCAAGCTGACGATGCGGTTCGACGTGACGTCCACGATGGGCTGGTAGTGCACCGCCAAGGCGTCTGTTCCCACGGCTTGTCGGAGGTCCACCTCGAGCTCGCGTCGGCGTTGAAGCCGTCGATCCATTTCCGCTTCGTGGAACCGGAATACGCCTCGACCGTCTGCTTTCGCCTCGTACAAAGCTTGGTCAGCATTCCGCGCGAGCTCTTCGGCATCCATTGTCCCGTGAGGTATGGCGATGCCGACGCTTATTCCGACCGTGATGGGACAATCACGTACTTGGAACGGCCTAGTGATTGCCTCAATGATGCCGTTCGCAATCTTTCCGGCCTGTGCGGAGCTGCTCGCTCCGGTAAGCAGAATTGCAAACTCGTCACCACCCATACGTGAAACCAGGCCGCCCGGTCCTAAAAGCTTCAACAGTCGGACGGCAACCTCTTGCAGCAGGAGGTCGCCTGCGGCATGGCCCAACGTGTCATTCACCTCCTTGAAGTGGTCAAGGTCCAAGAATAGCAGCGCGGTCGGCGTTTCCGTCCTGAGCGCCTCCTCCATTCGACGCTGAAGCTGCGTTCGGTTCGGCAGCCGGGTCAATACGTCGTGCAAGGCCAGCCAGGAGATCTTATCCTCGCTGGTCTTGAACACGCTGACGGCCCGGGCCATCGCTCCCAACTCGTCGTTGCGATGCACGCACGGGATCTCGGCTGAGACATCTCCTTCGGCAAGCCTGACCATGGCAGAGGTGAGGGACGTCAGTGGTCGCGCGACCCTCCACAACACAAGCAAGATCGCGGTGAAGGCCACCAGCAACGTTACTACGCATACTCCAAAGGCCACATTCCTGCGCAGGGTTGCCGCTTCGCCTAGGGCCGCTGACTTGATGCGCCCTTCACTAAGCGCCGCATCCCGAACGAGAAGAGCGTTTGCCAGCATCGGCATCGTCCAAGTCCGAAATTCCGCGAAGCTCATAGGGGTTGCCTCACCCTCGCGAAGCGCACGGTTCATCCGACTGTAGATGCTTTCGCCAACGGTCAGGAGCGTTCGGTCCGTCTGCTGCTCTGCTGCCGCAAGCGCAGGCATCGCCGGAAGCTGGCTCACGGCTAGTCTGATTCTTTCCCAGAGTACTGCACCGCGCCCACCTAGCTGCTCGATGATGTCGAACCTTTCCGGAAGACCCTTGATGCCCGCGAACGCCAGTGAGATCTGGGAAGAGCGCATACCAGCGGCCTCGCGGAGATTCTGAGAGAGCCGTGCTAGACCCGCCAGCCGACCGAGTTCAATATTCAGACGACCTGCCTCGCCTTCTGCAGCGTCCGCTGCACGGCCCGTCTCTAGCTGCGCGTCGCGCACCGCTTGAAAGAATTTCCGTAACAATGCTGCAGAGCGCCTGCCAGCTGGGAGCGCCAGTGTTGCTAAAACCTCGGCGCGAGCATGCACGAGTGCAATGTGCGTCTGCGCCAGTGATGCCGACATAGCTAGCTCGCCGACAGCTACCCAGGACTCGTCAGTGCGGTCAGCTGAAGCAGCAAGTTCATCAACGCTGTCCGGCGGGGCTTCCACTTGTCCTATGAAAGCCGTGAAGATGACGGCTCGTTCTAGACTCAGCCGCTCACTTAGGACGAGGAGGCTCTCCAGCGACGTCATGGTCGCGGACACCTTCACGAGAGTTTCGCGTTCAGCCGCAGCCGTGATCGCCTGATACGAGGCTGCAGCAATCGTGAGACACCCTGCTCCAGCTATGCAGGCAATGAGCAAAGTGCGAATGCGCACGAGTCTTCTCTCCGATTAGTTCGCAAAACTTATACACGCAAAATGTCAGCCGAGCTTCTCATCTATGTGTTAGTAAATGTATGCGTTGGTGCACTCGACAGACCCAGGGCGAGATGGACCTAAATCCCAAGTTACTACGGGCACCGTCAACTTGTTGGACTGAGGTTGCGATAGGCTGCGATCAGGACGCCGTGCCTGTGGTTATGCCGCAGCGGCGACGCCGGTGACCTCGGCCCAAACCTGCATGGCTTGAGTTCGGGCCGCTTGATGCTGCGTGGCTGGAACCTGATGGCGGCAGAGGTGGAAGAGGTTGTTGATCCCATCGTGGGCAGAGAGGAAGCGTTGTGCCTGACCAGGCGACTTGAAACGCTTCATCTGCCGCTCTCGTTGTCGCATGGGCTGGTGCGAGT
>JBBQVV010000365.1:0-7438 GCA_038211235.1 Chthonomonadales bacterium | reverse complement strand
TTCGGCCACATCCACAGCTGACGCGGGCCGTACGCTCGACCGCACATGCCATAGTTTCCGGCGCCAAACGAGCCTCCAATGACTACGGTAAACTTAGGCACGGATGCGTTGGCGACGGCCATCACGAGTTTCGCCCCGTGTTTCGCAATTCCCTCACGCTCTACCTTCTGGCCAACCATGAACCCCGTGACGTTCTGGAGAAAGACCAGCGGTATCTCTCGTTGGCAGCATATCTCGATGAAGTGTGCCCCCTTTAAGGCGCTCTCGGAGAATAAAATGCCGTTGTTCGCAATTACACCGACCCGATAACCGAACCAACGCGCGAATCCGCAGATCAGAGATGAGCCATAGAGCGGCTTGAATTCGTGGAAGCGACTGCCGTCGACAAGGCGAGCCATGACTTCTCGGACATCAAAGGACGTGCGAAGGTCCCGGGGCAGAATACCGTATATCTCCTCTGCATCGTATGCAGGCGGCTCGGATTCCGCCCTGTCGGCGAACCGAACCGTCCGATCCGGAATCGTCTCGATGATCTCGCGCACGATATCGAGAGCATGCTCCTCGTTCTCGGCGGAGTAGTCGGCGACCCCGCTCTCACGGGTGTGCAGGTCCGAGCCTCCTAGATCCTCCGCGGTGACGATCTCTCCCGTAGCCGCGCGAACCAGCGGAGGTCCACCAAGAAAAATCGTTCCGTTCCGCTTCACGATCACGGCCTGATCGGACATTGCCGGCACGTAGGCGCCTCCAGCGGTACAGCTTCCCAGAACGCAAGCGATCTGGGGAACACCGTCGGCCGACATTCGGGCCTGATTATAGAAGATGCGCCCGAAGTGTTCGCGGTCTGGAAACACTTCAGACTGCAGGGGAAGATACGCGCCGCCAGAGTCGACGAGGTAGATGCAGGGCAGTCGGTTCTCGGCAGCTATCTCCTGCGCGCGAAGATGCTTTTTTACGGTGAGAGGGAAATACGCGCCGCCCTTGACGGTTGCATCGTTGGCGACAATCACGCACAGCACACCCGATACAGGCCCGATTCCGGTGACGATCCCAGCTCCTGGCGCCTCATCATCGTACAGGCCGTTCGCCGCGAGGGGGCTGAATTCGAGGAAAGGGCTTTCCGAGTCGATTAGCAAGTCAATCCGCTCGCGGGGTAGCATCTTTCCGCGAGCGCGGTGCTTTTCTACGGCCTCGGTCCCGCCGCCCGCCCTTGCGATCTCCACCCGGCTTTTTAACTCGGCGAGCAGATCACGGTAGCGAGCACAGTTGTCCCGAAAACCTGGCGAACTTTTCTGGATGCGCGTGGGCAGCGGTTCCACGTTGGACAGACCTCAGGCGAGCGGATTTGTAGAGCAAGGCTGCTTGTGTTGTTCCTCTGCCCCGTCGCCGTTTCCTTCCAATGGACTTTCCGAATTAGACCGCGGCCAGCGTACTCGCTATTCGATTCGATCGACGAGTAGCTTTTCTCGATGGCGAAGGCGCAGCCTCCAGTCGCTTGCGAAGCATCACACGGGCGCGATGGATCCTTGACCTTACCGTGCCGATGGCGCAGCGCATCTGGTCGGCGATCTCCTGATACGTTCGCTGCTCGACGTCGCAGAGTAGTATTGCCCTTCGGTAGTCAGTAGGCAGTGAGGCAAGCGCTGTCTGCAGTCGCTCCTCCATCACGGGTCCGACCACTATCTGTTCCGGATCGCTGTGGGGCGCCGCAAATTCGTGGGCGAGCGGATGCCCTTCGTCGTCACCCTGAATCGGGCTATCGAGCGAATACATCGGAACGCGCTTCTGGCGACGACGCAGGTCGATCACGCGATTCGTTATGATTCGGAACAACCAGCCTTCAAATGAGCGATCGGCGTCATAGCTGTCAAAGTTGTTCCAGGCGCGGACGTAAGCATCCTGTGTCACGTCTTCGGCGTCGGCGGCATTTCCCGTAAGACGAAAGGCGAGATTGTACGCGCGCCGCTGGCTGCGGTGGAAGAGATGTTCAAACTCCTGAACCGGAGCGGGATTCGGTGATAACGTGCGCATATTGAACTCCTGATTGTCTTGATCGGTACAGGTTCGCGCTACGAGACGCGAAGCCCGTTCGCTCCCTGGAACCGTTTGGCCCTAAGGGCCGCCGTCACTCCGAAACCGGCAGGGATTTGCCCTTTAGTACGCGGCGCAAAATTGATCTTAGTTCGGTACAGCCGCAGCCCTTCACGATGAATTCATCAGCGCCCGCATCGAGCGCCGGCTGCCGGTGCTCTTCGTTCAAGCTCATGACGACGATACAGACGTCCGCGCGCCGCTTTCGCAAACATCGAGCGGCCTCCAATCCGTCCATTCTCGGCATTTGTGCCTCGAGCAATACAACGTCCGGAAGATGTCGGTCGGCCATTACCAGAGCTTGCAGTCCGTTCTCCGCCTCGCATCCAACCTGCAGATCACCCTCGATCTCCAGCGCGTGGCGTATACACTGTCGAATGAATGGATCGTCATCGGCAACGAGAACCGAAATGGCCTGCATGTTGTACTCAAACTCCTTGCCTGGCGGCGAGCATTCATGTTGAATCCTCCCGACACTATTATCTCGCAACTCGTTCGACGAGTACAATGGCGGTTACCTCAGTTCTTCGCGGGGGTTTACCCCCGTATGTCTGTCGTGAGGCCAAATGTACACCATGGACGAGATGACGCAGGCGATCCTGTATGTGCGCCGCGCTCGATCGCGCCATCTGAGGTTTGCTGCCAATTTGCCGCGAGGGTTGGGACAACTGGTATAATTAGGCATCAAAACGCTAGCCCGACTCATTCACGTACTTCGGGCGCCCATACAGGTCCTCGGCAGCGGACCTTCAGGGGCCGCAGTGCTTGGGACCCGCGGCCCTAAGAACTATGTTCCATGCGAACTATTCGGGCTAGAGCGCCTATTTCGAGCATCAACAAGGAATGTATCCATGACCCATAACGTTGCAGGCAACGGTCCGGAGGACTCGGACTCTATTCCGATCGACGATCAGGTCTATGACGTAACGATCATAGGCGGTGGACCTGTTGGGCTCTTCGGCGCCTTCTACGCCGGTATGCGTCAGATGAAAACCAAGATAATTGACAGCCTGCCTGAGCTGGGCGGGCAGCTCACCGCACTATATCCTGAAAAGTACGTCTACGACATGCCGGGCTTTCACAAGATCCTCGCTCGCGATCTCGCCGCCGAGATGGTAAAACAGGGCACTCGGTTTTCTCCGACAACTTGCCTTGGCGAAAAGGTGCGAAGCTTGCGATACGAGGACGAGTTGATAATGGAGTTGAGCACGGATAGAGCGCGACACCGGACCCGAACTGCAATTCTCGCGGTCGGAGCCGGCGCGTTCGCTCCCAAGAAGCTCGCCGCGCCCGGGGTGGAACTGTTTGAGGAGAGAGGCGTGCACTATTTCGTGTCCAATAAGGCGCAGTTTGCGGGTAAGCGCATTCTGGTAGTCGGCGGCGGGGATTCGGCGCTCGATTGGGCAATGAACCTTGAGCCGCTAGCAGATAAGATCACGCTTATTCACCGCCGCGCGGAGTTCCGAGCGCACGAGGAATCGATCGATTGGCTGCTCAATCGATCGAGTGTCGACGTCAAGTTGTGGCACGAGCTCAAAGAGGTGCGGGGCGGAAACTGCCTGGAGCAGGCAGTCTTGCTTAACAATCAGACCAAGGAAGAGACCAAGCTGGACGTTGATACAGTATTGCTCAATCTTGGCTTTTCCACCGACATCGGACCCATCAGGGAGTGGGGACTCGACATGAACGTTCGGGACATCAAGGTCAATAATTTTATGGAGACCAACTTGCCGGGCGTATATGCGGCAGGCGATATCGCGGCGTTTCCTGGAAAGCTTAAGCTGATTGCGACGGGCGTCGGCGAGATCTGCATTGCGGTGAACTATGCGAAGATGCGGATCGACCCTAGCTCCAAAGCGTTTCCGGGTCACAGCAGCAATATGAGCCTGTAACGGTGCGGATGGATGCCGCGTTCCTCTGATCCGTCCCAATGGAACGGCACCTTCCTCCGCAGTCGAAATCCAGTTTTGGGAAATTTGCGCCGATAGTGAAGGAAAAGGCGTCGATAATCCCGAAATTGGCGGGTAGAATGGTTTATGTTGACCCGTGTCACCGACAATATTGCCAGTAGCACATGTCGAAACTCAGTTGCCGACTTATCCGATCCCCCCGGGCATTTTGACGGTGGAGTGTTTTGTAATCCGCCCATCTCGTGCGGTGTGCGCGACGTCCGGACCGTCCCCCCGTAGCCGCCATCGGTCCATCTGAACTCATCTCTGGGCTCTTAGAGGAGAACTTTACTGCTATGCTACCCAAGCTAAGCAAACTTCCTGCCTGCACCTGGAACCGGTTTTCACGGGGCGCCGGTTCGATGCGATTCGTTGCGCCGACGGTTGCGGCGCTGATTGCAACAGCGGGTGTAGCGGTCGCGCAGACCAGCACCGGCGAAACGCGGAACGGAACGGGGCTCACTAACCAGGTCGCCACGCCCGCTTCGGTTGGCTCGGTCGTAACTTATCACAATAACGAACAGCGCACCGGCGTTAATTCAAATGAGACCGCCTTCGTTCCAAATGGCGCGTCGGCGAACATGAGCGCCCAGAAGTTCGGCAAGATTTGGTCACGAATCCTTGATGGAACCGTCTATACACAACCTCTCTACGTGCCGGCCGTCCAGTTTCCGAATGTACCCGATGTGCTCAACAGCACCACGACAAACGGCGTCTATAACGCCGTGTTTGTATGTACGACCCACAACAGCATATATGCGTTTGATGGCGGAGGCAGCGCGCCGCTGACGCATCCAGGCAGCACCAGCGCTGCCGTTCGCGCCGCTCCTCTGTGGCGAGTGAACTTCAACTTTCCGAATGCCCAAATCGGCCCGGTTCCGCTCAGCGACATTTTCAGCGAAGATCTGACGCCGGAGATTGGCATTGTCGGCACCCCGGTGATCTACTGCGTCACGAACACCGTCACGGGCCGAAACAGCGGTACGCTGTTTGTCGTCGCAAAGACCAAGGAAGGCAGCGGATACGCACAGCATCTGCACGCCATCGACATCGCCACCGGCAAAGAGCGCATCGACCTTGGCAGTCCGCTGCTAATACAGGCCAGTGTTCTGGGAACCGGCGACGGCGCTATCCTCGACCAAAACAACGGATTTAAGCCTACTGTCTTCTTCGATCCGCAATGGGAGAACCAGCAGGCAGCGCTGACGTTCCACGGCGGATCTCTGTTCGTAGCCTGGGGCTCTCATGGCGATAACGGCCCCTATCATGGATGGGTCATGCAGTTCGCGGTTTCACCAAGGATGAAGCTGGTCAACGCATTCAACACGACCCCGAACGGCGACTCCTCGACGCTAAGCTTTCCCGCCGGAGGTGGGATCTGGCAGGGCGGCGCCGGCCCGTCGGTGGATCAGAACGGCGCGCTGTTTCTTGCCACGGGAACGGGGCAGTTCGGCGGTACGGAGTTCGGTCAATCCGTTCTCAAGCTGCAGTTCTACACTAGCCCGGCTAAACCGCTCGTGGACTTTTTCACCCCGTACAACTGGCAGCCGTTAAGCGACAACCTGCTCGACCTAGGTTCAGGCGGCGTCGTCGTGCTCCCGGCCGTTGGAAACGTGAAGACTCCGCGCCTGGCAGCTGCTGCCGGCACGGAAGGCACGATCTACCTGATTAACCGGGATACCGGCTCCATGGGCCACTTCACACAGGGAAGCGACAACGTTGTCCAATCAATAACGGACGCCGTTGGACCCGTATTCGGCCTTCCGGCATTCTTCAATAACAAGCTCTACTATCAGGGTACGAGCGACCTTATGAAGGCGTACCAGTTCCAGGCCGGCCTTCTGAATCCAGTTCCGGTCTCGCAGAGCACGCGCTCTTTCGACTTTCCAGGAGCAACCCCCGTTGTCACCTCCAGCCCGAACGGGAGCAACGGAGTCGTTTGGGCCGTCGAACGGTTTACGCCGACGGCGATCTTGCCTGGCTTAGGAATTCCGGACCCGACGCCTTATTCGGTGCTTCATGGATTCGATGCAGCCGACCTGACGCATGAAGTGTATCCAGGCCTAGCGATGGGCTCACGCGATCTCTCGAGCAGCGCGGTCTACACTCCGCCGACCGTCGCCAATGGGCGGGCATACGTAGGCGGCGTCAGCGAGCTCGCGGCTTACGGCTTCTTCGCTGCGAACGGAATGTCGCCGGGTTCGGCGCAGGCCGATCACTTTATCGTGACCGGTCCCGATTCGGTCGCCCAATCTACCGGAAACTGGTATAGCCTGACCGCCATTGGTCCGGATGGCAACCCGGTCAAGCTCAATGGAACCGTCCATCTCAGCTATCGAACATTCGGCGGGCCGACCGTAAACATCACCAGTCTCCTGTTCAACAACACGTCAAACGTACTGTTCCAGTACGCGTTTATGAACTCGTCGCTCTACGAATTCTTTGCCAATGACGACTTCGGTCACAGCACCTACGTTGAGAACATCGACATGATGCCGTTCGGCACCCTGTTCCCGGAGATCTTTGTCAACACTCCGGAAGCAAATGGCCCCGACCACTTGATCGTCCGAGCGCCGCTCACCGCAAGAGTCGGCTCGAAGTTTTCGGTATCGATTACAACAGTGACGCCGAACAACGGGCCGTTCACATGGCAACTAAATGGGGCGAGCGCCATGGTATCGAACGTCTTTACGCAGTTTACTCTGCCGGACGGCACTCAGGGCTCCAGCCCGGGTTTTCCCGGTTACGCCTATTCCAGCGGTCCTGGCGTTCAGTTCACAACGGGATCATCGACGGCAACCATTCAGTTGTCCGTTCCAAGCGTGGGCAACCACGTGTTGATCGTTAGCGGGTTCGTGACGTTCCTGTTCGGTCCGCCGGCAAATCCGACGAGCAGCTTCAGTTACTCCGTTTCCGGAACCGCCGCGATCGTCGGTACACCGTAACCGGGCGCGACTCTCGCTCAGCTTCGAGCACTCCCGTCCTGCCGGACGGGAGTGCTTTTCCGTAGAGACGATCTTTGGCAGAAAGGTCGCCAATGCTCGACAGGGATTTCCTGATTCAGTTGACGGAGGTACCGTCCGTCGGCACCGCTTGCGGACCGGTCCTCAATCTGCTTGCCGACCGGTTCGGCGCAGGCTATGCCAGGATTAATGCGTCTGACGGCTTTTGCCTGTTTCACACGGCAGGCGCTCCCATAGCCGACATTACGACGTTGTTTGTCGCGCACGTCGATGAGATCGGAGGGTGTATATACGGCCCGCGCGCGGAGGGCGGATTTCAAGCGCGTTACTGGGGCAACCGACCCGGCATATTTGCTTACGCGGATCTGCAAGGGTTCGACTACCTTGCCGAGGACTCGAGCAGCGTCTTCCCGGTCACCGGTGAGATCGTATCGGTCG
>JBBQVV010000364.1:0-7442 GCA_038211235.1 Chthonomonadales bacterium | reverse complement strand
GGAACAAATCCGTGTTGTCTTTTCGCTTACCGATCATCAGAGCCCTCACGCGCAAGGATAAACTGTCAAATCCAGGTTCAATGCGTACCGCAAAATGTCCTTTGGCGAAAAGATATTTTACTGCAATAAAGAAGTCGGGTTATTCATCACGCTGCTAGTCTCCGCGCAGTAGAGCCTGAGCGAGAATCGTTTCCGCGACTGCGATCGTCTTTACCGCATCGGCGAAGCACGATGACGGCTGCGTTCCAGACTTCACGGCATCGATGAACTCACGATTCTTGTTCCGGAATCCGCCGTAGACATACAGCTCGTTGCTTTCCGCCACTTCACGCGTGTCGTAGCGCGTGCCCGAGGTATCGCCGTCCGAATACACCACTCCAATGCCCTCGTGCTCCGCCTCGGCGCAGATGCCCGGCGAATGCATCTGCACCCGAAAGGTCCGTCGGCCACTGGTCCAGCTGTTCATCAGCACGCCGGTCGCCCCGTTGTCAAACCGAAGCAGAGCCGAAAAGAAGTTGATATCGGGTGTGCCGACGCGGCGCGTCACCGACTGGACGTCGACCACCTCACCGCCGCACATCCAGCGCAGCGTGTCGACCGCGTGCACTCCATCGTCCATCATGTGGTCGCGAGCTTCGAGGTAGGGTTCCGGATTCCACTTGTAGAACTCGCAAACGGCGTGCGTGATCGGCCCGCGCTTCAGGCACTCGTCCCTCACGCGGACGACCATAGGGCACGACCGGCGTTGAAAGCTGACCTGAGTGATGCAGTTGTGCTTATCCGCAAGGTAGGCGAGCGACCGGGCCTCATGCGCTGTGATACCCATCGGTTTTTCGATATAGAGGTTGCGCCCCTGCTCGAGACAGTGTTTCCAGATGGGATACATGATATTGGGATGCCCGATCGCATAGACCGCGTCCGGTTGAAGCCGCGCCAGCACCTGCTGGTAATCATCGAGGCGCTGCGATAAGAACCGGCGGTCGGCGGGTACGCCGTATTTCGCGGCCGTCGATTCGAGGCGGCCAGGGTCCAGCTCGCAAATGCCAATGATCTCGACATCGTCGAACGATGCCAACGACGGATAGTGCACGGAACTGGCCATCGCCCCTGCGCCAATCATTAGCACTCGTAGTCTGTCACGCATCTGAATAACCTCGTTTCCGTTTGCCGTCCTGCATTGTGTTGTAGGAGTGGCTGTCGTTTCCGTGCGCGACCGCTCAAACCCTGCCGATAATAGTGCTGGAAGACGTCTTGAGGAGCCCAAAACCAGGTTGTTCGGTCGCTCCGGAACGTCCGATCCTAAAGTGTCATCTCGTGGCGCGGGACAGTTAGGCCAGCGTTGGTAGATCGTGATTGGGCCCGCTCACAGGAAACTCTCAGTCACCTTCCCCCGATCCATCGTCTATTATAGACGTGCGGCCAGGGGGTCGCACGCCAGAACCCGTTTGGAGAGGAGCTTTAGCCCCCGTGCCCACCAGACGCTTCGTGGCCCTGAACTCCTTCGTCACTATTCTCACATTCTTGAGCGCAGCCGTCCTCGAAGTTCACGCTCAGACGGGTTCCGCGACAAACTCCCGACCTGGTTCATTGCAATCGACAACGTACACCTCGACAGGCTCCGCCCAGGCACGTCTGACCGGCACCGGTCAGGCGGACGGAAGTGCGGGGAGGACGGCATCGCCCCCGGCGGCAGCCGGCACACCGCTATCTCTCGCCGGCGCCCTCGGCCTTGCGCAGCAGAGAGGCTTTACGCCGCAGCAGTACGACGCGCGCGTGTCCGGGGCCGCTGCCCGCCTGACCGCCGCCGGCCGGCTCATGAATCCCGTCCTGAGCGTCGCGGGGCACGTTGGACAGAACGCGGCCGGCACGGACGAGGATTATATTCTTTCGCAGTCCTTCGAGCTTGGCGATAAGCAGCGCCAGCGCGTACTGGCTGCGCGTGCCGAGCGTGATGCGGCGGCCTATGATCGGCTCGCGGCGCTTAACGATCTGGCGTTTAGCGTACGGTCCAGCTATTACGAAGCGCTGCGCGCAGATGCAAACCTACAACTTGCCCAGACCGCACTCGACAATGCGCACAAGTTCGCGCAGGCCGCGCAGGACCAGTTTACAGCGGGAGATGTTCCTCGCGCCCAGGTTACGCGGAGCCGAATCGAGGAGAGCCGCGCGACGCAGGCGCTCGCAGTCGCACAGACTGAGCGCTCAAACCGCTTAGCCGCACTCCGCAGCCTCGTTCACCTTCCGGATACGGCGACTTTCACGCTCACGGACACGCTGACGTTCGCTCCTGCCGACTACGAGGTCCCCGCGCTCCATGCGTTGGCGCTCTCACGCCGACCCGACCTCCAGTCCGCGCAGCGAGTCCGCGCCGGCAGGGAAGCCGCGCTCCACGGCTCTCGCTCTCAGTCTCAGCCCGACCTGTTCGTCGAGGCACGCCACGCAAACATCGACCCGGCACAGGGTGGCGACACTCTTCGGATCGGCCTGTTATTCCCGCTGTTCGACTTCGGCAGAAATCGAGCTGACGCAGCTAGCGCGAAATCCGCTGTCGCGGAACAGGACGCCGTAATCGCCGAAGGTCGAAGAACCGCCCTGCTCGAAGTGGAGACCGCCTTCCGCAATCTTCAGCAAGCGAGGCAGACCGTAGAGGCTTTTCGCGGCGGCCGGCTGGACAGCTCCCGTGAGCTTCTGGAACAGGCGCAGGTTGGGTATAGCCACGGTGCCAACAGCTTCCTCGAGCTGCTCGATGCGCAGCAGGTCTATAGGAACGAACAGACTGACTACACGCGTGCACTGGCGGACTACAATATCGCGCTTGCCGGACTGCAGCGCGCCGTGGGTGGACAGCTGCCGTGAGCCCAAGACGGTAGACCCGTGCGGGCAGGCTGGCAGACGATAGACGGCAGGTCAACGATATGATTGACGTGACAATGGCGGGATTGGCAATGGAAGTGGAGAGAGCGCGCCGGATGCGGTTCTGTAGGGAGCAGTATGAGAAGATGCAGAATTAGGAGTCGAATGCTGCGCTACGCAGTGCTCATCGCCGTCACGATGATACCGCTTGGTTGTCACCAGCCGGTCGAGCAGGCAGCGGAGGGCGCCAAGACGCCGGACGAGGTAAGCGTTGAAATCGTCAGTGCCGAAACCCGGCCCATGGAGGAGACGGTGCTTGCGCAGGGCACGGTATCGGCCGGTCAGGGCGCGAGCGCCCGGCTCGCCAGCCCGGCGCCGGGCCGACTGCTTACCGTGGGCGTTCGAGAGGGCGACGCGGTATTGCAGGGTCAGCTGCTTGCGACGGTGGACAATCGGCCGCAACAGCACCAGGCGATGAGCGCCGCCGCCGCAGTGACCGCGGCCGTAAGCCAGGCGCACAGCGCGGATCTTCTGGCCGGCGCCGCCGCCACCGATCAGGCGAATACCGAGCGGCTCGCTTCGCTCGGCGTACAGTCGGCGCAGCTGGACCGCGACAACGCGGTAGAGCTGGCGAAGACCGCACTGCAAGCCACCCAGACCGACTACCAGAGGACGAAGGCCGGCGCGCGACCGCAGGAGATTGCACAGGCGGATCAGGCCGTTAACCAGGCCAAAGCCGGCCGGGATCGCGCCGCTACCGAGTTGACCCGAGTCCAGTTCCTTTTTGACAAGGGGATCAGCGCGCGGCGACAGCTTGAGGACACTCAGACAGCGCTTTCCATCGCGGATGCCGCGCTGGAGAGCTCTCGCCAACAGGCGAGTCTCGTTCGACAGGTCCGGCCGGAAGACCTGCGCGCCGCCGATATCCGAGTGCGGCAGGCGGAGCAGGCATTGTCGCAGGCAAAGTCCGCCGGCGATGCAAAGCTGGCTCAGGCGCATGCCGCGCTCCAGCAGGCGAGGCAAAGCGCTCTCCAGATCGCCGTGAAGCGGCAGGATGCGCGCGCAATGCACGAGATGGCGGCAGTCAAGCGCGCGGATCTGGCGGCTGCCACGAGCGTTGCGGCGACGGCCGAGATCCGATCGCCGCTCCGTGGCGTCGTCACCAGAAGGGCTATGAATCCGGGAGATATGGCTGACGTCTCGACTCCCATCCTGGAGGTCACCGAGGTTCGCGCACTGAATCTGATCGCGAGCGTGACCGGCGAGGACGGTCAGAAGCTTCGCGCCGGGATGCAGGCACACATCACTGCTACAGACGTCCCGAACCGCGTCTTCTCCGGCACGGTTCTCAATGTCGGCCAGATCGACCCGCTGACCAACCTTCTCTCCCTGCGCCTCTCCGTCTCCGATTCCCGCGGTGCGCTGCGTGCTGGGACTTTCGCGACGGCGGAGATTGTCGTCAGGAGAGATCCGCGTGCCGTCGTCGTGCCGAAGCCGTCGATCCTTGCACGCGAAGGAAAGCAAGTTGTCTTTGTCGTCGGCCACGACAGCATCGTCCATCAGAAGGAGGTTACGGTCGGCGCAGAACATGACGGTCTCGTCGAGGTGTTAAAGGGCGTCTCCTCCGGTGAAAAGATTGTCCGCCTCGGGCAGTACGAGGTCGCCGACGGCACGAAGGTGCATGAGGCCGAACACGCCGAACCGGCGCCGGCAACGGACGCGAAGGCGCCCGGCAAGTGAGCCTCAGCCTGTTCGCGACTCGCCACCTAAAGGCCATCGTCTTCGCGACGCTGGTGCTTTGCGCCGTCGGAGCGGTCATGGTCGGCTCATTTCCGGTCTCTATTCTGCCCGATGTCACCTTTCCGCGGATCATCGTTATCGCCGAGTCCGGTGATCGGCCCGCGCGTATGATGGAGGTCGGCGTCACTCGCCCGCTCGAGCAGGCTGTCGCCACGATTCCCGGGGTTTCACGCGTACACTCGACGACGCAGCGCGGCGCTTCCGCGATCTCGATCGACTTCACCTGGGGCACCGATATTGTCACAACCCAGCAGATCGTTAACGCAAAGGTAAACGAGACGCGGTCATCGCTTCCCCCCGAGACGCAGATCGGCGTCGAGCGGATGAACCCCACGGTCTTTCCGATTCTCGGGCTCTCGCTGCGCTCCGACACGCTGCCGCAGGACCAGCTTTGGAGCCTCGCCACCTACACGCTAAGGCCGAGACTGACGCGCGTTCCTGGCGTTGCGCGGGTCGTCATTCAGGGTGGACGCGTTCCGGAGATCGAAGTCACTGTCAATCCACAGCGCCTCGCAGCCTTCAAATTCTCGCTGCAGGATGTCGAACAGGCGATCGGGCAGACCAATCAGGTGCGGGCTGTCGGACGCGTCAATCAGCAGTTCCAGCAGTACCAGGCTCTCGTGTCCGGCGAAACGACCGACCCGGACCAATTGAAGCACGTGGTGGTCGGACAGCGCAACGGTATACCGATCACAGTCGCGATGGTCGCGACGGTCAAGCAGAGCGTTCAGGACCAGAACACGATTGTAACGGCGGACGGCAGCGAGGCGGTACTGCTCAATGTCGTGCGGCAGCCGGATGCGAACACCATGTTCGTGGCGGATGCCGTTCGACGCGAGCTGACCGCCTTGAAATCATCGCTGCCGCCAGGCACGCGGATCACCACGTGGTACGATCAGTCCAGCCTCATCGGCGAGGCGATATCGAGCGTGCGAGATGCCGTGCTCATTGGAGCCGTACTGGCCGTCGTCATCCTGCTCCTGTTTCTAGGCAACCTGCGCGCGACGGCCGTCACCGCGGTCATCATTCCCGCCACTGTGCTGATCACGTTCCTCCTGATGCGCCTGTCCGGTCTCAGTCTCAATCTTATGACACTTGGCGCGCTGGCGGTCGGGATCGGCCTCGTCATTGACGATGCGATCGTCGTGGTGGAGAACGTGTTCCGCCATCTGTCCCACGGTGAATCGCCCGAGCAAGCGGTGCTGAACGCCGCCCAGGAGATTGCCGCTCCGATGATCTCGTCGACGCTTACGACGGTGGTCGTCTTTCTCCCCTTGATGCTGCTGTCCGGCGTCGTCGGCGCGTTCTTCACGGCGCTTGCCGTCACGCTTGCGATCGCCCTGATGGTGTCGCTCGTGCTGGCGCTGCTCGTAAGTCCGAGCCTCTGCGCGGCGTTTCTGCGCGTTCGACCTGGCGCGAGGGAGCACGGCAGACTATTCGAGCGATTCCTTCTGCTGTATGGTCGGGTCCTCCGGCTCTCGCTCCGGTATCGATGGCTCATGCCGATTGGCGTGGCGGTCGTGATCGGGTTGACGCTGCTGCTTGGAACGCACCTCGGATCCGGGTTCATGCCGGAGATGGACGAGGGGGCGTTCATACTCGACTACTGGACTCCCCCTGGAACCACCCTCGCCGAAAGCGATCGGTTGCTAAGACAGATGGAGGGGTTCCTCAAAGAGACTCCCGAAGTCGCGTCTTATTCCAGGAGGACGGGCACCGAAATGGGCTTCGCGATCACGGAGTCGAATCGCGGCGATTTTGCGATCACGCTCAAGCGAAACCGCAAGCGCGGCATCGATGCCGTCATGGATAAGCTGCGGGACGACATTCAGTCCTCGGTACCCGGAGTCGACATCGAGTTTCATCAGGTGCTGCAGGATCTTATCGGCGATCTTGCGGGGGATCCCTCTCCGATCGCCATCAAGCTGTTCGGAGAAGATCAGGCCCAGCTCAACCAGATCGCGGACGTCCTGAAGGACAAGCTGGGCAAGATAAAGGGAGTTGTTGACGTCAAGACTTCCGCCATCGAGTCCGGGCCGGAGTTGGTCGCGCGAGTGGACCCAATTCGGGCTGGTCGGCTGGGGCTGACTACGGATTCGGTCGCGACGCAAGTGAACGCGGCAATGTATGGCGACGTGGTTACGCAGATCATCTCCGGCGACCATCAGACCGGAGTCAGGGTCCGACTGCCCGGCCTCGTTCGCGGCGACAGGAGGCAGATGGCGCTAATCCCGATTCGCACGCCCGGGGGCGCCGGCATTCCACTTGCCGCGGTCGCCTCGATCGAACCCATCCCAGGCACCACGGAGGTCAACCGGGAGGACCAGCGGCGTATGGTCTCCATCAACGCCGGAATCGCGGACCGCGACCTGGGCAGCATCAAACCGGACATCGAGGCCGTCCTGCGCAAGACGATCCTGCCGGCCGGAGTTACCGTCACCCTCGGCGGGCAGTTTCAGAGTCAGGCTGAATCGTTCCACAGCCTGGTGATCGTGCTCGGCCTTGCCGCGCTGCTGGTCTTCGGAGTGATGCTGTTCCAGTTCGGTGACTTTACGGCGCCGATCGTCATCCTGCTCGTGATGCCGCTCTCTCTATTCGGAGTAACCCTGGGCCTCTGGGTGACGCGGACTCCCCTGAACGTCTCGTCGTTCATGGGCGCGGTCATGCTCGTCGGCATCGTGGTGAAGAACGGCATCCTGCTGCTCGATCAGGCACAGAAGGGCGAACACGCGGGCATGACGCTGGAGGAGGCGATCGTTCACGCGGGCGAAGTGCGGCTGAGGCCGATC
>JBBQVV010000363.1:0-7487 GCA_038211235.1 Chthonomonadales bacterium | reverse complement strand
GCTCGCCGCCCGAATCGTCCTGCGTGACGAAGATCGCCATATTCTTCCAGTAGGGTGTGTGCGAAAGGAACTCGACAATCCTGCCCAGCGCGAGATCGTTGTCCGCCATCCACGATGCGCGATACGGATAACCCTGCTTCGGATGCGGCTCGGTGCCGTGATCGTTGCAGATCGCGATATTGACGAAGCGAGGCATCGATTTTTGCGATTGTCGATTTGCGATTGTCGATTTTGGCGATCGCGCTTTCGCAGCTCGTGCCGTGTGGCCTGACCGGGAAGACCGCGGAGAACCTGAAGAAGTCGCCATAAACAGGTTCGTGAAGTCCCGGGCAAACCACTCCGCACGAAACACGTCCGGAATGTTCATGTTGAAGATCGGAAACGTCCTGCAGGTGTTATCGTATAGGGCTTTCGGCATCGGCATGTTGATCACTTCACGCGCGCCGGTCTGGCCCTCGTGTTCGTCCTCTCCAACTCCCGCGAACTCAAAGCCCTCGCCGTAGTTGCGGAAGCTTACTCCGTGGCGCGCGAGATGCTCCCACATCGATCCCGCTTCCGGATAGTCCTCCGGCGCAATCGAGCCATTGGAACCGAACGACGCCCGCCGGCCCGGAGCGCTGCTCGTCGCGCTGAAGTCCCATCCAAGCGTGTAGGTCATCTGGCAGAAGTTGTTAGGCTGAACGCCGACGAGCCACCGGTGCCCGACGCCGGACGCCTCCGGCTCCATATAGAAGTTATCGCTGACGGTGAACTGCTTCGCGAGGGCGTTGTGGTTCGTCATGACCGCCACGTTTTCGAGCGTCGGCTCGCCAGGGTTGGCAATCGTCTGGTGATAGCCCCAGCGAAGTAGCGACGGATCGTCATTGGCGCCGGGAATATGATCGAAAATCGTATCGTAGGTATGGTTTTCCTTAGTAATGAAAACCACGTACTTGATCTGATTGGAAACCTTGCCGGGAAAGGAAGGAATCACCGGCGAGCTGAGCGCGGCCCGCTCACCGCTCTTATCTACGAGGCCGGTACACTCAAGAACCGTCTGCGTGAGTGCGGGCAGTTCCGAGTCGGTGGGCACGTCCAGAATGGTGAGCGCGCCCTTCATCCCAAGAAACGGGCTGTCAGGAATCGACTTGCCGGCGTTAGGCCCGTTCCCAAATCCACGGAACGAGATGCAGGCCAGCTTATGGCCGTCCGGAGAGGCTGCTACGCGATAGGGATACCAGGGGGTTGGGATATGCCCCAGGATTTTTCCTGACTGCAGGTCCATCACCGCGATTGCATTCAGACCGGACTCGGCGATGTAGAGTCGCTTGCCGTCCGGTGAGGCAGCCGTGCCTGCCAGACTGAGACCGCGTTGTTTCACCGTCAGGCGTGAAGGGATGATGCGGGAGCGCGCTTTCACTGCATTCTGCCGAATCGATATCGCGTCCACGGAATCGTTGTTGTTGTTGCAGACGTAGAGATTGTCGCCGACCGGCAGGAGATAGTTGGGCGCGCTGCCGCCTACGCTCTCGATTCCGCCCGACATGGCGCCGACAAGACGGCCCGTCTTGATCCTCGCGATCGTCCTGGGATGTGCAGGATCCGAAGCGTCGATTCCCCAAACAGAGAACGATTCCGGTACGTTAGGATCGCCCAGTCCCGGCACGTCGCGGCCCTCGAACCGCGTCCCATCGCGCGCCTCCTTGCTTGGAACCGCGAACGCGGGATACGTTAGGCCACGTTTGTCGTATTCGGGGCCGGCGGGCGCCGGAATTGCGCTGTATTCGAACATGCCGATGTTGGCGACATAGACGCGGCTGCCGGCGACCGCAAGCGCATAGGGATACCGGCCCGCGCCGACCGAACCGACCACCCGCTTCTTGGCTGCGTCAATCACGATCACGCGGAAGTTGGTAATGTCGGCGCAGTATACGGACGTGCCGTCGCCGCTGACCTTAACGTCCATCGCGAAACTTCCGCTGAACGAGTGGCCGTTCAGTTCCCCGTTCAAGGGAATGCTCGTGATCAGTTCGTTCCTGGCCACATCGAATACGAACAGCTCGCCGCTCTCGCCGCTGCTCCAGTAGAGCGTGCTGCCATCGGGCGAGAAGTCCGCTCCGCCCGCATTGCTCTTGCGCTTGCGCCGCTGGTTTTCGACGGGGTCTAGCTCCTTGATCGTCGGCGTGCCCGTGAGCCATCCGGAAACGATCTGGCCGACGCCTTCGCTCGCCACAAACAGGGTCTTGCCGTCTCGCGTCATCGCCAGGCTGTTGGGCCATCTCGCCAACGGATAGTGCTTGCCGACCGGCTTCAACAGGCGGCCGTCCGGCAGGATGGTCGTTCCGTTCGGATTGTGGACCGCATACTCGTTGATGGCTGGCGCATGGAGATACGGAGGCTGTTGCGCGCGAATGCTTGCGCCCGCAAACAGAAAGCCGGCGGCGATCGACAGAGCCACAACGCAACGAACCACGGGTTAACCTCATTTCTTATTGCAGCTGTGTGCCGGGCGCGCTCGGCGACATCAACCGCGCAGTGTTTCAATCTTGTCGACGTAGTGGCAGAGGAGGCTGTTTGCCGCCTCAGGAGTCTCTGCCTCCGCATAAACGTGGAAAAATGGCTCGGACGCATCCGGCAGAACCAGCGTCCACTCGCGACCTCGGATCAGCTTGATGCCGTCGATCAACTCGATGCGGGTTCCATCGCCGACCGGAAGGGAGTCCGCCTCCTTTGTTAGGACCCGCATGATGCGGCCTTTTGCCTCCCACGGACACCGAACGGTCGCGCGAGCCACGTGCGCCTTCGGCATCTGCGCCGAGATTTCGGAAACCTTCAGATCGGTCGTGGCGAGCAGCTCCATCAGCTTGCCGAACGCGAACATTGCGTCGAACGACGGCTGGAAGTCGGAGAAGATAAAGCCGCCTCCGTCGTCTCCGGCGAAATCCGCCCGGTCCGCCTTCTCGGTATCGACGCTGCAAAGCGCCATCAGGTCGCGAACGTCGGTCTTGGTGCGGTAGACAATGCCGTGATGAAGTCCGACCAGGTCTTCAATCATCAAGGGCGCCGTCACGGGCACGGCGACGCGAGCGCGCTCCGTGGTTCGGGCGACCAGCACGGCCATCACGGCAAGGAGGGCCTCTCCCTCGATCACGCCGCCGTTCTCATCCAGAAGAGTCATCCGCTCTCCGTCGTCCTCGAACAGAACCCCGATGTCCGCGCCAAGGGTCTGAACGATCTGCGCCAGATTGGGCAGAAGCGCACCGCGCTGCCCCTTGGTCTTCGGAGTTTTGCTCACATCCGGATAGGCGTTTAGAGCGATCAGGTCGCAACCGAGACGGCCAAGCATGGTCGGATACATCTGCGCCAGCCGGCCGAACGCGAAGTCGGCCACGATCTTCATCCTGCGGGTCTTGATTTGATCGACCTTCAGGTGATGGTAGAAGTCCTCCGAATACTGCTCGATCGAGCGGCTCGCGAACTCGAGAACGCCGACCTGTTCGGCGTCGACTCGCCGGAAATCCTCGCGGAAGAAGATGGTCTCTACCTTGCGCTCCGCATTCTTGGAGAGGTTGACGCCCTGCGCGTCGAAGAATTCGATGAGCGCCTGCCGCGGATTATCCGGCGCGAGCCGAATGTGGACGCCGCCCCCGGATTGCGAGCCGAGTATGGTGTGCCTCGTTATCGGCAGGGGCATCGAGCGCATGTCCAACACGTTGACGCCGACGGAGAGCAGACCGGAGAGCATGGCGCGCTTGAGCATCCGCGCCACCGGACCGGATTCTCGACTCGTAACAACGGTCGCGCCGCGCTTCAAGTACCCTCCGAACGAGGCGCCCAGCTTGCACGCAAAGTCCGGAGTCAGCTCGATATTGGCGATGCCCATGACGCCCTGCTTGCGGAAGAGCGTGCCGGCCCACTTCTGGCCCCAGATCAGGCTCATCGTGACCGTGCTGCCCGCCTCGATGATCTTATCCGGCCACAGCTTGATCTGCGTGCGCACCGTCGAGTCGTCTTCGATCCGGCAGCGGTCGCCAATCACCGCGCCTTCTTGGATCGCACAGTTGCGCTTAATCGTAACATGACTGCACACCGTACATGCGGACAGCCGGGACTCAATGCCGACATAGACGTTGTCCCAGAGAATGCTCCGATGGACGGCGGCGTTCTCCTCGATGATCGTATTGTCGCCAATGACCGAATAGGGGCCGACCTCCGCGCCCGCTTTGATGGTGACGTTGTGCCCGATTACCACCGGCGGAATGATCCGCGCGGCGGGATCGATATCGCAGCCCTCGCCCGTCCAGACTTCTGCCGCCCGCCGCTCGCCAGCAGACGCTCCAATACGCACGCGAGTCTTGCCGTCGAGCACGGTGTACTGGGCTTCTCGGTACTGCTGCAGACTGCCCACATCGCACCAGTAGTCGCCATCGAGGACGTACCCGAACATCGGCTTGTTTTCCGCGAGCAGCTGCGGAAAGATATGCTGGCTCCAATCGTAGCTTTTGCCCAGCTCCATGAAGTCGAAAATGGAGGGGTCGAGAATGTACATGCCCGTGTTGACGGTATCCGAGAAAACCTCGCCCCAGGACGGCTTTTCCAGGAATCGTCGAATTCGTCCGTCATCGTCCGTGATGACGACGCCGAACTCCAGCGGATTGTGGACGTGCGCCAGGACGATCGTGGCCACGCTCTTCTTCGCCTCGTGAAATTTGATGGCGCGATCGAGGTCGAGGTCGGTGAGTGCATCACCGCTGATGATCAGGAACGTGTCGTCTCGCAGATGCTCTTCGGCCTGCTTCACGCTCCCCGCCGTTCCAAGCGGCGTGTCCTCGACGGAATAGACCATGCTGACGCCCCACTCGGAGCCGTCGCCGAAATAGCCTTCGATCTCGTCCGCCAGATAGTGCAGTGTCACGACGATGTCGATAATGCCATGCTGCTTGAGCAGGAGAACGATATGCTCCATAATGGGCAGATTCAGCGCAGGCGTCAACGGTTTGGGCCGATGCGACGTAAGCGGGCGCAATCGCGTTCCCTCACCGCCTGCCATGATCACTGCTTTCATTAGAAACACCCCCGATCTAATCGGCGCAACGTGATAGTCGCCCGGCCGCTCAAAGAGCATCGAGCCTGGCCCGATCGCTGCATGCGGGCCACCGCACTTTGCTGCATCGCGCTCGCCCTGGAAGCGGCGAAGCTACGGCGCGCGCTGCTCAACGCTCGCCTCCGGATTGCCGCGCCGCACGATCCACCGAGCCCGCGGTAAGCAGTGAGCCGCCTAACAGGTCGACCAGTGGTCCGGGCTGGATGGCGAAGTGCAAAAGCGCGATTATCAAGCAGATCAAGCCGCATAGCGCCTGAACAAACGTGAGCGGCGCGCGGGCAGACGATGGCGCCGAGTACACCAACAGCAGGCCGCACAGAATTGCCGCGGCCATCACCGGCCAGCGCACCGCGTCGATCGCGCCTCCCGTGCGAGTCAGATTGATGACCAAAGCAGGGGCAACAGGATACCCGTTTAAGGGCACCGGCCAGAAAAGAAACAGGCTGCAGATACACAGAAGCATGCCGAGCAGAGTCACGGACTCGCCCCGTGCCGGCAGGAGGCGAAATCGGCGGCGAGGGCCTGGAGGCCGGCCTTGCTTCCGCTGCACAGACATGAACAGAATCCTTCGATCGAGCAGGTGAGTCGAGCGAGTGGGCCACCCTGTCCGACGGGGAGAGTTTCACTCTTGTTCTATGCACTCCGAGCAATTTCCTGTACCTGCACGCGCTATTGGATTCGAATTCTCCGGCAGATCTCGCGCAGGATAGTTTCGAGGTCGCCGCCGGCCGTCTTGAACGCGTCGGCATCGACGGTGAGAGGAGCGCCGAGCACGACGAGAGGCGCGCCGTAACGTGGGCAGGCGATGGCCTGCTCGATGCTCAGACCTCCGACGGCCTGGACGGGAATCGAAACCGCCTTGACGACTTCCGCCAGCTTGTCCAGCGGGCTCGGCATGCGGCCTCCGTGCTCGTGCTGGACGTCCGGGTCCCGCCTCTCATCGAAGCCGATGTGGTGGATCACGTAGTCGCAGCCAAGGTCTTCGAGAAACCGCGCTCCCTCCGCCATATCGGGACACCCCAGATTATCTCCCATCACCCTGACTCCGAAGTCTTTTCCAGCCTTGACTACCTGTTTGATGGTCGCAGGGTGGGCGCGCGCCATGACGACCACGTGAGTGGCTCCGGCCTTGGCCATCATCTCGGCTTCGAGATAACCGCCGTCCATGGTCTTGAGATCCGCGACGATGGGCACTCCGGGAAAGGCCTCTCGCAGGGCCCGGACGCCGTGGAGTCCCTCGGCAAGAATAAGCGGCGTCCCCGCCTCCAGCCAATCGACGCCCGCGCGCATGGCGAGGGCCGCGGTCTCCAGCGCCTCTTCCTTGCTCGTCAAGTCGAGCGAGATCTGTACAATGGGATTCATGGGGCCCCCTTTTCCGGCTCTCAGTCTTTCCAGAGCCGCTTGCCGACTTCGCCGGAAAGGGCTTCGTGGGTTTCACGCAGCAGGGCCGGTATTGAAAGCTGCAGCGGGCAGCGCGGGAGACAGTCACCGCAGTCCGTGCAGAATGCGCCGTCCGTACCGGGAAACCAGTGGTTCGCGCCGCCCACGCGCTCGCCGGTCTGAGGATCTTTGTGAGCGAACATCTTGTACCGGTACTTGCCGAATTCGCGCATGTCGAAGGCGCGATCGAGATTGCGCAGCCGCAGGATCTCAGGAATGTGCACGTCTTCCGGGCAGGGGAGGCACTCGTGACAGAAGTTGCAGTAGGTCTCGCCGATAGAGGCGACGGCCGATGCCAGCCGATCGAATACCGCCTGCTCCTCCGGCGCCAGTGGTCCGTGCTCGCAGTTCGCCATCTGAAGGTGTGCTTCGAACTCCTCCGGGCGCTCACACCCGAGCGACAGCGTGTGCACCTCCGGCTGCGCCAACAGCCACCGCTGATTCATCTGTATGGGCGTCCATGGCCGGCACAGTTCGGCCAGCCTGGCGGACGGATTGAAGAGCTGACCGCCCTTGTCCGTCGGCGATATGATGAAGACGCCCATATCCTTGCGCCTGGCCAGCTCCACCGCCGGTCGGTTCCGGGTATTGATGTAGTAGTAGTGCAGATTGATGGACTGAAAACGGTCGGTTCCGATCGCGTCCAGGATGACGCTCAGGGGCCCGTGGGTCGAGAATCCGATATGGCCTACGAGCCCCTCCTCCACCGCCTTTTCCGCGGCGTCCATGCAGGCTCCTGGAGCGAGCGAAGTCAGGAGCAGCTCATCCGTGTTGATGCCATGGATGTCGAGATTGTCGACGAAATCGACATGCATTCGGGCCATGCTATCGTCGAGCGCCTTCCGGAACTCGTCGCCGCTGGTGTTTGGGCCGATTTTGGTGGTCAGGTAGAACTCGCCTCTCCGGATCGTCCCCTCTTCGATGGCGCTCCCGATTATCTGCTCGCTAAGCCCATATCCTCGAG
>JBBQVV010000362.1:0-7606 GCA_038211235.1 Chthonomonadales bacterium | reverse complement strand
CCCATGCTCTCGGCGTCGGAGAGGCCCCGCTCCGCAAGCGGGCGAGCCCCCGCGAAATCTCCGCCGTCCATATAGACATTGCGACGATTTGTATTGACGTAGACATGGCCGACGGCGAGCTCATCGGGGCTCGTCTCTCCCCGCGCCTCTCCCTCTTCGAGAATGGCCGCGGCCTCGTCGAACCGCTGCATGGCGCGCTGGTATTCACCGCGCAGCTCGTGAACGCTTCCAAGTGAAAGGGTGCCTTGCCACCGGCCCGTGAAGTTCGGTCCGGCTGCAATTCGTGAAAACTGCTCTCTTGCCTCTTCCGTACGCCCCATCTGGAGAAGTGCGTTGCCGAGGCTTTGCCTGGCCGCCGATTCGGAGGAGGTGTCGGCGTTATCGACAGCGAGTGAAATCGCGCGGGCCAGCGCGTCGGCGGCGCGCGGGAATTCGGCGAGGCAGAGCAGCGCATTGCCCAGACGCAGTTGCGCCCGCGTTTGGGCCGGCCGGTTGGCGAGCTGGGCGGCGATGGAGAGGATCCGTTCGCAGGTGGATATCAAACCGCGGTAGTCGGGAGGTCCTGCCTGTGCGTCGGCGAGCTCGTGAAGCGATCTGAGACCGTCCGCGAGACGCTGCGTGACATCCTGAGAGAGGTCCGCGCCGGCGGCCTTCTCGACGTCCGCGGTCGGCTCTTCACTGTCACTGTAGAAATAGGCCAGGGAGACACCGCAAAGCGCCGCGATCTGCTGAAGCCGATCGGGTTGTGCCAGGGTAGTTCCTGAGAGGTATTGGTAAATCAGCGCCCGTGAACAACCTATCCGATTTGCAAGCTCTTCAATTGAGAGCCCAGCTCGCTCAACAGCGGTCTGAATACGTTGTCCCTGTTCGCGTCTGCCCTGTCGGTTACTGAGATCCATGCCAAGTCATGCTGTCACGCGCCTTGGGGGGAGGGGACAACCAGGGGCCAAATCGAGGCGAGAAATGTTGGTCGCGCGCCTTTCTTATATCACATCATCTTAGCAGATTTGCGTCCGTCCGTCAAGAGATTCGCGAAACATTTCCGGCGTCCTGAAGAGGAGTCGCAGGATCCTGCCACTCCTTGCTGCGGATCGCCTGTACATGCCCGTCATCGCGCCGGCGTTGCTCTGTCTCATCACTGATCTCGTCTTCGGCAGGCTCAACCTCCTCCGACGCAATGAGCCGAGGAGCAAACAGACAGCCGAAAAATGCCGTAATTCCCGTGACGCACAGAACGATCGCCTGCCAGGTCCCGTGCTCGCCATAATAGCTGACGCCGAGCCCCGAGCAGTAGAGTGAGGCTGCGGCAAAGTAGCACCGCCTTGCCCACACCGTGCCCGGCGTAAGGGCTTCGGCGACAGCTGCGACTCCAGACAGAACGGCGACTAACAGGAGCGTGCAAAGTATGATCGCCTCCGCGACGTCATGGTCGATGGGAATAGGCACTCGCCAATCTCGAACCACCAGTGTGTCACGGATCGCAAGGAACGCGACACCGTAGCTCAATACAGCAAAGATCTGATTTCGGATCCGCGGATTGAGGAGAGACGTGCCGATGAGCAGCATAATCAATGGCAACGCAGCCGCACGGCCCTTCGCCCAACTGCGCAGTGAGTTCTCGAGTGCGACGGCACAGCACGCGAGGATCGCCGGAAAGACGATGAGTACTGTCGTTCTAACCCATTTTGGCACGCGAATGCTCCAAACTCCCGACGCTGGTAAGATGGTTCGCAAGGTAACAAAACGCAATTTAGTATATCAAATTGCCGTTTGATTGTCAAAAGAGTCTCTTCGCATGAAAGAGGAACCAGGGCATATTCGTAGAATAGAACGCAGGCTTCCTGCAGGGCATTCCGGCGCGCGCTTTTCGCCGGACGGGCCGTGGACGTCGGCAGTTAGTTACTTAGTTACACAGTTACACCGCTCGCGGGAGTCGATCACTTTCCATGACCAGCCATGCCGGAGACAAGCAGACGACCGAGACTCACGCCGCACCGAGCTACCTATCGCAAGGAAGCGCTGCGCGTGCGCAGCTTATCGAGCCTGCCACTTTCATTATCTTTGGAGCATCCGGAGACCTGACCCATCGCAAGCTGATTCCGGCGCTCTATAACCTCGCATGCTCCTCAATGCTCCCGCCAGACTTCAAAATCATTGGATTTGCCGTGACTCCCATGGATGATGGGGCATTCCGTACGGCGATGCGAGCCGCGGTGCAGGGCTGCTCGGAAGCGGACACATTCAACCCTAAGGTATGGGACGCCTTCGCGAAAGACATGTACTACATCACGGCGGACTTCCTGTCGCCTGACGGCTATGAGAAGCTAAAGGAGCGCCTTGCGCAGCTCGGCGACGAATCGACGGACTCCAAGAACCGCCTCTTCTATCTCGCGACACCTCCAAGCTTCTACGCCGATATCGTCGAACGTCTCGGCTCCCACGAGCTAGTCACGCACACGGCAAAACAGGGTGAGGGCTGGTCGCGGATCATCATCGAAAAGCCGTTTGGTCACGATCTCGAAAGTGCGATCGCGCTGAACGAAGCGGTTCACAAAGTATTCCAGGAGGAGCAGGTCTACCGCATCGATCACTATCTGGGTAAAGAGACCGTTCAGAACATCATGGCGTTTCGCTTCGCCAACTCAATCATCGATCCGATCTGGAACAGGCGCTATGTCGACCACGTGCAGATCACGGCGGCCGAAACGCTTGGCGTCGAACATCGCGGAAAGTACTATGAAGAGGCTGGCTGCCTACGGGACATGTTTCAGAATCACCTGCTTCAACTGCTCTCGATCGTTGCAATGGACCCGCCGGTACGCTACGGCGGAACCAGCGTCCGCGACCGCAAGGCGGACGTAATGAAGTCCATTGTCCCAATCAATCCAGAGGCTCTGGCCGAGACCGCGGTGCGGGGACAGTACGGCCCGGGTGTTCTCGACGGCGAAAACGTGCCGGGCTATCGGCAAGAGGAGGGCGTCGATCCGCATTCGAACACCGAGTCGTTTGTCGCGTTGAAGCTCTTCGTGGACAACTGGCGCTGGGCGGACGTTCCGTTCTACCTGCGCTCGGGCAAACGGCTGCCGCACAAGGTAACCGAGATAGTCATTCAGTTCAAGCGCGTACCGCACCTGTTCTTTCATCTAACTCCAGAAGATCAGATGGACCCCAATATCATCGTGATGCGGATCCAGCCCGACGAAGGCATCGCACTGCGGTTTGGCGCCAAGGTGCCTGGTCCGGAGATGCACATTCGCCAGGTGCAGATGAATTTTAGCTACGCGGATGCCTTCAACGTGCAGCCATCGACCGCGTATGAAACACTGCTGCTCGACGCAATGGAGGGAGATCCTACCCTGTTCAACCGGGCGGACGCGGTTGAGACCGCATGGAACGTTATCGCGCCGCTTCTGGATATCTGGAAGGCGACCAAACCATTCCAACCGTTTCCGAACTACGGGGCCGGAACCTGGGGCCCGGCGTCGGCGGACGCGCTCCTGTCGCGTGACGGCCGCTCCTGGCACAATGTCGCCACGACGCCGGGAGCGACGGTCCAGTCCAGGGTTCACGTCGAGGACTCCGGTGAGCCGATGGGGCTGCGTCGCAGTCACGCAGCGGCCGATGGCGTTGCTAAGACGGACGGACGTTCGGGAGCATAGCGCGAAGGCCCATGGCCAGAACCGTAACGATTGTTACGCCGGAGAATATACCGGTCACATATCAACTCGCGGGGATCGCATCTCGATTCCTTGCGTTCATCATCGATCTGGTGATTCAGATCGTTCTTTGGTTGGCCGGAAGCTGGTTATTTCGAGTTGCCGCGGCGGGCTTTCAATTCGGCGGTCTGAGTCTGGGAGACTTTATCTCCGCAACCGGAATCGTCGTCGGATACATGATCCTGTTTGCGTACGCAAGTGTGTTCGAGCTTCTCTGGGGAGGGCGTACCCCGGGAAAGCGGCTCCTCGGTCTCCGCGTGATCCGCGACGGCGGCTATCCGATCAACCTTACAGCGAGCGCAACGCGCAACGTACTGCGCTTCCTGGACCTTGGCATACTTCCCATCGACCCGCTCCTAATACTATATGGACTGCCCGGCTTGCTCAGCATCTTCCTCAGCCCTCAATACAAGCGGCTTGGCGACTGGGCAGCCGGGACGCTCGTGATTGTAGAAGCCGGAGGCTCGCCCTTTACAACCACGCGCACCGCCGCGGGAACGGCGCCGCTTGCGTTGGAGTTCATGTCGCAGCTCAAGCATCTCGATCGGATAACACCTGCCGAATACCGCGCGGTCCGCAGGTTTGTCGAACGGCGTTCGACCTGGCAGTTCGGTGTTCAGGCATCGCTTGCGGAACGCCTGGCGCGGCCACTTCTAGCAAAGCTTGATCTCGCGCCGGAAATCGCATACCAGCTCCAATACGCTGCGTGGCTCGAGGCAATCGAGCGGCGATATAGCGAGGAGTACGATCTTCTTTGACCTCCTCACGGATTACGACCCCCGCCAAGAATCGAAGATCTCTATTCGGCGCATCGCTAGCTGCGATTGCCTTCGGCATAGTGGGTTTTCTATTCGGCGCGCACAAGCTTGCCACGGTCGCGCTAAAGCATATCGTAAACTCCGATTCATCGCTCTCCTATCAGGAGGTGTCGGATCTGCTGCCCGTCCCGCGCAAGCTGGATTGGAACCTACACATCATACAGAGCCTCTGGACGCTTCGCGACCTGCGGGGCGCGGCGCTGTACATCATTACCGCGCTTCTGCTCGCGGCGCTGGGTGGCGCTTTCCTGCTGATCCTTCCCCAGGGATATGCTGCGTTGCGGCAGCGAGTGGCCGCCCGTGGCACGGTGGGTAAATCGGATGCAGGTCCACGCGAGGCGGTGGAGATGGGCGTAGGCGAGTCAATTCCGCCTGCTTCAGTCGCGCCTCGGCGCAGCCTGCTCCTTGCGGCAGGGCTCTACGTCGCCTTCGTCGCGACGCTTGCTGCCTTCGGCTCGCCTTCAGTTTCCCCACTCGTGCTGCGCTATTACCACACGATGGGAACGTTCAACCAGGACTATTTTGAACGGGTTTCTATTCCATCTATGACCACGTCGACCGCGATCTGGTCTGCGGCTGGACTGGTCCTTTATGCGGCTTGCGCTGCGGGAAGGTCGCTCGCCTGGCGGGCGATCGTGGCTGCGTGCGCCGCGCCACTGTTTCTGTTGGCGGCCTGGTGCCAGGCCGGATTGGGGGTTCGGGCAGCTGCCGGCCAACACGACTGGTTGCCCGCGGTCTTGACGACGGCTTCGCCGTACGAGCCGGACCGGGGCGCCTATGGCGTACCCGATGGCGTCTATGCGGGTCAGCTCCTTGCGAAACAGATCAAATTGTCCATCGGAAACCAACCGTCACAGCGTGCCCGGCCGCTGCTCATGATCTTACCGGACCGCGTCTATAACGCGACGCAGGAGGGCTTCACGGAGGATGGACTCACCGCTAGCCTTGAGTCCGCCGGGCCGGTTCGGGGTTTTCTGGTGGGTCGGAACTTTGAGTCGTCGCTGTCATGGGTCGCCATCAAGCACCTCTTCAACGTCTCGACGGTCCATTTCGATGTTGCCGGAGCCCTGGACGCCTGCATGACCGACATGGAGCGGTGTCCTCATCTGGGGCAAACCGGACTCACGATGCGCGCGATGCTGTTTACGTGCTCGGCCGCACCCGCCAACCTCGCAATATTGGACAGGTGGGCCGATGATCGCAAATTCGCGCACCCGACGCGCGAGAGCCGGCGCCTGATGGGCCAGCTCTATGAGCGATTCGGGGAGACGCAGAAGGCGCTCGCCTGGTTCCGCCGTGCCGACATGCCCAAATCGCTGCTGGCGCGCGTGCAGCACGAGAAGCCTCTCTTCCATTTCGGCAGGATATCCGGCAGCCTGGTTCTAAACGGACAACCTCTCGCCGGCGTGCAAGTGGGCGTGGTTCCGCGCAGGCTGAACGGCCTTCCGATCGACATGGAGCCGACAGTGCTGCGTGCGCGGGAAGAGCTCGTATCGGATAGGCATACAGGCACGTTCCCGCCGTTTCATACCAGGCCGTTTGCGCTGCGCTGGATCAGTGGCGCGACGGTAACAGACCAATCGGGACATTTCGCGATTACCGATCTGACCGAAGGAGAGTATACGCTAGTCTGTACGCTGCCCTCGTCAACGAATATCGATCCGCCGATCGATCCAAGAGTTACAGTGTCGAATCGACCGGTCCCGCTAGTGCTGAACTACAGGACGCGCGATCGCGACCTGGGCGCAATTGTGATCGGTATTCGCAAGTAGGACCGCGAAAAGCTCAGCCCACACCGTTGTGCTCCTGTTGGAAGCACAACGGTGTGGGCTGGTACGCATGCATTTGGAGGAATCCTCCCGCCCGGACGAGGTGCGCTTACCGGATCAGAATCTTACGTTCCCGTCGTAACTCCGTACGAGACCGATTACCTTGCCCATAATGCGACTGTCCTCTCGCCGGACCTCGATCGGAGAATAAGCGGGATTCTCGGCTTTGAGTCGAACACCGTCATTCGTAAACTCGATCCGTTTCACCGTCGCTTCATCGCCGAGCAGAAACGCCACTAGATCGCCATTTTCGGCGGTGACCTGCTCTTTGATCACAACGAGATCGCCCTCCATGATGTGGGCGTTGATCATCGAATCGCCACGTACTCGCAAGGCAAATGCGGACTTGACGTTGTGAATCATCTCCTGCGGTACGGGCACAAGGGACTCGATGTTCTCATGTGCCGTTATCGGCACGCCTGCAGCGATCGTCCCGACAAGCGGCACCATGGATACGTTCCGATTGGGCGCTGTCGACCCCGTCTTTCCAATTACCGTAATGGCGCGCGCCGTATTCGCCCTCTTGATATATCCTTTGCGCTCGAGAGCGTCGAGATGTACCGTGACGCCGCGCAGACTTGAGATGTTGAAGTGATTGCCGATCTCGCGGATGCTGGGGGGATAGCCCTGATCATTTACATAGTCGACAATGAACGTCAGGATCCGCTCCTGTTTATCGGTAAGTCCTCGGGTCATGGATGGAACCCTCCCTTCGTAACCTTTCTACGCACTGACGTCTACTTTACACCTTACCGCAACGGCTTGTCAAGTGCTTTCTATCGAATTTAAGTCATTTTTTGTTCACATATCAAAGAATAGGATGAGCAACAGGCTGTAGACAGGCGAATACACACTTTCCCGCGGCCGCGCTAACTGTCAAGGCCCGGCACGGCTCCGACTTCCGCCACATTGACAACGGCAATTCGCCAAGTTATAATGAAGGGTATGGGTTGCCTATCGTAGCTCGCGCAATCGCCGTGTCAATGTCGGCGGCTGCGCACCCATTGCACGTTTTCTGGAGCGGATCGGCGCGCCCATCGGAGTAGCCCATTGAGTCAACACCGCCAGAGTGGGGAGGATCCCGCAATCAGCCGTTCAGATCTCTCTATCGACCTCCGAACGATGCTAACCATCGTCGTGCCGGCGTATAACGAGGAGAAGCGGCTCGGCGCGACGCTAAAGCGCATGTTGTCATACTTTGATGATCGTGGAGGCCCGTTCGAGATCGTTGTGGTGGACGATG
>JBBQVV010000361.1:0-7645 GCA_038211235.1 Chthonomonadales bacterium | reverse complement strand
GATGTGAACGTGCGGCTCTTCTGAATTGGAACGGTCTGGCCCGGCGCAAAGCTGAACTGGGTCCAGTTCCAGCCGAAGTCGCCGTTGCCGCCACTTGGAGTTCGTGCGCCGACGCCGATGGCCGCAATCATGATGCTCGCGTTGCCGGTATTCTTGAAAGTGACGTTGGCTGTCACCTGCCCGCCGGAAACAACGATGTAGCTGTTCAGCGTGAGCGGTGTGCTCTCGACGATGTTGGCAGCCGCATGAGCCTGTGAAGAGAGTCCAGTCGTTAACGCTATTGAGCCGCCGATGATCGCCGCCGCAATTCCCATCCGGCGAATGAAAGCACTGCCTCGATCCATTGTGATCTCCATTTACTCCCCCTTGAGCATCAGATCTATTGTATGTGACTCGCGACAAAACCCTCAAAATGACTGAGTACCAGCCGTCAGTATGTGGACGGTTTGTGTCCAGAGGCCATCCGGCTCGAATGAGACACCCGGCCGAAGGTCATACAGCGAAAGAAATGAATTGTTAGCGCGCATAAGCGTTGAGCTAACGCGGACAGCGCTGGGTTTCGTGCCTCGGAGGGGCACTTGGCCGACGGCCCCCGAGCGCAGAAGTTTACGTCGTCGCCGGCAGCGTCGGTATTCGTAGCCCAACGCTTATGCGCGGCAACAAAGAATTCATTCTGTCGTGCGCAGCTTGACGTGGAGCAACCGCTTAGCATCAACTTCCACTGTGATATTGTACGTTTGTCAAGCTCGGTCGTCAGCAGCAGTTTGCAGAGTAGCTAAGAGGATTGGTTTCTTATATTGTTCGTGAGATCATTGCGGATTCCTGGGAGTGCTTCCGCGTGCAGCAAAGGACCGCGGCCTGCTCCGGGGCCAATCCAGCATTTTGCTTTGGGTACAATGATGACGGTAGACGGATACGAGCAGGATGGCAGAAGGCAGACCCATACGGGCAGGCTGGCATGCGGTAGGTTGCAATCCACATGGACTCATGCTTCCTTGCAACTCCGTTCGATGGATGGAACGGATACAACACGAGTATCGTGCATGCGGTAGAGCCGCTGGCGGCCGAACAGCTTACGTGGCGCCCTTGCGCGGCCCAGCGCTCCGTCGGCGAGCTGGTCCGCCATATCGCAATCGGACGGCTGCAGTGGTTCATGCGGATGAACGCTCCGAAGAGCGCGAATCTCGTCGCGACGATCAACGACTGGGTTACCGATGGAGATGGGAACCGGCACATCATCGAAGAGGCGATTCCGATTGCCGCGAGTGCAGCAGAGCTCGTACACTGGCTCGATGCCACGTGGCAGATGATCGATGCGACGCTTCACCAGTGGACCGTAGAGGATCTCGCCGAGAGCTACCGGCACAAGTTTCGTGATGCGACCTATGCCGTGTCACGCCAATGGACCATTTTTCGCATCCTTGCGCATGACCTGCACCATGGTGGCCAGTTGTCCATCATGCTCGGCCAGCAGGGAATTGAGGCGTTCGAGCTTACCGGTCTCGGTGGCCACATCGTCGAGCCCCCACTAGCGGACGATGAGTGATTGCCAGATAACCGGTCGCAGCCCGTACAACCGGCGCTCCGCTCGATAGTAATACTGTCAGGTTGGAGTTACGCCATGCCGATAAGACGTGTCGAATTACCGTCGCTCGGACGGAGCCTGAGTAACCTGATGGCGGCGCCGTCGTCCGCGCAGCCGGATACGCACGAGGCGGGCCTCGACGCCTACCGGTCGCTTGGCGGCAACGCCATCCACCTTCATGGAGAGGGCGGCGAGGAGCACAGCCGACGCGTGGTGGGAGAGTGGCTGAGATCCCGAGGCGTTCGCGCCGAGTTCTTTATATGCACCCAGATCTGCCACGATTCGTGGGACGAAGTCGAAAAAAAGCCGATCTATCGGTTCGCGCCGGAGGCGGTGCGCGAGGACGTCATTGCCGACTTGCAGCTTCTTGGCGCCGACTACCTTGATCTCGTTTATCTCGACGACCATCCTAGCAGGCCGTTCGAGAGCGTGATCGAGGCGCTCCGCGACGAGATGGCGATCGGACACGTGCGGGGAGTCGGCGTGCGGAACTGGATGCCGGACCGCATCCGGGCAGCGCACGCGCACGCAAGAGCGCTTGGCATGCCCGGCATCTCAGCGCTCCTCACCACGGAGTTGGCGCTGCCGGTTGCGACCGCGCCATTATGGCCAGAGTACCTGCCGTTTGACGACTCTATTCGCCAGGTCGTTCTCGATCTCGGCCTGGCCGTTCTTGCCCATGCCAGCGACATCTGTTTGGGCGAGTGCCTGTTTGGCGACGAGGATCCTTTCGCTGGATTGCGGCCACACTGGGTCGATCGGTGGGATCCGAGTGCGAATAGCGCGTTGGTGCAGCGCGTGCGGCTCCTCGCCGCCGAGCGAGATGTGACGCCGCGCGAGATCGGACTGACCTGGATTCTCAGCCGCCCATTTCCGGTTGTCACCATGATCGGGCTCCCAGAGTTAGTGGGTCCACGGCGTGCCGTGTACGAACGAGCGTCGCAGCTTACGCTCTCCGAGGCGGAGCTGGCGGCTCTGAACAACGTGCGACGCGCCGCGTGACGCAGGCATCATCCGTCGCGATCGCACTGGAACCTGTCGGGCGACACAGCGATAGAGGAGTCTCATTTCATGTCAATACGCAGGCGAATCGCCGCTGTGTCCGGGACTGTGGCCCTGCTGGCCGCAGGTTGCGCGTTCTGGTCGCGGGCTCAGACCACCACAACCACAGAACAAAGCGACTCCGTTACCATAACCGTCGATGCCGCTGCGAACCGTCACGAGATCGATCCGCGCATCTACGGGCTGGCCTATGCCACTCCAGACCAGTTGAAAGACCTGCGCGCCCCGACCAACCGCATGGGAGGAAACAGCACCAGTCGCTATAACTGGAAACAGAACGCCGACAACCGGGCTAACGACTGGTATTTCGAAAGCATCCCGGATGCGAGCGCGACGCCCGGAGAGCGTGCGGACACATTTATCACGAAGACGCGCGAGGGCGGCGCGGAGCCGATGCTGACGATTCCCATGCTCGATTGGGTGGCCACGGTCGGCACGCGCCGGGAGAAGCTCGCGAGCTTTTCCGTCAAGCGCTATGGGCCGCAGCAGAAGACGGACCCTTACCTGGCGGATGCAGGAAATGGTGTCCGTCAGGACGGTAAGCAGATCAGCGGAAACGATCCTACAGAGGCCAACGTTCGCAATAGCGTAGCTTTCGAGCAGGAGTGGATAAGGCATCTCGTGCGACGCCATGGAACTGCGGCGACCGGCGGGCTCCGGACCTACATTCTGGATAACGAGCCCGGCATCTGGCACGGAACCCACCGAGACGTTCAGCCTGTCGGCATCAAGGCAGCCGCCCTGCGAGACCGGATCCTGAGCTACGCTGCCGCGATCAAGTCGGTCGATCCCGGTGCGCTCGTCGTGGCGCCTGAAGAGTGGGGCTGGACAGGCTATATCTACAGTCCGTTCGACCACTGGTACGGCGGCGCCCACGGCTGGGCCAATCTGCCTGAGCGCACCGGCATCCTCGGCGGACGCGACTTCATGCCGTGGCTGCTGGACCAGTTTCGCCGGAACAATGCCGGCTCCGGCAAGCGCCTGGTCGACATCTTCACCGCTCACTACTATCCGCAGGGCGGCGAGTTCAATAACGATGTATCACCGGAAATGCAGGACCGCCGCAACCGTTCGACACGCTCCCTCTGGGACCCGGGTTACAAGGACGAGAGCTGGATCAACGACAAAGTTCGCCTCATCCCGCGCCTTCGATCCTGGGTCGACGAGAACTATCCCGGCACAAGGATCGGCATTACCGAGTACAACTGGGGCGCGGAGGGCCACATCAACGGCGCGACTGCGCAGGCCGACATTCTTGGCATCTTCGGCAGGGAAGGGCTCGACGTAGGTAACCGCTGGACGACGCCCGCATCGAACACGCCGACCTACAACGCGATCAAGCTCTACCGGAACTATGACGGCAAGGGTTCCGATTTTGGGGATACGAGCGTTCGCGCC
The DNA here is from genome assembly GCA_038211235.1 of Chthonomonadales bacterium. Classification (GTDB taxonomy): domain Bacteria; phylum Armatimonadota; class Chthonomonadetes; order Chthonomonadales; family Chthonomonadaceae; genus DATGJU01. The sequence goes on along the minus strand of JBBQVV010000361.1, from coordinate 3,600 downwards.
GACACGGTCGACTGCGACAGACTGTCCGCCTTCGCCGCCGTTCGGCGGGCGGGCGGCGCGCTTACGGTGATGGTCATCAACAAGCAGATGTCTGGCCCGTCTCTTACCGCGATCGACCTCAGCAACTTCGCTCCCGGCGCCGCCGCGCAGGCGTGGCAATTGACCGCATCCAACAGAATAACTCGAATCGCCGACGTTGCCGTTCGCTCCAGGCGGCTGCAGGCATCCGTTCCCGCGCAGAGCATCACCCTGTTCATCATCCCTGGCGCGGGGCGCTGATGCGCGAGCTGGGGTGCAATCGTATGAAACTGCAGCCTAGAGAAGAGTCAGACTATTCGTAGGCTCTGGACGAAGTGAAACGTGCAGGCAGCAAACCCGGTTCCAGACGGACGAATCTGCCGGAGGTTTGCGATGCTGCGAGATGAGACTCTGATATCGGCCAGGGCTCGCATATCAGTTATGCGGCTCCCGGCGAATGCGTCGCTGCGCATATAGGCGCTCGGTAAAGCCGCCGTTGGCTGAGATTTCGGCAAAGCTGGCAGCAGGTAGAGCGGTGGACTCAGTGGACCTCGTGGACTGAGTGGACGGTTCACCAGAATCGTCCTGTCCACCGGGTCCATTCTATCCACTCGGTTCATCATCCCCACTATTCCCGCGCCTTACCGCCCTGGACCATTCGCCCACGTCCTTCACGGAGGCCGGTCGCCGCGTAATCAGGTCGATCCGGCGCGGGTCACTTCGTTCCCATAGAGGAAGTCCGCGATGGCGTAGATAGTCCTCGTAGTCTAGCTTCAACTTCTCCAGGCTGGCCCTGGCCACGTTTGTCAGCTTCATCTCCATCTTCCTGGAGGTGCTCGATGCCTGGCTTCCTTCCGCGATGTTCTGTACTCCGCTGCGAGCAGCCTGCACCGTCTGGTCATGGGTTCGGCTCCGTCGATCGATATGGGCGTCGCAGAATCGAATCGTGACGTCATAGGCCAGTTGTGCGACCTGAAAACTCTTGAGTCGGTGATATCCGCCATGCTTTGGAATGATAGGCTCGGTCATGGTCGCTCGCAATCTACTCGAGGCAGGTGAGTTCCTCTCCGCGCGTTAAGCACCTCACGTACCAGTCGCTTGATAGCACTTTGACGGAAGCGGAAACGGTCGTGGTGCAAGTCGTAAATAGATTTACGTCGATCTGGCCGCTGGCTAACTATACAGGCGGAGCTGGCATCTGTCGATGAATCGGACACAATGAAGGCGCCAGTCGGGAGGAATAGTTATGTCACCGGCCGAATGCGTGGGAAGCCCTGCCGGCCAGGAGTAAGCACCCGACGAGGTCGATGAACCCGACTGACCTTCAAGACCCTCACCCTCCGTCAACGGCGGAAGCATCGCGCTCCTCCAGCCCCAACTACCGCTGGGCGGTTGTCGCGATGCTCTGGTTCCTCTGCTTTTTCAACTACGCCGACCGCCAGGCGATATTCTCGGTCTTTCCTCTGCTCAAGAAGCAGTTCCACTTCACGAGCACGGAACTCGGCCTAATAGGGGCCGCGTTCATGTGGGTCTATGCGTTCGCTGCGCCCCTTGCCGGCCATACCGGCGATCGGTTTCCTCGCAAGTGGGTGATCCTGGGCGGGCTCTACGTCTGGAGCCTGATTACGGGACTGACAGCGCAATGCAGCCGCGTCTGGCATTTTATCGTGGTGCGTGGGGCCGAGGGACTGGGCGAGACATTCTATATGCCCGCCTCCATGGCGCTGATCAGCGACTATCACGGTCCGGCAACACGCTCCCGGGCCATTGGTATCCACCAGACGAGCAACTATGCGGGCACGATCTTCGGGAGCGTTCTCGCGGGATGGATGGCCGAGCGGTACGGTTGGTGGACGCCGTTCTGGATCCTTGCAATCGGCGGAATGGTTCTCGGACTCGTCGTGCATCTGTTCATCCGCGAGCCGCGTCGCAATCAGGCGGAACGGGAGGTGGCGGCTCCCGATGCGGCAGAAATCGACTCACCGCCAGTTCCGATGGCGGCGTTCATCGCGGAACTGGTCCGGACGCCGACGGCGGTGACGCTGCTGGCGGCCTTCTTCGGCGCGAATATGGTGGGATTCGTCTTTCTGACATGGATGCCGACGTTTCTGACCGACAAGTTCCATCTAACGCTTGCCGTCGCCGGCCTGGGCGCCACGATCTTCAGTCAGGTCGCAAGCATGGTTGGCGCTCCGCTCGGCGGCTTCATCGCGGATCGGTGGGCTCGCTGGCGGCTGGACGGACGCATCCGCCTTCAGGCGCTTGCCGTGCTGCTGGGAACCCCGTTCGTCTTCATTTGTGGATATACGCGTAATCCGACGATGCTCGCGGCCGCATTGCTGCTTTACGGATTGAGTAAGGGCGTGTACGATTCGAATCTGACCGCCGCCTATTACGACGTGATCGAGCCCTCCCGAAGGAGCACGGCGACCGGGCTAATGAACCTGGTGGGATTTGTCGGTGCGGGTCTCGGCTCCCTCGCAATCGGCTTCGCGGTTGATCACAAAGTGACGATGAGCGTCGCAATCTCGTCCGCGGCGGTCGTCTACCTCATCGTGGCCGCGATCCTCTTCTACACCGCAACGTCAACGGCGAGCCGAGACATACTGGCCGTGCGGCGACGGGTCGCTAGCGGATAGTCAGCAATTTGAGCGGCGCTCGCTTGTCAATGCATCGTGTGGTGTGGCACCATATCGCGGAAGCCGATGCCTATACTGCGTACGAGTACATACACAAGCTCGCTCCTGCTACAGCGGACAGGTGGTTGATGCGGCTGTTCCCTGCAACTTATGAGCGTCGTCGCCGTCTGACCTCAGTGGTTGGGCGGTACACTATGTCTGAACTTCTATTGACGCCGCGATCGTGAAAGTGTCGACGATGCCTGCTCGCTCCTTCAAGTTACCAATAATAGCTGGCTTATGCGTGGTGTTCTTCGCCGCCATGTCTGTACAGGTGGCAATCGCCTGCCGCGTGAACGCTGATGGTAAGCAGACTAGAGCCTCAGTTTCGGTAGAAACTTCCGACGCGGCGACCATGGAGTCGTTCGAGAAGAAGGTTCGCCCTGTCCTCGCCAAGTACTGCTACGAGTGCCATTCTCACTCCGCGAACAGATCGCTTGGCGGCCTCTATCTTGACAGCCGGCAGGGTCTGCTCCAGGGCGGCGGCCGCGGCACGGCACTGGTTCCGGGCCATGCCGATAAGAGCCTGCTGATAGAAGCCATCGGTTACTCCAGGTCCGACCTGAAGATGCCGCCAAAGGCGAAGCTTCCGGATACGGCGGTTGCGGATCTGACGGACTGGGTTCGGCGCGGAGCGCCTTGGCCAGTGACCTCCGTCGCTGTTGCTGCCGGCGCGCGCGTGGACGCCTTCGATGCGCAAAAGCGCCGGCACTGGGCGTGGCAGCCGGTGCGTAGGCCTGTCCCTCCCGTCGTCAAACAGAAGGCCTGGCCGCTTGGGACGATCGATCGGTTCATTCTGGCGAAGCTGGAGAGCCGAGGTCTGGCGCCACAGCCTCGCGCCGATCGCCGGACGCTCATCCGGCGCGCATACTTCGACCTGATCGGGCTTCCGCCGACCCCGGAC
>JBBQVV010000360.1:0-7649 GCA_038211235.1 Chthonomonadales bacterium | reverse complement strand
GGACTCATCTTTCCCGCGGTCTGGTTCTGGTCCTCGGCGCTACGATTGGCGCGTGGGCCGTCGCACGAATAGCGCCAGGTTCGGATGCCCGGGGTACTCTGCGGACTCTACAGGGAATCGCCGTACTGGTCGCGGTGTTCACGGTCACGGAGGCCGTCCACCTTTCAGCGATCACACGATCGAACGTACACTATGCCAACTGGAGCGCATGGTGGCAGTTGATGCTCCTCGGTTTCGCAGTCGGCGCGGTCACGCGAGTGGCGCGTCTGGTAGGCGGCACCCTGATTGTTCCAGTGCTCTACTTTCTCACGGCGATTCCTGACGTGGCATCGACAGGTGGGCTGCGGGCGATAAGCGCCTCCGAAGCCGCGATCGAATCTGTGATCGTCGTCACATTGGCGTCGATTCTTCCCGCGCTCGGATACGCGCGGCGGGGACTTGCGGCGACGACCTATCTTCCCGCGTCCCTTGCCGGCGCCGGGTTCGGCGGCCTGCTCGGCGGCTGGCTCCTGACGATGCTGCTGGAGCGCTCAATCCTGCTGCTGTACGGAGTCGTCGCCATGTTTCTAGCCGCACGTGAGATCGTGCGCCTCGTCTTCGAACAGCCCGGTCCGCCCGCGACGGCCGAGGCCGGTCCAATGGACAGCTGACTTGTCTGTGCCGGAGCATTCGCACGCAAGATGGAGAGCGGAGCGCCGGTTCTGCCCCCGCGTACCGTCGTTCCACCGGGCATCTTATCGATACGGTCCGGACCAGTTTCCCCGAGTTCACTCGTTCGTGGCAGGGTACAATGTGAGTAGCCGCGGAGGAGCCGCTCCGGTCTCGGTCAAGCTTGCAATCACAGCATGGAAAGCAGATTCGATGGCATTTGAGTTCTTCAAGAGGATCGCGCAGAAGATCGATCAGATCGTTACCGGCCGCGGGCGAATCGACGAGGACCTGCTTGAGGAACTGGAGGAGCTGCTACTCCAGGCCGATGTGAATGTCCATACGACGGGAGCGATCCTTAAGGACCTTCGGACGGCCGTTCAGGACGAGCGCATGGCCTCCGCGGATGAGATGCTTGCTCGACTTCGTTCCGACATGTCGCGTGTATTCGTGGATGCTGCCGGGACGGGTGGGCTAGCCCTTCGCATCGGTCCATCCACGCCCACGCTGTATCTGATCGTGGGAGTGAATGGTGTGGGTAAGACCACTACAATCGCAAAGCTTGCCAACAAGCTTCAGAAGTCTGGCAGCAGAGTGGTGCTTGCCGCAGGCGACACGTTTCGTGCCGCCGCTATCGACCAACTGGAGATCTGGGCACAGCGAACGGGAACGGAAATGGTTAAGCACCGCGAGGGCGCCGACCCGTCGGCGGTCGTGTTCGACGCGATCCGCGCCGCTCGCTCCCGAGGCGCCGACTACGTCATCGCCGATACTGCCGGCCGTCTGCATACGCGGACGAACCTTATGGAGGAGCTCAAGAAGATCAACAGGATATCCGAGCGCGAGCTTGGCCGGCCGGCCGATGAGATCCTGCTCGTGCTTGATGCGACAACCGGACAGAACGCAATCTCGCAGGCGCGGCTCTTTATGCAGGCCATACCGGTGACCGGAATTGTCCTGACCAAGCTCGACGGCACGGCGCGTGGAGGGATCGTCGTCACGATCGCGGACGAGCTTAAGCTGCCGATCAAGTTGGTGGGCCTGGGGGAAAAGCCGGATGACCTGAAGGAGTTCGACCCCGAAAAGTTCGTGGCCAGTCTTTTCGAGTGATCGCCTCCTTTTCATGATGTTTAACTTCAATCCTAGCTCGCCTGATGTGACGATACACGCTCTGGCTAGCGGCAGCAGTGGAAACGCGATGTTGGTTCAGGGCGGCGGTACGGCGCTGCTGATCGACGCTGGTATTGGCGTTCGCACCCTATCCGCGATGCTCGCGAAGCGTGGACTGGTGGATGGAAAGCTGGACGCGGTCCTCCTTACCCACGAGCATACGGATCACTCGATTGGCGCGGGACCGATCGCTCGCCGGACAACGGCTCCAATCGTCGGCAACCGCGGCACGCTTGCCGCCTACGCCCTGAGAGACGAGCTTGGCTTTAGCTCTCTTGAACTGGCAACGGGAGCGGAAATTGCAATCGGCTCGTTTTGCGTCCGATCCTTCCCAGTTCCGCACGATGCCGCGGACTGCGTCGGCTATATTCTTGAATGCGGTCGATCGCGCATCGCCTATTTTACCGATGCGGGAACCACCACTCCGGCTATCCGTGAAGCGCTGCGCGGCGTCAGCCTCGGCATCGTGGAGGCCAACCACGACCTGGAATGGCTTCGGCGTGGACCGTATACGAGGGAGATGAAGGAACGCGTCGAGTCTGCAACCGGCCACCTTTGCAACGACGATTGCGCCGACCTCATCGCCGAGCGACTGGAAGAGGGCGGCCCCATGTGTATCTGGCTTGCACACCTGTCCCGGGTCAACAACTCCGTCTCTCTGGCTCGCCGATCAGTTCGTGATCGTATCTCCAAAAGAACCTCCGTGCCGTTCCACCTCGAAGTCGCCCTACGTGACCAGCCGAGCATCACCTGGCGCTCGAATAGCCGCGCCGTTCAGCTAAGTCTGCTCTGACTGTACAGTTCTTCACACTCCGGAACCTCCGTGCGTTACCTGCAGTCCCACACTTGAGTCCGATATCACTCCAAGAGTCGCCGATGATCGAAGTGGAAGCGATGTCTGCGGCGTGTAAACCGGCAAACTTGCCGGCTTACAAACCAGCATTAATGACGGGTCGTGGCGACGCTCGTTCCTTATGTTATGATGGGCGAGCACCGATAATCTTCTTCGTCCGATAAGACCAATTGGGGTGACCACGATAATGAGTGAATCAGGCCGCATGCCGCGAATGCATCTGCATAACGACATTCCGGTCGTAAAGGTGGTTGGTGAGTGGGACGAGCCCACGCGGCAACACATATGCGATCTCGTGATCCGGCTCGCGAGCGCCGGTCATCTTGAGATGATCCTAGATCTGAGCGGTATGTCCGTCGCGACTAACGATGGGTGCTCGTGGCTGCGGGCAGTCGAAGAGATCGCTGCGCAAGTTCTGAAGCAGCGCGGACGGTTGGACATTGTTGGCACGCTCGAGCAGATTCAGCAGAACATGCTCAAACGAACCCATTCGAGGCTATTCTGGGCAGTATCGGAAGATGTGGCCGTAGGCCACTTAAAGGGGCTGCCTAACTATAGGGGCGGATCTATTCTCGCAATGAGGTTTGCCCGATAATGCGAAGTGCCGCTGCCCATAGGTTTCGCCCGACCGAATCACGAGCACATCGCCGTTAATAGCGCAGCGTGGGGCTCGGCGCCCGACATGAATTGATCACAGTAGCCCTAATTCGGGAAACCTGGTTCTCGCCCTCTGGTGGGAGCGTCAGATCCACACATAAGTGCGAGCGGTCAGGGAAACGACAATGCAAAACGAAAACACGAAACTGCGCATAGTGCGGCTGCTGGAACCAAGCCTCTGTCTCTCATGCCGACACGCCGCGATCGCCAACGTCGAGATGGAGAATGGCGCCAACCGCCGAATGCTGCATTGTAAACGCCTTGACTGTGATAACTGGCAGACGGAGGAGACGGACGAGACGCCTAAGTCAATCTACGAAGGTGGATAACCAAAATCCGGTAGGCACGCACATTCGCGGTAATCGTGTGTGCCGCCGATCGATGACGATGGCGACTATGGTTGGCGGATTAGAATCTATTCGGCTCCCTGATCAGACATCATAACAAAGTGACTGGCGCATCGACTGCAGGCTGCAAGCCCCAACACGGGATTGCAGCCTGATTTCGTGTTGCTGCCCGAATAATATATCTGTCGTGACGTGACGCTGCTTGAAACCGGATCATATGCCCTGAGGTAGACTTATGGGGAAAGAAGACCAAGGAGATTCTGACTGCCCTCGAGGGCTGAGCCTGGTCGATGCCACATGTGCATACGTCTGGAAGTGTTGGAGGTCGAGGATTGGAACCCAAAGAGCGCATCATCTGCGCACTGGACGTAAACAACGCTTACCGTGCGCTGCAGCTGGTGAGGCAGCTTCGGGAGCACGTTGGCACGTTCAAAGTCGGTCTCGAGCTCGTCACTGCGACCGGTGTACAGATCTTCGACAAGCTTAAGGACGCCGGGGCCGAGCGCCTGTTCTTCGATGCGAAGCTCCACGATATCCCGAATACAGTCGTCGGCGCAATGCGTGGGGTCGTCGGCCTTGGCGTCTGGTGCGTGACGGTCCATGCCGCGGGCGGATCCGCCATGCTTCAAGCGGCCGTGCACGCGGCCCGCAGCGAGGCCGAGGAAGCCGGGATCGCCCGGCCAAAAGTACTCGCCGTAACTGTGTTGACCAGTATAGACGAGGTCACGCTGCGGGACGAGCTTCGAGTGGACGTTACGATTGAGGAGTATGTCTCACTGCTGGCGAGAATGGCGCTGGATGCAGGTTGTGACGGCGTCATAGCCTCCCCCCATGAGATCACCGTTGTAAGGAAGGCGATCTCCGCGCCCGACTTTCTTGTGGTTACTCCAGGTGTTCGCCCGGTGGGAACAGAGCAGGGAGATCAGGCGCGAGTGATGACGCCGGGGGAGGCGATCCGTCGTGGAGCGGACTACCTGGTCGTGGGACGACCGATCGTCGCCTCGCCGGATCCCGTAGCTGCCGCGCGCGAGATCGCGAGCGAGATTGCCGGGCTCTGATGGCATGGGTGCTGTCTTCGCGCGCCGATACGGCACGGTTTGGCGAAGCGCTCGGCAGGCATCTGCGGCCTGGGCAGACCGTCGCGCTGATTGGTGACCTCGGATCCGGAAAGACGACTATGACTCGCGCCATCGCACGTGGTATGGGAATCACAGCGCACGTCACCAGTCCGACGTTCGGCCTCATCCACGAGTATCCTGGTCCAATTCCACTCTACCACTTCGATCCATATCGGCTGCAGCGGCCGCGGGACCTGGTCGATCTTGGCTTTGACGAGTACCTTGAGCGAGACGGCGTTGTCATCGTCGAATGGGCGAACATGCTCGCAGAGCTGCTGCCGCCGGAGCGACTGACGCTCAACATGGAGGTCGATATCTCCTCAATGGTGCGCTACGATCTTGAGGACGAGCCGCGAATGCTTCGAGCGAACGCGACAGGGGCAGACTACGCCGGTCTGCTTGACTCGCTCGAAGGGGACGCAAGTCTGAAGGACCTGCTCGTACAAGCCGATGGACCCATCGAATCCTGAAGAGACAAACTCCGAATTTCTGCTGGCGATGGACACCTCCTGCGACGTCTGCAGCGTGGCGGTCTTCCGCGTGGGTCGGCTGAGTGCAGAGCTCACTTTTCGCCACGAGATGCACCTGTCGGAGCGGTTGATCGGGCATGTGGACGAGCTACTATCGCGCGAGAAGGCGACGGTGCGGGATATCGACTGCTTTGCAGTCGGCGTCGGGCCGGGGTCGTTTACGGGCACGCGCATCGGCGTGATGACAATGAAGACATTCGCCTTCGTGCGGAACAAGCCGCTCGCTGTCGTCAATGGTCTCGAGGCGATGGCCGCAGAGTACTCCGGCCTGGCCGGGGTGATCGTCACACCGGTGCTTGCCTGCCGCCGAGGAGTGGTTTACGGATGCCCGTTCGCCGTCGACACGGAGGTTCCAACTCCGCTTGCGGAGCCCGGAGCGTACTCCTTCGACGAACTTGCGAACCTGTTCCAGAACTTGCCGGAAACGACCGTGCTGTTTTGCGGCGCAGCAGCCCGAAGTAACGAGGCAAGGCTTACGGCGTCGTTCGAAGTTCACGGCAAGAGCGTACGTTTTGGAGTCGTCGAGTTCCCGCGCGCATCTTCCATTGGCCGCCTTGCTATCGTAAGGCGCGCCGCGGGCGCGCCGCATTCCGCACCGCTGGACGTTTCGCCACTCTACATATCACCACCGCCCATTACCCTTCCAAAGCAGCCGATTCCAACGTAGAGGTTCGGTCCCAGGCATTACGACGTGGTTACACTTCGCGAAGCCGATAGACGCCTTCCGCAAGTAGCATCAGTCCTAGCCTGGCATCCTAACCGATGGGACCGCGAACGTCGCCGTGCTCGTCGGCCACCACTTCGTATCGGAGCTGATCGTGGGCAAGAAGGGTATTCGGGAAGAGCGCCTGCGCCTCGCCCAGCAGTTCGGTCAAACGGGTACCGCCTTCGCCCTCGTATCGCGTGCTGAAGTGGGTTAATATGAGAGAGCGAACGCCGGCCTGCCTAGCGACGAGCGCCGCCATCGCGGCGGTGGAGTGCGCGGCGCGTTCCGCCAGCGCGATGTCGGCCTGTAGGTAGGTCGCCTCATGGACCAATACATCGGCGTCGCGCGCAATCTCCACTGTGTTGCGCGTGTAGCCCGTGTCGCCGGAGTAGACCAGTTTGCGCCCTCTCCGCGACGGCCCTGTAAGCGTGCTCCCGTCGATAATACGACCGTCCTCCAGTGTGACCGATTCGCCGCTCTTCAGCTTGCCGTAGATGGGACCGGCCGGTATGCCCAATGCCTGCGCCCTCTCGGCGTCGAATCGGCCGGCATGATCGCGCTCGACCACGGCGTACGCAAATGCGGGAACTCTGTGTGCCACGAGCTCACAGATCACCTGCAGCCGGTCATCCTCCCACACTATTCCGGGAGCTATGGGCACCACATCGTACGGATATCCGAGCCGCATGTGCGTTATCTCCATCGTGCGGCGCAGATACTCGTTTAATCCGGGAGGACCGTAGAGCGTGATTGGGGCGGTGCTGCCGGCCTGAAGAGAACGAGACGCAAGCAGACCGGGGAGACCGAACACGTGGTCTCCGTGCATATGCGAGATAAAGATTCGTTCGATCTGGCTGAGCCTGAGCGAGGACCGCATGATCTGATGCTGAGTGCCCTCACCGCAATCGAACAACCACGCACCCGGGTGCTGGGCGAACTGCAGCGCCAGCGCGCTGACGTTGCGATACCGACTTGGCGCTCCGGAGCCGGTGCCAAGGAAAGTTAGGATCATGTGGCCGGACGTTCGCTCAACGCTGGAAGCTTCTTTCTCTTTCGTACGGCGGAGTAGATCCAGCGAGCAACGAGGGAGTGGTGAAAGTGGAGAGGGCAAGCCTCGTTTGTCGGGGGCTCAAGGCACTTGCGGCGGGAGGAGGGGCTGCGGATGAGCGCCTGGCGCTCGACACGCCGTGGGCATAACCGATGCGGTAACTCGACCAGAGCAAGGCCGCCGCCACTATCATGCCGGACATTCCGGTCGCAAATCGCATCCATCGCGCTCTCGAATGCACGCGTTTCGCCGTAAACATCGCGGTCCCGTCGGGTACGGGTGGAAGCGCGTCCATAATCGAATCGACGGAGTGTCTGAACTGAGATGAGGACGGGAGCGGCGTACCATCACGCCACTCCCGTAATATCCGACTATCCGCCTCCTCAATTGTGTCCAACAGCGACGCGCAATCGGCACACAACTTCAGATGGTTATTGATAAGCTCGTTCTGATCCTGATCGAGCTCGCCGTCGACATAAGCTGAAAGATTGACCGAGACCAGCCGGCACGCCTCCGGCTCTCCGAACTCGTGACCGTTACCGGCCTCGACTATTGGCGGAACCACGGCATAG
>JBBQVV010000359.1:0-7652 GCA_038211235.1 Chthonomonadales bacterium | reverse complement strand
CGGTCTTGTAGACGCGGGCATCCGCTTCTCGAGAGAAGGGATGCCGTACAAAGCGCTCGGCTGTTAGGTTCGGCCGGTTGAGGTATCCACGCGCCAGCCCGTCTCCTCCGATATAGAGCTCGCCGGGCACTCCGATCGGCGCGGGCTGCATCCGCGAGTCGAGAACATATAACTCCGTGTTTGCGATCGGGCGACCGATCGGAGTCGCTCCATCGGCGCATTCACGGGCCGCAATATCATATACACAGCAACCAACTGTAGTTTCCGTAGGACCGTATTCGTTAACAATTCGCATCTCGGGCGCGTTCGTACGCCAGAAGGCCACGCTTTCACCCAAGAGCGCATCGCCGCCCACGATGAACGCTCGTGCGGCGGCTGCAGCGGCGTTTGCGGGCACCTGATGCCCGAGCAGCTCCAAGTGCGCCGGCGTAAGCTTAACCAGGGTGAAATTCGGCGACGTCGACATGGCGGCGCCGAGCGCCTCAACTCCGTCCTCCTGCGGCAGCAGTCGCAACGTGCCTCCCGCCAAAAGTGTCGGAAAAACGGCAGTAACCGTCAGGTCAAAGCCGATGGAGCTGTGCACGGGCGAACCGATTCCAGTCGCTACTCGATATGCGCCCAATGCCCAGGTCAAGTAGTTTGTAAGTCCCCGGTGGGGGACCATTACCCCCTTCGGGGTACCGGTGGAGCCGGACGTGTAGATGATATAGGCGATGTCATCTAGAGTTGCTCCACCCAAAGGATTTAGCGGAGAGCAGCCGGAGACTCTCTCCCACTCGGTGTCGATGCATAGCCGCGTTCCAGTGTAACCGCGTGGATCATGCTTAAGTGATTCTTGTGTCAACAATACCGCGGCCCGGCTATCCTCCAGCATGAAGCCGATCCGCTCCGGGGGGTAAGCCGGATCGAGAGGCAGGTAAGCGCCGCCGGCTTTCAATATTGCCAGGAGGCCCACGATCAGGTCAACCGAACGCTCGAGAAAAATACCAACAGGTTTATCCGGGCCGACACCCTGAATTCGGAGCCAGTGCGCAAGCCCATTCGCGCGCGTATTCAAGTCGCCGTAGGATATTGAACCTGAATCCGATGCAACGGCGATCGCGTCCGGATTGCGATTAACTTGCTGCTCGAACAGCGTTTGAACACACTCATTCGGATATGGCGCTCTCGTGGCGTTCCAAGCCGTTAAGAGCTGACTTCGCTCACCGGATGTTAGCAGTGGAAGGCGAGATATCGGGCAGTCTGGATCGACCCCAGCGCCCTCAAGTAGTGTCTCGTAGTGGCCGGCCATGCGCTCGATGGTGGACTTATCGAACAGGTCGGTGCTGTACTGCCATGCGCACCGGAGGCCCTGATCCGTCTCCGTGCACGATAGGATTAGGTCGAACTGCGCGCCGCTCTGGCCGGACGTTCGACGCATCGACAGGTCGCCGAACCGAGCATCGGACCGAGGCGCGTTCTGAAGTGCGAAACTGACCTGAAACAGCGGTGTATGGCTCAGGCTGCGTTCCGGGTGGAGCGCCTCGACCAGCTTCTCGAACGGCACATCCTGATGCGCATATGCGTCCAGCGCGAAGTGCCGGGTGCGGGAGAGCGCTGTTCGAAAGGACGGATCGCCCGACAAGTCGGCGCGCATGACTAAAGTGTTTACAAAGAAGCCGATCAACTTTTCCAGGTCATCGTGGCTACGGTTGGCAATCGGGGTTCCGATAAGAATGTTGTCCTGATCCGTGTAACGATAGAGCAGGGCACTGAATGCGGTCAGCAGGGTCATAAACAGCGTGGCGCCTTCTCTGCGGCTTAACGCGTTCAGATCCTGCAGTGTCCTTGGAGAGACGACCGTTTCGACCCTGGCCCCGCGAAAACTCATCACCGACGGCCGGGGACGGTCCGTGGGCAGATCCAGCAGTGTGGGCGCTCCAGAGAGTTGATCCTTCCATTGAGCGATCTTCTCGTCCAGTACGGCGCCCCGGAATGAGTTCCGCTGCCAGGCCGCATAGTCCGCGTATTGGATCGGTAGTGGCTCGAGGGGAGACAGTTCACCCGCGCTGAACGCCCCATAGAGCGTGCCAAGTTCCTGAACGAACAGCCCGGTAGACCACCCATCCGTCACGATGTGGTGCATCACAACCAGGAGGCGGTGCTCTTCATCGTCGAGTCGCAGCAGTTTGGCGCGCAGTACCGGGCCGTTGACCAGGTCAAAGGGCTCCCCGGCGGTAACTTCTGCCAGCCGCGTGGCCTCGGCTTCGCGAACCTCCATCGGCAGCGTGCGCAGGTCCACGACCGGAAGGTTAACGATGGGAGCGGGATCTGTGATCTGGATCGGTTCATCACCATCTGACGGGTACCGCGAACTCAGGACGGTGTGACGTCCACACATCTCCGTGAGAGCGCGCTCAAGGGCTTGGACATCGAGGCGGCCCGTGAGATGCGGGAACGTCGAGACGTTATAGGCGGCGCTGCCCTCCTCGAACTGGTAGAGAAACAGCAGGCGTTGTTGCGCAAACGACACGGGAGCGGGTCCGTCTTCGCCGCGTCGGTTGATCGTGCGCGACGACGCCGACTCGCGTCGCCTGGCAGCAAGCTGCCGTTCAAGAAGCGCTCGTTTTTCGGGAGAAAGACTTGCGATTCGCTGGTTGATATCGGCCAATACCTACTCCCTGGGGCCGTCACCGGTAAGACGGTCTCGGACCTCATCTTCGGTGAGACTCTCCATCTCCATTAGGATTCGATCCAGCTCCGACTGCTCCTCAACGTCTCTTATAGCCTGAGTCTGGAGGATGACCGAGGCGAGGCCTGCTACCGTAGGACTCTCAAACAGCGCCCGTAACTTAAGATCGACACCGAAGTTTTGCGGAATGCGAGTAATGACTTGCGTTGCCAGAAGAGAATGTCCTCCTAGATCGAAGAAGTTATCCCGAATACCAACGCGCTCTACACGGAGGACTTCGGCCCAGATACCGCAGAGTCCCTCTTCGATCGGTGTGCGTGGGCCTAAGTACTGCTCGATGAGCATCGGTCGAGCCGGATCCGGCGACGGAAGCGCCTTGCGATCCACCTTGCCGTTCGAATTCAAAGGAAGTGCGTCGAGCAACACGTAGGCCGACGGGCACATCACGGCGGGAAGGCGCCCTTCGAGATACTGTCGTAATCGGGGCACCATCCGCGCGGCGAGCTTGGCCTTCAAGGGATCCGAAGCGAATCGGCCGAGAGAAGTTGCCGCGCCCGCACTCGCTCCCAGGGCGGAGAGCCAGGAGACAGGCGGGGCATCACATCGCCGAAAGCATACGTCCACGCGGCCCGAGCGATCGCGAGCCGGCCAAACCGTCACCTTGTATCCCGTGCGCTCTCCCAGCGACCAGAACCGTTCCGGATCCCATCCGCTCGCTGCCGCGTCGTCAATCTCCGCCCGTAGTCCTGCAATGGTCTTCGCGGGTGGGTATGAAGCCAAAAGGTCCGCGGCGGCGACTTCGGCGGCCGTACGGCCATCGACTACTCCACGGACAACCAGATACAATGGCGTGTCCGCCTCTATCGTCCGTTCAACGGCGGTAAGGTCGAACGCTTCGGAGCCGGCATCCAAGACCAACGCGTCGGCATCCGGCAGCCTGGGACCGACTTGAAGTACAACGTCATATCGGTATCTCGTCAGTTCGTTGTGATATTGTCCGCGCTTAACCCGTAACTCGACGTCTCCCAGCTCGGGAGTAGCGGACAGGAACGCGGGGAAGAAGGCGGGTTCGATCAACAGCTCTTCATCCTTCGCCAATCGTCGTCGAACTCGCTGCTGAAGTTCCTGCCCAACTACTTCATCTGCAGCCTGACCGATCTCCACGGCTGCCGCGAGCGCTTCGCGGACCGCAAAGTTACGAATGTCTCCCAAGAATATGCGACCGTTAGGGGCGCACAGAGGTATCAAGCCGCGCAGGACTTCAAGCAGGTAGTCCAGGCTCGGAAAGTACTGGATGACAGAGTTAATGATGATTGTGTCGAACGATCCATGCGGAAGGTCGCTAAGCTCGTCAGCAGACCTCTGCAGCAACTCGACGTGCGGCAGCGGGCAGGCAGAGTCGCTTACAAGCTGTAGAATACGCGAGATTACCGTCGATGAGAAGTCAGAGCCTACATAGTATGAGCACTGTGGAGCAACCCGGAACAGCAGGAGCCCTGTGCCACATCCCACTTCCAAGACTCGCTTTGGATCGTCCTCGAGTATGCTCGAACATGTCTGCTCCACCCATTCCCGCATCTCATCGTCAGGGATCTTTTCACCGGTGTAGCTGCTGTTCCACCCGGTGATATCGAACGTCGGGTCAGGTGAGTCTGTCGAAGTACTGTAGTTGTCATCGAATACAATCTTCCATTGCGCGACCTGTTCCGACGTCTGTTCCGCGCCGGAAGCGTCGTCGTCCTCGTGCCCCATATCGTCGCCAGGGACTATATATGCCACGAGGCGCTTCTGGCCGGGCTCGTCCTCTCTGGCCAGAACAATCGTGTCTTTGACGGCCGAAAGTTCTCGGATGGCGCTCTCAATCTCGCCAAGCTCAATACGATGTCCGCGAATCTTGACCTGAAAGTCTAATCGACCGAGGTACTCGATGTTTCCATCCGGTAAAAACTTTACAGCGTCGCCCGTCCGATACATGCGGGCTCCTGGCTCCGAACTGATCGGATCTGGTACAAATCGGTCCGCCGTCAGATCGGGACGGTTCAGATAGCCGCGCGCCACCTGGACGCCGCCGATGTAGAGCTCACCCGACACTCCTAGGGGTGTCGGGGACAACCTCGGATCCAGTATATATAGCTGAGTGTTCCACACCGGCCTACCTATTGGAACAGTCTGGATCGAGCCGGATTGAGGACAGGGCCAATAGCTCACATCAACCGCCGCCTCGGTAGGGCCGTATAGATTATGAAGCTCAGCGCTGAGCCGGCTCGAGAACTGCGACACCAACGTTGCCGGTAGCGCCTCACCACTGCAGATAACATGGCGGATACTCGTACAATGGGAGACGCCAGGAGCATCCACGAATACCTGCAGCATTGATGGAACGAAGTGTAGAGTAGTGATCCCGGTCGCCTGGATCAGGTCGACTAGGCCCGCTGCATCCTTATGCATATCCGGTGGTGCAATGACCAGTTGCGCCCCTACCACAAGCGGCCAGAAGAACTCCCAAACGGAGACATCAAAGCTGTACGGCGTCTTTTGCAATACTTTATCGGTTGCCGCCATCTTGTACGCGTGCTGCATCCATAGCAATCGGTTGCAAATCGCCCGATGTGAGTTCATTGCTCCCTTCGGCTTGCCGGTGGAGCCCGAGGTAAAGATGACATAGGCCAGATTGTCTGGGCTCACGGTCGATGTCGGACGCTCTTGACCGTGGGCTTCGACGGCATTCCACTCGGTATCAAGGCAGATCACGTGAACGCCACGGCGTTCCGGCACCGCATGACGGTGAGCCCGTTGGGTAAGTATAACGGACAGCCTGGCATCATCAACCATGTGCTCGAGGCGCTCCGCCGGATAACCAGGGTCGAGCGGAACGTAGGCCCCGCCTGCCTTAAGGATGCCAAGCAATCCAACGACCATCTCGACCGAGCGCACCGAGCACAGTCCGACACAGGTATCCGGTCCCACGCCGTGCGCTTGCAGATAGTTAGCAAGTCTATTGGAGCGCTGTTCCAGTTCCTGATAGGTAAGGGTCTGTTGCTCGTAGCATACGGCAACGGCATCCGGCGTCCGATCCGTCTGCTGCTCAATCAGTTGGTGCAGGGATAGCTCGGAAGGAAGTTCATGCTTCGTATCATTCCAGCCCTCAATAAGCTGGCGTCGCTCGTCGCCGTCCAGAAGTGGAATTCGGGAGATCGGCATCTCCGGGTCCGCTACGACGCCGGTCAGCAATGCCCTATAGTGTTTGAGGAGCCGCTCCATGCGCTCCACATCAAACAACTCGGAGCTGAACTCGAGGTTTACCGTCACGCCTTCCTCGGATTCGGAGACCTCAACTGAAAGATCGAACTTTGACGTGCCGCGATCGACTGTCACGGGCCGGACCTCCAGTTCCGGCCAACTTATCGAGGTATGGCGCGGACTCTGAAGAAAGGCCACTTGAACCAAGGGAATGTAGCTGAGATTTCGTTCAGGATGCAGGTGCTCAACCAGCTTCTCGAATGGAACATCCTGGTGGGCATAGGCGCCAACCGCCGTGTCGCGCAGTCGTACGAGCAGTTTAAGAAAGCCCGGGTCCCCGGACGCGTCGGTTCGCAGCACGAGCGTATTGACAAAGAATCCGATGAGGCCTTCCAGCTCCGTAAGACCTCTCCCGGCGATCGCTGCACCGACAACAATGTCGGTCAGACCCGTATACCGTACGATCAGTGCCTTGAACGCCGCAAGAAGTGTAATGAAGAGCGTCGTTCCCTCTTGCCGACAAATCTGGTGGATGGCGGCAGTAAGCTCGGGCGAAAGCCGGATGCTGGTCGACGCGCCGCGATAGTTCTGAACGGCCGGGCGGGACCGATCCGCGGGCAGATTCAGCAATGGTGGAGCGCCGTCAAGGCGATCGACCCAATATTTGAGCTCCCGCTCCAGGCGCCCTCCGGAAAGCCAGGAGCGCTGCCATACCGCATAGTCAGCGTACTGAATCGGAAGTTCGGGCAATGAAGGCGATCGGCCGGCCTTGAAGTCGGCGTATAGAGATCCAAGCTCTCGAAGCAGCACTCCGCGCGACCAACCGTCTGAGACGATGTGGTGCGTGATGAGCGCAAGAACATGGTCCTCGTCACTCAATCGAATTAATGTAGCTCTGAGAAACGGGCCCCGCGACAGATCGAACGGTTCCACGGCAGACGCTACGGCGATCTCCAGCGACCGCGTTTCGCGATCCTCCGGTTTGTGCCGCTCCAGGTCGATCCTTCCCAACGTGACTGCCGATGACGGAGCAATCCTCTGAACAGGGGCGCCGTTCTCCATAACAAAGGAAGTGCGGAATACCTCATGCCGTCGCACGATCTCATTGATGCTGCGTTCCAGCGCGACGGCATCGAGCCGACCCTCTAGACGCACGGTCCGGGAGACATTATAGTGAGGCTTTCCCGGATCCAACTGGTCCAGGAACCAGAGCCGTTCCTGCGCAAACGAGAGTGGAGCGCTATCGGTTTCCAGGCGGCGTGGTATCCGTGTAACTTCCGCGGACTGCAGACCGGCTTCTCGAAGCAGCGCCGCGCGAAGTGCGGAGCGCTTATCCGTGTCCGGATTCGCGCCGACCTTTACGTCAGACATGGCTCGGTAACCCTCCGCTCGTATCTGATCTCTCAGCCAGCATGTTAGTAACCTCGTCGTCCGACAGTCGTGACAGTGTCAAACTAACTTTGGCGTTCATTTCGATTGCATCACGCGAGTCAGCACTCTGCAGCAGCAGCAGCTCTGCCAGTCCTCCCACGGTAGGAGCCGCAAACAACGACCCTAGCGGCGCCTCATGTTGAAGGTCGACTCGTATTCTCGCAATAATCTGTGTTGCGAGCAGCGAGTGTCCTCCGATGGCGAAGAAGTTGTCGTGGACGCCGACGCGCTCCAGTCCGAGCAGCTGCGCCCAGATGTCGCAGAGCACCTCTTCGACAGGCGTCCGCGGCGCGACGTAGCTTGTTGAGCT
>JBBQVV010000358.1:0-7684 GCA_038211235.1 Chthonomonadales bacterium | reverse complement strand
ACATTACGACACCAAGTATCTCCGCTGGTGCCGATAGCTTCGATAGCGGCGACGCGCACTTGCGGCTCCAAATCGCTGAGTAATTGAATGAGATCCGCAAATACTCCAGGATCATGACTGGCGACTCGTGCAAGGACGAGCCTTCGCTGGGATGTCTGTCCAAATGCGAACAGCGCGCTCTGAGCGCACCGCAATTGCTGCCGCCAAGATTCTTGCATATTGCCACACAAGCCGTCTTATCCTTTGTCTTCGTGAATATAGAACCGCACGCGGCCTTGCATTCAGCGTTCGTGAACGATAGCCCGGATGGATCTGCAACCGTTACCGGTTGATTCGAAACGTACCTAAACAAATTCTCGTCTCCGCCTCCACGTCCGATAGGATCCTCGGTCATCCACCGCCCCTGATCCGTGCGCAGCGTCCGAGCTCGCACATACGTCCGGCTGCCAGCATCCCGGCGATACCCAAGCCTTCCCACGAACTGAAACGGCGTCGCCGTGGTGCCGGTCCGGGCGTTGTTCTCACCATAGGGCCAATACGAAAATGTGTCGGTTTGGGTCTGCGTGTTGTTCAGCAAGGCGACCGTCGAACCGAGCGGGTCGGGCAGGTAGTCGCGCTTGACGCCTCCTCGGTTCTCGGAGAGCACTTCGCCATTGACCACGGTGTAAGTGACCTTCATCGCCATCTCAGTACTCTCCGAGGTAATCCTCGCCGTCCCAAACGAATGTCAACTAAGGGAATCGAACATATCCACGAATCGGTTGACGGGCTCTGAGCCATGAGTCGTGCAGCGGAACCTGAAGTACCGATTTATCCCACAGTCTGTCGAATGCAATACGCCACGGCCGTTTCATTGGATCAGAATCACTTGCTACGATATTGTAACCCGTCCAATGTGTCGGATCCCAGTCAACAGCGCCAAACCAAGCAATCCGGTCATCGAAGATGGCGTAAGAATATCGGCCGACCGACCACTGAAAATGACCGAAGTCTCTACTATCCGCCATTCTCACGAGTAGCCTTGGTATCCGCCGCTTTACAAGGCGAAGCAACTTGGCCGTCGGTCTATCAACCACTATTCTAACTGTAACGCCACTTAATGCGGCCTTCCTAACTCCATGAAGCAGCCGTTCATCATTGATGAGACGGCAGCGAATATCAATCGTACGTCGCGTTAGAACGAAGCGACGCCGTAAGAACACCGATTCACGCTCCCTAAACCTCCATGCCAATGCGGCGGTCACGGGGACTGCTTGGATCAACTGGAGGTAGATAGTGATGGTTGCTACAATGATTGCGGAAACGCGGTTGTTCATACTTCCGCTAAGACATCTGCTGCTAGTTGATCCCGCGACTAACCAGGGACCTTGAGTCCCAGCGGCGAGCATTTTTCGCGGAATTCCAAGGCCCACTCCTCGTTGTTCGGGTCTTTTCGTGTCTTCAGGCATTGACAGTAGTTACCCATTTCATATATGACTGCATCTGCGAGACTGTATGGTGTCGGCCATACGTCACCCGCGCTGGTCCTTTTGTCAGGACGTTTCCCATCACAGAAATCTCGGTTTAGGCAGATTCCGGTAGGCTTGCAGGGTTGTCCAATTGGATTTCCCAAGCCAGTACATGCTTTAGGATCGCTCGGCAAACATTTGTTTGCTACCTGCCACTGGATTGAGGCGGCCATTTGTTGAAAAGACTTGCCGCATCGTTGCTTGATGGCAGCAGCACATGCGGGTCGTTTGAGCCACTTCGTTACCAGGTCGAGTCCACTTTGATGAAGGCAGGTACTGACAATCCAATTCCAGCTTCCCTTGCCGACGCGTTGGCGTGGTAGTACCTGCTCGGCGCCGGAATCGTCGATCCATGTCAGCGGGCACGACCCCACGTAGACGTAGGAGCTCGAATCGTTGGCAGTAACTTCTTCCGTCAACCACCTTCCCTGATCGGTCCTCAGCGTCCGGGCGCGCACATAGGTCCGGCTGCTGGAATCGCGATGGTATCCGAGCGTCCCCACGACGCAACGTGACTAAGGGCCTCCCTATCATGCTGGAACAGCCGGCGGACCTGCGCGCCTGGGTTCAACGGGGCGCGGTGGAGGTACTAGCGGAAATCGGAAGAACAGAACGCGATGGGTATGCGGCTGATTCCCTTTTTGTCGACATGGACGGCCGAAACGGCTATTCGCTCAATGCGTTAAAGCGCCTGGCCGCGGAGATTGCACGCAGGTTTGCAGCAAACGAATGGGTAGATCCCGCGAAGGTATACCTATACTGGACTGGTGGCAAAGGATTCCCCGTCGTCGCGATTTTCAGGGAAGGGATTTTCCGACCGTTGGAACTGGTGGACCGCACGCTTCGGACCATCCTCGCGAGGCTGTGCAATGACGTCGATATTTTCCTGAGCGATCAGCCCGTGCTGTACTCGCCTTATGTGGTCTTAGACCTATCACCGGTAAAAGATAGGGGAGTCCACAGAAATGCGTTTTCCCTGCACGCAGGAACAGGAAACGTATGTATTCCGGTTGACCTCACCCGATTAGCGGCCTTCGACCCGGAAGTGGAAGCCGCAGTGGACACGGTGAGCGCGGTCCTCGAAAACGTTGAAGTAGGACCACAACCATTCCAATATGCGAGCCTGATTGCTAATTGGTTTTCATCAGCTAGAAGCTCTCTGCGCGCGGCGAAGTACTCGCGGTAATTCTGCCGCCTCTATAAACACCATTATTTCGCCGGTGTGAAAGGGCCGCGGCCGTAAAGCGCGCGCTTGAGGTGGCGGCAGCCGGCGGGTACAACGTGCTGTTGCTCGACGCGGTGCATCTCAATTCGACTTCTCATTCCGAAATTGCTTGCGGTACGGATACTCACTACTGAGATTGGTGCCCCACCAAATACAGTTCTCGCGATCTAGTCGGTCGAACTCCTCTCGCTTACAGCACCAGGTACGATTGGCCGGTGGATAGACTTCAAGTCCGCTCATCGGGTGAACAATGGCGAAGTAGCTTACAGGCAATTCATCCTTCGTCAGCGGGCAGACGAGTGAGATAGCCCTCCACTCGCCACGCGGATCTTGGTCTGGATTCGCGTATCGCCGGCCCACATTCGTGCGCGCTTTATCGCGATAGCTTCCGAAAACCAGCTGATCTACATCGTGACGACGAACCGCAAGGCGGCCCAACACGATTGCACTTGCGAGCCTGCCGTCGTGGATCGCCTTATAGATCGCCGTGTGGGAAACCCCCCGGTGCAATGCAGCCTGCTGAACAGTAATGTAGTCCTCCACGCGGCCCCTCCGGCGACATTATGGTTCACTCCCCTCCCTGTGTCAACAACTTCTTTTAGCGGCTTGACGACATATGTTTAATGTGGTATATATTAAACATTAAACATCCAATACTAGGAGGACGGTGATGAGGATTATTGAAGAGCGCTGGATGGTGGCCGTGCGGGAGATCGTGACGCTTCGCAATCAAGTATTGCCATGTTCGATTCGGACCAAACAAGGTGAGGTTGCTTGTGTCCTCTATGGCGTTGGAGGAAACGATCTTGTCCGTATCGCCCGGTTGACAGATGGGAAATGCAGCCGCCAGCCGGTGCGGAGGTCGCGGGTGTATGTCAGTACCGATATTGTAGACGAACTTGAGGCGGTAGTCGAAAGGACACACGCGTCGATGGCCCGCGCTCGCGAGACGTTTAAGCACGTTAAATCGGAGAACTTGATCGAGTGGCTGGCATCTAGTGTCGCGAACATGCATGAATGAACCTGCGGCAATGGACGTTATTTGGTAACCTCTGATGCGAGAGGAGAAGAGGATCGGACATGGAACTGCTTTTTCCTAGTGTAACCCCCTCACGGGTAGGTTCGCTTGCCTGCAAGAGATGGTTTTACGGCGAGCATATTCTTAAGCTCGTACCGCAAGAATTCTACCGAGAGCGCAACTTCGGTTCCGCTGTACATACCGCTATTGAACAGCTAACCGATCCATCGATTCCCATGCCGTCTGCAAAGCGAAACGTCGACACGATCATACGGGACGCGTTTCTAGGTCTCGCATATCCCGACACAGATATGCGCGAAGCGGATATTACGAGGGCCGTTCCGATGGTTTCAAACTACCTCCTGCAGCAGAAGGACTTAGCAACGCTGGCGACCGAGGACTATGCAGGCTGCAGCACCTCGTCGTCCGGTCCATCTCGAATCCGGTTCGGAGCGCGGTTCGACGCCCTAATTTTGCGCGGTACTGTCCTGGTTATTCGCGACGTTAAAACAAGCCGGTATCATTCGGTATATGGCGCCAGCGCAAGCGTCGCGTTTGTAGTGGCTACGTCGAATCTCGAGCAATACCAGCGCCGATTTGATACACTATTCTCCGATGTGGTGCTGGAGTACGCATTCCTCGATAAGAACGGTCTAGCGAACCTCGTCAAACTGAAAGTCGATGACATCGGGCCGCTCTGGACGGACTTGAAGGCCCGTATACACGAAGTCTACACGTCCGTCGAGTTTCCGGCGGAGCCTGGTGCGCACTGTCGTCGGTGTCCATTCAGGAATGCCTGCCTTCCGGACGCCGCCGATACCCAGTCGGCTACATACCGTACCATCGGACCGTTAAGGACGCACGCCGATAAGAGTGCCATGAGAAGGACGGGCATGAGGCATCGAAGCGTGGCCTCAGTGGACAGGATAAAAGAGGATGACATCCTTGGTGTATTCACTCGGGAGAAATAGGGGGCCACGATGTACGATTTCTCGATGCATCCGACAAGCGGAGACTTTCGTGCATTGGCTGATTACTTGTTAGTCGTGGATCGTAAATACCTCCATTCTGCTCTCGATGCACAACGGGAACAGGTTGCGCGGTGCTTAATGGAAATGGCTGAGGCGCCTGACGACAATCACCACCGCGGCGTATACCATGCCCTTCGCTTGTTTGTCTTCAAGACACCCTCAATCGAACCGCCGACGGAATGATAATTGTCCTTAGGTACTTGCAAGGCCGCGCCATCGAATTGGCGCGGCCTTGCCTTGCGCGATCCGCACATCACTTAGGTGACGGCCTTGCGATATCGGTGAGCCATTGTCGGGCGGTCGGAAGGCGCATCGCTCCGCGTGGACCTTTATTGTTCATCATGACGGAGAGGACATAGGGCATCCCTACCAGTCGAATCTCCAGCCAGCCGCCCCGTCCGACTCGGTGTACAGTGACGCAGTTCGCCTTGACGCTTGAGGATGCCCTAAAGGCCAATGAGATGGCGACCCTTGGCGATCTCATGCTGGGCACCGTACCGCCTCTGGTCCTGCGGTTACTTGCGACTGCCGGAGAACCCTGCTTTCCCGACCGGAACGGAGAGATCAATCTCCGCATTGGCGGGGTGGAGTTCTACGGAGGAGGGGGGCAGGTAGACGACAAGACCGAGAGACAACTGATGCTCTACCTGATGACTTCCGGCGGGTGGAACGAGGTAACCGATGTCCCTTCGCTGGCTGACGGGCGCGTCATATCGGTGGACATTTCTCTGGCTCCCGAGCAGTGGGACCGCGCATCGGGATTTGCGATCGTCGGCTTCCTCAGCAGCATGATCTCGGACCGGTACCGCTGGTTGACGGCACCTACTGGAATCGTGAAAAGACTCAGTCCACTATGCGAACCCAGTTCGTTAGGCATATTGCTCCCTGCCAATTATGCTCCCAAGGAGCTGCGCCTGTGGCGCTTCAAAATGCAGCCAAGCTGAACAAGGTAACGAGAGCCACCCTGTCCTCCTGGACTGTGTGTCCGCCGGTATCGTAGGGCCGATCGGCAACGACATTATCCCGCTCACGAATCGCTCGGCCGGAGTCTCCTCGGGTTACGGGCGGCCCCCACATGCTTTGAACTCCACCGCCACCTCCCTCTCACTCCAACTCCCTCGACCCAATTCTGACCGAAGTTGGAGTGGTTAATGAGAACAGCAAGCCAGGCACCACACTGCTGCTCGATCCACTGCGCGATTTTCTCCAGAGTAGCCTGCAGATCTACCGGGCGGAATACGGTTGCAGGGCACTCTGTGGCGCCGAGAATCGCCCTAGGGCCATACTCGACAAAGGGCTACCGATCCGGAGTAGGGTCATCCGCTGGCACCGGGATGGAGAGGCGGCTGGATCGGGATCGTCGGTCGTGACGCGTAGGGGGTTGGCTCGCGCCGTTTTGCGACGATGCCTTGATCGCCGCGGCCTCCACATCGCCGGAAGCCCGGAGCAGAGCGATCTGTCGCAGCTTCGAAGGAGTTATATCCTGTCCGATGCGCCGGCCGTATGCGGCTACGATGTGTCGGAGGCCGTTCGTGGTCAGCCTGGCCTCCCGATGTGAGGGACGATGATCCAGATTTACGAACAGCGCGTCACTGGGAGTCGGTCGCGGAGCGCGGTGGCGAAGGTAGTCGCGGAGGCGGGCGACGCAGGTCGCAGAAAGCGTAACGCTACAGGCACGATAGTTGCCGGCAGGAAGGTGGAGCGAGCGGGTGTCGAGGTGAAGGTCGCAACGGTTGATGGCGCAGATTCCGTGGGCCGGCAGGGCGTTCTCAATTAGCAAGCGGAGAAGGGCGGCATCCCTTCGGCCATTCGGGCTTGCAGTGTCCGGCAATGCGAGGAGCGCCCGGCTGTGCGACGCCGCCAAGCCTTTGGCAGAATCGGTTCGTGGCGGAGGGAGGTTCGCGACCAGGTCGCCGTCCATCTGCGCCAGGCCGAGCCGGCACGCCAGCCGCAGGAGCGCGCGTAAGGCTACCAGTCGTGCGTTGATTCCTCTGATCGTCATGCCATCGGTCAGTAACTGGTCCCGATGCGCGGTCAGTTGAGCCGCGATGTCCGCCGGCGCGCGGGAGGCGAACGCGCGGACTGTTTCCGCTTCGGGGTAACCCCCGAAATACGCAATGAGTTGCGCGCGGTACTTGCGCCGTGTGGACTCCGCGCGGCATCTGGCCAGGGCAGCATCCAGCAGATGTATCGAAGTTTCTTCCGCCAGGGCGGCTCTCGGAGGCGCCGCGGCGACGGCCTCGAGCCACTTTCTTGCGGCGACAAAGTAACCAGGGACCCGTTCGATGCCGATAAATCGGCGCCCCAGTTCCAGAGCGGCGACCCCGGAACTGCCCGAGCCGGCGAAGGGGTCGAGGACCATCTCCCCGGGGGCCGAAAGCGCTTCAATGAGCGCTTCTAAGACGGCGAGGGGCTTCTGAGTCGGGTGGATGCGCTCGCGCCCGCGAGGCGTGGGCGCGACCAGAAAGTTGGCCCGCTGGGACAGGCGGGCGTCGAAGCGATCTTGTCGTTTGCCGAGTGTCCACCACTTGCACGATTCAACGGCCGACCGAAAGCCGACGCGCTGGACCTGCGGTGCGGGGGAGGGTTTGCACCAGTAAAAGCATTGCCGCTCCCGTAGACCGACGTCGCCCGCGATCCGCGCCGCCTGGCCGAAGTGTTCGGGCCGCATCCAGACGACCAGGTGGCCCCCGTCCGTGAGCAGTCGCGCAGACTGGCGAAGCAATCCCTCCATCATATCCCAGTAGGACCCGTCGTCGACTGCATCCCAGTACCCCATATGCCGACGCAGAGTATGGGCGCGTCCGTCGGCTCGCCGCCCCCAGACAAGATCATTCTTCTTCTGAGATATCCCATAGGGCGGATCGGTGAGGACGAGATCGACGCTGTCGCCCGCGAAGGT
>JBBQVV010000357.1:0-7695 GCA_038211235.1 Chthonomonadales bacterium | reverse complement strand
GGCTCATGTTGTGGAACGTATCGATCGTCGCCCTGTCGCTGGCCGCAATGGGCAGCCTGACTTCGTATACCGTGCGTGCCAGGCTGATGGCCTCGGTGGATGCCGACCTCCAGGATCACGTTCGGCGCACGGGGCCGCCGCCGGGCCACGATCGCGGCCCGAGACGACACGGTCCGGATGATCCGCACGGATTCGATCGGCGGCCACCGCCGCCCCCTGGTCCGGACGGACCGTTTTCGGAGCGGATTCCCCGGATATTCGGTCCTGATGAGAGAGGGCGCCCGCCCTTTGAGAACATGCGCCCCTGGGACGAAGACGCGTTCAACCAGTCCATGCGAGGCCGGGAGGTCATCGCCACGATCATACTCGACGGCGCACCGGTGCGCCTGCTCTCGCGACCGGAGTGGCCACGTCCGGGCGCTCCTGGGGCGCCAGCGGCGCCGCCTCGCAGCGACGATCGCCCGCCCTCGCACAACGGCGACGCTCCCGTGGGCGTTGTGCAGGCGATCTATCCGCTTACCGAACTGGTTCGCTCCTTGGCCGAGATGAACGGCGCGCTGCTGATGCTGGTACCAGTGGCGCTGATTCTGGCCGGCGCCGGAGGCGCCTGGCTGACTGATCGAGCGCTTCGCCCTGTACGACGTATCGCCGACACGGCGGCTCGCATCGGCGCCGATGATCTGGACCGAAGGCTGCCTCTGACTGGGGGAGATGAGTTCGCGGATCTCTCAAGAACGATAAACGGCATGTTGGAGCGGATTCAGCTGGCCTTCTCCCGCATGGAGGCCCTGGTTCAGCAGCAGCGCAGATTCACCGCGGATGCTTCGCATGAGCTGAAGACGCCGCTGACCGTGATCAAGGCTAATTCGAGCCTGGCAATCGCGACGCGGCCGGATGCAGCAGGTTACCACGAGGCGATCTTCGAGATCGACCGGGCCGCTAACGGGATGAACCGACTCGTCCAGGACCTACTGCTGCTCGCCGGCGCGGACGAGCAGCAGGCGGGCCAGGACCGCTCCGAGATCGAGATCGCGGATCTTATGCAGAGCGCCGCGCGAAGGGCCGAACGACCTGGCAGCGCCTGTGTCCAGGTCGTCGCGCCGGATGAAGCGGGGATAGTGACTGCGAACCGTGGGGAGCTGGAACGAATTCTTTCAAACCTGCTCGAGAACGCGCTTCGCTGCACTCCTTCGGACGGCCACATTACGCTATCGAGCCGCAAGTCGGCGGCGAGCATTGCAATTCAGATTGCGGATACAGGGGTCGGCATCGCGCCGGAACACCTGCCACACCTGGGCGAGCGCTTCTACCGCGTCGACGCATCGCGCACGCGTTCGGAGGGCGGTTCGGGCCTTGGCCTTGCCATCTGCAAGAGTCTGGCCGAGGCGAATGGGGGTCGGATTGAGATTGCAAGCGTTCTGGGAAGCGGTACTAAAGTGACCGTGTACGTGCCGGGGGTAGGTTATAGGTTGTAGCGGATAGGTGATAGGGGAAGAAACTTCGCATCGGGGCGCGTTTGCGTGAGTTCCCCTTTCACGAGGCAATACAACAGCCCTCTTCCGGAGCAAAAGAGGGCTGAATGCAAAACCTTATAGGACCCTTTGCGGAGCCAGATTTGGTGAACAGCTTAGACGCGAGCCAGGCGGCGATCCACGGCGCAAGGGGCGCGCCGGCATCGCCTAGGCGATGCCTCCAGCTCGGCGCCGAACACCGGCAGGGCAGGCAGGCGGTTCAACGCGAGCCGCTCACATCCCAGCATGACGGCTTCGTCCAGTGCACGCCCGGACCGTGTGCCGACCGCAAGCTCCGCGGCCTGCTCGATCGTCCAGTACTGAGTTCCGACCGGGCACTTCTCCTCGATCCATAGCCCGCCGTCCATGTCTTCGACCACGGCAACCGTCAATTCGGGCTGTAGTTTCCAGGTACGGACCACCTGGCTGATGACGGGTTTTGGGGCAATTCGGCTCATCTGATTCTACTCTCGTTCTCTTGTTGAAAGCGGTCCACTCGCGCGGTTATGGTTGGAATGCAATAGTCCGCCATGACGGTGAGGAGGGCGATTCCATGTGCGGACGGAGGATCCCTATTTATATCTTCGGTGTTCGCCCGTGCCCTCACTAGGTTAAACGACCATCACGACCCACATGTTCCCTATTATACCTCACCTTGTGAAATAAATCACAGCAAATCTGCAAGAATCGCGCCGATTTTGCACGAGTCGCTGATAAGCTACAGAAATCTTGGTAACCACGCCGAGAGCAGTTGTGCCGGAGTAAGCGGGTATTGGTGCAAAGCGGTCCGGAGCGCGAAAACAACGTGTGACGGGCACGACTCGGCTGGCGACGTGTGGTTGTTGGTCCATCCGCTCGGCGGGGGAGGAAACGCCATCGCCGCGATGCAATATGCTCGGTGTGGCCGTCGTTTTACGACGCGCTTTAGATTCATCAATAACGCACTGGACGTTCGATTGGAGAGCTGATGTCCCAACGTTCGATGCACGTACAGCCGCCGCTGGAGTTCATGGCCCCGAACCTGCGGCCAGGCACCGTTCGCGCGGTGAGCCATCTCATTCCATTTGCGCTTAGGATTCATACTCCGATCGCCCAGGTCGCGGCGACGCGCCCCGAGCGACTCGTCGATCTCTATCGACAGTTTCAAGACGGACAGACGCGATTCCTGATCGCATTCCGGCATCCGAGCTCGCACGACGGCCTGTCAATCTGGTATCTGCTCTCAAGAATCGTGCCGCTGGCCGCTCGCGAGGAGGGCAGGCCGCTGCGCATGACCTCTCATGCCTACTTTATGTACGATCGTGGTGTGCCGCTCTGGGCGGGGCGAGCGATCGCGTGGCTCCTGCCCCGGGTCGGAGGAATCTCCGTGCAGCGGGGCAAGCTCGACCGGCAGGGCCTCAAGACCGCCCGGGACAAATTTGCCAACGGAGAGCAGCCGATGGCGATTGCCCCCGAGGGCGCCACGAACGGGCTCAACGAGGTCGTCAGCCCGTTGGAGCCGGGAGTCGCGCAGCTTGCGTTCTGGTGCCTGGACGACCTGCGCGCCGCCAATCGCGTCGAGAAGGTCGTCGTCGTGCCGCTCGGCATCCAGTATCGCTTTCTCAACCCTCCGTGGGAGGCGATCGATGAAGTCTTGGGTCGCCTCGAGGCGGAGTGTGGACTGGCAGTGGACGCACGAGCCGATCGCTATGCGCGCCTCACGCGCGTCGCGTCCGCGGTTCTTGGCGTTCTGGCGGACTACTACCACCGATTCTACCAGCAGGATGCCGGCGACCCGTCTGCCGATCTGGGTGCACGTCTCCACGATCTGCTGGAGGCCGCGCTGCGGACGTCCGAGGCCTATTTCGCGATTCAGGCCAAGGGCTCGATGACCGATCGGTGTCGCCGCATCGAACAGGCAGGATGGGACCGGATCTACCGCGAAGACCTGAAGGGACGGACTCTCAGCGCGGTCGAGCGAGGACTCGCCGACCGAGTCGCCGAGGAGGCGGACCGGAGGATGTGGCACATGCGAATGGTAGAGACGCTTGTCGCGGTCACCGGCAGCTACGTGCGCGACGATCCGACGGCCGACCGTTTCGCCGAGACGACCAATCTGCTCTACATGACGGTACAGCGACTGAAGGGATCATCGTCATTTACTCCGGCCGCGCTGGGCAGGCAGAGGGCGCAGCTGGACGTTGGCGAGCCCATCCTTGTCGACGAGCGCTATGCAGCCTACGCCGCTAGCCGTCAGGGCGCGCGCCAGGCTGTAACAGAGCTGACGCACGACATGCAGATAGCACTGGAGGCGATGGCTAGATCTACGGAGCGGCGTGACATTAGTACCGGATCGGCTGACGTATAGAGCATCGCCGACGTCACGCGGTTTGCGAATTGGCAGCACTTTGGATCTATGTGCAACTCCGCCCTCGCGAGTAGCGTAAACAGGTCTTAACGCTTGATATTGGGAGAAACCGCTGGAATCTCATCTGTTTACGCCTCTTCAGATCCGTCAGATCAGGCTTCGTAATCGGATTGCCGTGTCGCCGATGTGCGAGTATAGTAGCGAGGACGGATTCGCCAACGATTGGCATTTCGTTCACCTGGGCAGCCGCGCCGTGGGAGGCGCCGGACTGGTCTTCACGGAGGCCGCTGCCGTCGAAGCCAAAGGCCGGATCAGCCCTCAGGACCTCGGTATCTATCAGGACGCCCATGTCGAGCCGCTGAAGAAAATAACGACCTTCATCGCTGAGCACGGGGCCGTCGCGGGGATCCAGCTGGCACATGCCGGCCGCAAGGCGAGCACGGCCCGTCCCTGGGAGGGCGGCAAGCCGGTATCGCCAGACCAGGGCGGCTGGATGCCGGTCGTGGGTCCAAGCGCACTGCCGTTCGACTCGGGCTACCAGTCCCCGGAAGCGCTGAACGAGGGCGGGATCAGGGAGATTGTGCAGGCGTTCAGTACGGCGGCGGGCCGGGCGGAACGTGCGGGGTTCAAGGTGATCGAGATTCACAGCGCGCACGGTTACCTGCTGCACGAGTTCCTCTCTCCGCTTAGCAACCAGAGGACGGACAGGTACGGAGGCAGTTTTGACAATCGCGTGCGGCTGCTGTGCGAGGTCATTGAGGAGGTTCGGCGCAACTGGCCGGACGGCAATCCGCTATTCGTCCGGCTCTCCGTAACGGACTGTACCGATGGAGGCTGGGATATCGAACAGTCGATTGAGCTGGCGCGACGGCTACCGGGCCAGGGAGTCGATCTGATCGACTGCTCGTCTGGTGGGAATGTTGCCGGCGCGGCGATACCCATCGGACCGGGATACCAGACGGCGTTCGCCGCCCGCATCAAGCGGGAGGCCGGCATGATGACGGGCGCTGTCGGGATGATCACCTCGCCCCAGCAGGCCGACCACATCATTCGCACGGATCAGGCGGATCTCGTTCTCCTTGCGCGTGAGCTGCTTCGAAATCCTTACTGGCCGCAGCTCGCCGCGCGCGACCTGCGCCAGCCCATACCCGCGCCTCCGCAGTACGAGCGCGCCTGGCCGCGCGGATAGTCGGAGCTGCTTTTTTCAGAAGCCTGCGGAGCCTCGTCGCTTGCCTGACGCAATACCTGTCACGACGGTGATAGGAGGACGCATGAAGCGCAATCATGGAAGGCCGCTGTCGGTCGTCAGAATCCTGCTGTTCATCGCACTCTGGATTGGCGTGCTTACTCTTCTAAGACGCAGGTATGTTTTCACCGCACCTGACGAGTCGATTCTCAGGATTGGTATTGAAAATCCTGGGACGCAAATTGAACTGGTTGAACCGGTTAGCGACGTGCAGCCAAACCCCAGGGTCATCAGCGTTAGAACTACCACAACCAGGTTCGACTTACGCTCATTGGTGCAGCTGCGCGGGTTGGTCCATATCAACGACGCCGCCACGGCATTGCGTTTCGTTCGGCTAAGGACCTCCCGCGATTACTGTTATTCCTGGCGTACCCGGAGTACTCCCCAGGAGATAGTCAGCTTCCACCAATGCGCCCTGCCGGAATTCAATGACACGGGCAGCGCGAAAACGAGATGGGAATCCGGCACATACGGAGTTTTGAGCGATGCGGCCTATCGAATTGGCAGGTTCGAGCCGCCGAAAGTCACGCCGGCGAGGGGCGCTTACCGCATCGTTCGCTGGGTGTGTATATACAGCCCACCGGAAGGCATAGCGGTTGAACAGTGGGAGGAGCGGGTCACGACCGAAGGAGGGTATCATCGCACAGTACTGAGGAGACTACCGCCGCCGAAGTTACCAGACACACGCTGGTACATCTATGGATTACACTAGCGACTGAGTAGAGCTGCCGTTGGTATGGGCCCGCGTTACTCGCGAGGAGGCGTAGTCAAGGCGAGCCAGCGAAATTATGCGTGATCGTGTGGTGATACTCTCGTGCCCGGCGTGCATTTCGTATGACCATTAATTTGAAACGGACGACGCCCGCCACCTGCCAGATTCTGCTGGTCCTTCTGATCGCTATTCCCGGGGCGCTCACATACGAGGCAGGGCGGCAGGAACAGCTGAACCACGCCCTCATTTCCGCCATAAAACAAGACGACTCGCCTGCCGTACTCAGACAGCTTCGACTTGGGGCGGATGCCAATTGTCGCGATTTCTCCAGTGATAGGCGTTCCGCGTGGTACGTTCTCCTTGACCGCTTCCGTGGACAGCGCGGGACAAATATGGTTGCGCCGATCGCGCTGATTGTGGCTCTCAGTATAGAAGCTCCAAGCAGTTACCTTGGTATATTAGAGCTGTCTCCGCCAATCCAATTCAGGGACACGCCACGGATCGTCGAGGCGCTGCTTGACTACGGTGCGAACTGTCAGACTCGATCAGCGAGCGGCGTGTCGGTTTCCCTTCTCGCAGGGGAGCGACGCGAATACCGGTCGATGCGCTTCTTGATAACGCACGCGACAGACTATTCGGGTACAGACAGATATGGTCGAACGCTACTGCATCACGCTGCGATTGACGGTGATCCAGCTACAGTGGATGCTCTGTTGCGGCATGGATTGGAAGTGGATGCGCGTGATTACAATGGCGAGACCGCTCTATTATATGCGGCCAGGCAGGGTGATATTGAAATAGTCACCCTTCTACTGAAACACGGCGCATCCAAGGATGTCCGTGACCGTGACGGCGGCATTCCACTTACATACGCCGCTGGGAGCGGCAATATGGCCTGCGTGAAGTTGCTGTTGCGCAAATGCGTGGACATCAATACAGTCGATAACGGACGCGGCGGTACGCCCCTGATGTACGCCGTAGATTCCGGTAGCCTTCCCATCGTCAAGTTACTGCTCGCAAGGGGAGCCGATCCCAATATTCCACTTGCGCCGGGCTATGTGGGGTCGACCAGGTTGAAAACACTGCTCTCGTTCGCGGCGGAACGCCAACAGGATGAGATCGTGGCGGCGCTCAAACGTTCTGGCGCGAGATAATTGTAAGTGAACAGCCCGTGGCAATATCCGCCGAACTGAGTGACCGCACGAAACTCCAGGCCCATTGATACCCAGAACCTTACCGTGGTAGAATCTTGCGGAGTCGGCGTGTCGATTCCTCGACCCGCCCCATGGACTTTTGCAACCCATCAAATTTCTGCTCTACTCCCGTCAGCTTCTTATTGGTCGCGGTCAGGCTCTCGTCCATCCGCCGAAAGGTTGGCGATGTATCCTTCGCATTCTGGTTCATCGATCGTAGCGGCGGCGAAATTTGACGGACATTCTCGTTGACTTTACTTAGTAACGGCGGGAGCTTGTTCATCATCGCCTCCATCTGCTCAAGGTGAGACGAGACTGCCGTCAACCGATCATTTGTTGTCGAAAGAAGTGCTGTCATCTTCGGCAAATCGTCCAATCTTGCCGAGACGTGCTGCAACAACGTGACTATATAGAGGGCAATGGCGAGGAGGATTAAGCCTGCGACAACCGCGAGTATCCGTTCGTAAGGTGGATTCCTCAGAGTGACGTTGTGCTTCGGCGTCTCCTCCGACATGTGTGTGTGAATGGCCATCTGCCTCCCGTTCTTCTGCCCCTAATCAGCAGTACGCCCGCACGGCACGAGCGTTCCAACGGCACTGCGGCTGCCATGATCCGAAATGGGTCGTATTGGAGAACTCCGCCGACGCTTTATTCCTTTACCGCGTTCCCAGCGCGAGCGGGCTTGT
>JBBQVV010000356.1:0-7717 GCA_038211235.1 Chthonomonadales bacterium | reverse complement strand
GACCGAATCACGGTTGGCGACGTCGTGCGCGCGCTCTTGCGGAGCGAACGGTTGTTCTCTGGCGCTCCCGATGAGGCGCATAGCGTTGAATCTCCTGGTGTGACCTGGGTCGTGCGCGATTTTGAGGAGAAGGTCGAGGACGTTCTAACACGCTACCTCAATGGGACGACTCTCGCCGATCTTGCACAGCGCAAGTGCACTCTTGACGACTCGCTAAGCATTATGCCCGGATTCTAGTTCCGGGCTCCTCAGTCTCTGGAGATAATCATGAAGATAGCCGGCAGCGTGACGGAGTTAATTGGAAACACTCCGCTCGTCCGTCTTAGTCGCCTGGCGCAGGGCCTCGATGCGCAGATCGTTTGCAAGCTCGAATACTTCAATCCTCTTTCCAGCGTCAAGGACCGCATCGGTGTCGCGATGATCGAGGCCGCCGAGCTCGATGGACGACTGACCAGGGACAAGGTGGTACTTGAGCCGACGAGCGGAAACACTGGCATCGGACTTGCGTTTGCCTGTGCCGCAAAGGGCTATCGATGCAAGCTGATCATGCCGGAAACGATGTCGCAGGAGCGGCGGTCGCTGCTTCGCGCTTTGGGAGCCGAGCTGATACTGACGCCCGGTCCCGACGGAATGCCGGGCGCGATTCGGCGTGCCGAGGAGATCTCGGCGGCAGAGCCGGGCACGTACTTCATCCCACAGCAGTTCGACAATCCGGCCAATCCGGAGATCCATCGTAAGACGACGGCCGAAGAGATATGGTGTGACACCGACGGACAGTGCGACGTCCTGGTGGCCGGGGTCGGAACGGGCGGAACGATTACCGGAGTCGGCGAGGTGATCAAGGCCCGGAAGCCGTCATTTCACGTGGTGGCCGTCGAGCCGAGTGCGTCCGCGGTGCTCAGCGGCAAGCCGAAGGGACCGCACCCCATCCAGGGAATCGGAGCGGGATTCATTCCGAAGAACCTGAACACGGAGATATACGACGAGATCATCGAGGTGACGAGCGAGGATTCGATGAACTTCGCGCGCAGGCTGGCCAGGGAAGAGGGCATCTTCGCCGGTATCTCATCCGGCGCCGCGGTATGGGCCGCGCTGCAGGTTGCGGCGCGGCCGGAAAGTCGCGGGAAGATGATTATCGTGATCATTCCATCTACAGGTGAGCGCTATCTTTCCACCCCTACGTATTCGATCTATGCGGACTAGCCCTGAATAATGCTCGCTTGTAGAGCGACGGTGGTGCACTACGGGGCGGTGCCGTCGATATAGGCCTGAATGCGATTCCAGACTACTGGTCCGACCTGTCGCCCCATCGCCTGGGCATCCAGATTGCCATGCATGAAATGAATACCGCCGGTAAGGCGAGAGAAGCCCGCGGACGAGGCCGCGTCTGAAAAGGTCACAAAGGGAACCGTGACATCGCCTGCGGGGACGGTTCCAGGCTCTAGCACGGAACTGCCTTTCGGAAACGCAACCGATAAACCAAAATGGTCGCTCCCTGTGAATCGCTTCAGGACTTCCGCGGCGCAAGCACTGAATGCGCTATGGCCCGATAGGTATTCTGGAAACGACGGTGTAACAAATGTCGCAGATTGATAGGTTCCGAAGTTCTCTCCCAGCATCGAAACGGTGCCGGCGCCCGGTCCGCCCCACGCCCGAATCGTCTTCCCCTTGAACGCATAGTGTATCGCCGTCAATGGGCGCTCCGAATCGTAGACTCGCTTGGTGTCCCAGCAGGCGATCCCGGCGTCCATCACGGCGTTGCCTACCGCGAAAAACATCTGGACGTCTCTGTCCAGACTGTTTGAATCCCGCTGCGAGACAAAATCCGCGAAGAGGTACCAGTGGCCCGGTGGCTGCTCGGATTTGGGGCCATCGGCCCAGTACTCCGTGAGGAGCTTTTGCTCATCGGATAGGTTAGCGCTGATGTCGATGATCTGTTGCGCCTGTGCAATGTACCCGGCGGTGCCGAACTGTGGAAGTGCTGTTCCGGTGCGGAACTGCGATCCGGACGATAGCGCGAATGGGGTGACCATGCCCCAGTGCGGCCCGATATACTTCTGGACAACGGTGCCGCCAATGCCGTTTGAGATGCGAAGCGGCTGCCAATGATTGGGATTGTTGATGTGGTCAGGATCGTTTAGCGGGACATAACCCGTATAGTCTGAATAGTCTCCGGGATGTAGATCGCCCAACTGGTTCGATCCATCGGTATGCCGGAACTTCAGGACTGCCGCGGCTGCCAGGTTGCCGATACCGGACGGGATGGCGGGATTTGTCGAGCTATCTGCAGGATCATATCCGAGGGCGGACATCTGCGCCGTGAACAGGGGCGCTTGCGTGGGGAAAAGGTCGACCAGTGCTCGATAGGCGGCGTAGCTGATTGCCTTCTGTTTGTTCCCAAGGAGCCGCTCACTTGCCGGTCTTCGCAGCGTTCCCCCGAGCCGTGTGCCCACCGCCTTTGCATCGTACGCGGACCACGCGTCAAATACGCAAGTGCTCGTGATTGCGAGCATGCGCGCGACCATCGGCGGCCCAGGTTTTGTGAGTCGAACCGCCTCGATCGCGGCATCGTTCCATTGTCGGACAACGTTGCGCGTTCCACCGCCGGCAGAAGAGGAGCCTCCGCCCCCACCACAACCGTAAAGTGCCGCGGAAGGCGCTATAAGCGACCCGGCGAGAAACGAGCGACGAGACACTATTGATGGCATGGCGGGTTCTCTTGTGGATGCTGGATTCCGGACGGGCGCCGGTTACTCGAGCCCGGTTTCCGCGAGCTCGATCGCGCTCACGAGCGCCCTGGCCTTATTGATGCACTCCATGTATTCGTTCGCGGGAACCGAGTCGGCGACAAGGCCGCCCCCGGCCTGCAGGTAAGCGGTCCGACCGTCGACCATCATGGTGCGGATGGCGATGGCCATGTCCATATCGCCGGAATAGCTGAAATACCCCACCGAGCCGGCATAAAAGCCCCGCCGCGTATGCTCCTGTTCGTCGATGATCTCCATGGCGCGCACTTTCGGAGCGCCGGAGACCGTGCCATGCGGGAAGCAGGCGCGGAGGACGTCGAACAGGTCCTTATCCGGCCGCAGTTTGCCGGTTACGTCGGAAACGATGTGAATCACGTGCGAGTAGCGTTCGATGACCATGAGCTCGTTAACGCGCACCGTACCGTATTCGCACACGCGGCCAAGATCGTTCCTGCTGAGATCGACGAGCATAATGTGCTCGGCGCGCTCCTTCTCGTCCGCGAGCAGCTCGCACTCCAGCCGGCGATCCTCGGCCTCGTCCAGGCCCCGGGGCCGCGTGCCGGCGATGGGCCGAAGCCGCGCCGTGCCCCGTTCTACGGATACCAGGGTTTCGGGTGATGTACCGATGATCTTTCGGTCTCCGAGCGAGAGGTAGTACATATAGGGCGACGGATTGACCGATCGCAGAGCGCGATAGAGATCGAACGACGGGGCGCCGAACTCCACCTTGAATCGCTGCGAGAGAACGACCTGGAAGGCGTCGCCTGCAAGGATATACTGCCTGCACCGCTCGGCCGCGGCCTCGTACTCAGGTCGCGACCAGAGCGAGTCGACGGTAACCGTGCGCGTCTGGTTGGGCGGGGCCACGGGCTCAGGCACCGCGGTCCGAAGTCGGTCCGACAGCGAGGCGATTTTCGACACCGCTTCGTCATACGCACGGTTCGGATCCTCAACAACATGAGCGTTGCAAAGGACTTTCACCTTGTGGCGCACGTGATCGAAGATCAACAAGGTATCGGTGAACAGGAGACAGGCGTCGTCCACACTTAGGTCGTCAGCGTTCTCATCGGGGAGCTTCTCAAAGAACCGAACGATGTCGTAAGCCAGGAATCCGACCGCTCCGCCGGAGAAGCGGGGCAGGTCGGAAGTAGCGACGTACTGGTAGCGGCTCATGAGCGATTTGATGACGGTGAGCGGGTCTTCGTCCTCTCCGAAAATCAGTTCGCGCGTCGACCCGAACTCAGTGATCTCGGCTCGCTTGCCTTTGCTTCGGAAGATCAGGGAGGGGTTGCTGCCCAGAATGGAGTAGCGGCCGATTCTCTCTCCGCCCTCGACGCTCTCCAGCAGAAAGGCATGGCCGTTGCCGTCCGGCGGCTCGGTTGCGATCAGCCGCTCGAAGGCGGAGACTGGCGTCAATCTGTCCGCAAGTATCTCGCGATAGACCGGGATGAGATTGCCTTGCGCCGCACTCTCCAGAAACGTCTGTCGATCCGGTACGATCATCGCCTCACCGTTTACGGCCCAGGCCGAACTGATCGCCCGTGCGGACCGGCAGATCGTTGTTGAAGTCGATTTCAACCATCTTCTCGCTTTGGACGCGCCTGCCCATCTCGTCGGTAAGCGTGCCGACGATCTTCCGTGTCTTCACATCGAACACCTCACCGGTGGACGGATAGGCGTATCGCCCGTCCAGGCTGAAAGTTATCCAGCCCGGCTGATCGCGGACCGGCATCGAGGCGATCCACGCTGGCGGCATCTTCGTCGCATCGAACACATGCACGCGGCTATTGGCTCCGTCGCTTAACCAGAGCTGCGTTTCGTCCGGCGTCAATCCAATTCCGTGACTCGGGCACCCGTGCCGCTTGACAGGTCCCTTGACCGCCTTGGGCACGTCCACCCGGCAGAGAACTTTGCCGGTCTTGAGATCTCCGATCTCGAACCCTAGCCGATCGTTTACGTTGACGTAGCAGGTCGTCTGCTTGCGATTGATCGTAAACGGGCGAATCACGTTGCTGAAGGGGCCAATCGTCTTCACGACGTTGTGCGCGGACGCGTCTGTAACGCTGAGCAGCGGGGATTTTAGTCCGGCCAGGTAGGCATGCTCTCCGTTCAGTCCGTAGATCGTATTGTGAGACCCGGAATCGGTTCTAACCGTGCGGATCACGTCGCCGGTGTGGGCGTCGAGAACGTGCCAGGAAGGGCCCTCCAGTGTCGGAAGGTAGATGATGGAGCCGTCGGGCGATATCGCCATCCGGTCGCAGCCGCCATCGTAGGTTCGGTTCCAGAGGATGGACTCCGTGTCCATGTCGACACAGAGCAGTCTGAGCGGCGTGCTGAGGTATATCCGATGCGTTCTTGCGCTGGCACAGATGCCCTTGACCGCTTCCGGCGGCTGCCCCGGCGCCGCATCAAGGGTCGGAATTCGCCGCAGGAAGCGGTGGCCGCGATCCATGTCGAACACGAGGATCCCCACTCCGCCCCATTCGACGTCGCTGCGTATGCCCGGTTCGCCTACGTAAAGCAGATGCCGCTCCGCGGCGGCACGGACATTCCCAATGGCGATGAATGAAATCGCCACGAGCAGGAGCTCAGCGACCCTTCTCCTCAATGAAACCGACATGCTACGGTTGCCCTCCACGGAACAACACGCACGACTGACGATCGAGATGCTGGTAGGCGGTTCAGTACCTGCGAGGAGGACGCGGACTGCCCGGAGGTCCCGGGCGCCATGGTCGGTCGTTGTCGAAGCGGCCGCGGTCCGGGCGGCCATAACCGCCTCGAAATCCAGGAGCTCCGCCATCGCGTCCGCCGCGTTGATCTTCGAACGGCTCATCGCGCCTTGGCCGCGCGACCTCGACGAATACGCGCTTGCCTCGAAGCTTCGTGCGTGATAGAGCATCGATCACCCGCTGCGCATCGGCCTCCGGGACCTCGACGAACGTACTGCGGTCCATAATGTCGATCGCCCCAATTGCGTTGCCGGGCACGCCGGCCTCGTTGGCGATCGCCCCGACGATGTCTCCTGGCCGTATGCCGTCCTGTCGTCCGATCTGGACAAATAGGCGGGTCATTCCGGCTTCGGTCCGCTCCGTTTCGACATTCGCCTCAGCGGCATCGTACTCGCCCGCGCCCTTTTGCGCCTGCCAGAGCAGCTGCAGCGCGGCTGCGGCGATCTGTGATGCGTCGAAGTCGCCCGACTCCGCAAGGTCCTCAACCGTCATAAGGTGGTTGTCGTAGGCGCCGCCGGCCAGGGTTTCAAGAATCCTTGCCTTGAACATTTCGCGCCGTCTGGAGGCGATGTCGGCGGTGCTCGGCACGCGTGCCGGCCGAATCGGCGCATTGATCATCCGCTCGATCTGGCGCAGCTGATAGCGCTCGCGTGGGCTGACAAGTGTAATGGCCTCACCGCTCCTGCCCGCTCGGCCGGTGCGACCGATCCGGTGGATATAGGACTCCACATCCCAGGGTATATCGTAGTTAACGACGTGAGTTACCTGATCGATATCAAGCCCTCGGGCGGCAACGTCGGTTGCGATAAGCAGATCCGCCTGGCCGGCACGGAAACGGCTCATCACCCGGTCGCGGGCCGCCTGGTTCATCTCGCCGTGCAGCGTCTCGGCTTCGTATCCGCGCATCTGCA
The DNA here is from genome assembly GCA_038211235.1 of Chthonomonadales bacterium. Classification (GTDB taxonomy): domain Bacteria; phylum Armatimonadota; class Chthonomonadetes; order Chthonomonadales; family Chthonomonadaceae; genus DATGJU01. The sequence continues at coordinate 1,330 of JBBQVV010000356.1, read as the reverse complement.
GCGATTCGCCCAGTTCGTCGACCTCACGGCGTGTTCTGCAGAAGATGATCGTGCTCCCCGGCGTCTCGTGATCGAGGATACGCGCGAGCGCCTCCACCTTATGGGAAGGAAGCACCTCATAGTAGGACTGTGACACCTGCGCGACAGTTCGCCGTTTGCTCTCGATGGAGACTCGCTGTGGATCCTTAAGGTAGTCGCGTGCAAGGGCGACGATTCTGGGAGGCATTGTTGCGGAGAAGAGAGCGGTCTGGCGGTTCTCTGGCGCGGACTTCAGAATCTCTTCAACGTCTTCCAGGAAGCCCATGTTCAGCATCTCGTCGGCTTCATCGAGAATGACGATGCGAATGCGGGCCAGATTAAGCGTACCACGCCGAAGGTGGTCCAGCACACGTCCAGGGGTGCCCACGACGACGTGCGCACCAATGCTAAGAGCCCGAAGCTGCCGGTCGATGGGCTGCCCTCCGTAGATCGGGAGCACCCGGAGTCGGCAATATTTAGTCAGGTTATGCGTCTCCTGCGCGACCTGGATGCAAAGCTCGCGAGTTGGGAGCAGGACGATGGCCTGGGTGTGCGTCTGAGATGGGTCCAGACGCTCCGCCAGAGGCAGCGCGAACGCCGCCGTCTTACCCGTTCCGGTCTGAGCCTGGCCGATCAGATCGCGGCCCTGGAGGAGAAACGGGATGGCCTGCTCCTGAATCGGCGTCGGCGCCTCGAAGCCGGCCTCGACAATCGCGCGCATGGAGTGCTCGCTGAGCCCAAGTGCGCGGAAACCGGGAGCTGGGAGCGCAGGCTCTTCCTCGATGGCATCGACCGGCGCGGCTGGAGCGCTCGCCTGGTCCGCTGGTTCTGATGTCGTGTGCCTGTCAGCCGGCTGGCCGACAGGCTCGGGCAGCGACTCTGCTACGATCGCTACGGCTTTCACCGTCTTGGACCGCCTGGTTGGTGTTATCGCTTCAGCTCGAACGGGCGCCGTCTCGGGCTGCTCCGCTATTGTCCCTGGCTCCGAAGCCACAGTCTCCTGCGGCGGCGCTGCCGCCTTCTTCGACTTCGGCGTTGCCTTCTTCTTCTCGATCGTGGGTTCGCTCATTATCTCGTACTGTTTCTCCTTAACTGGACGGGCATAGTATACCCTCTCTCATGACAGAGCGTGACTGGCGAGCACGGCCTTGCGAACTTCGCTATGGATTGATACGTTAGGTCTGCTACGATACCTTCGTTCAGCTCAACACCCGGGTCACTGCCAGCGCTTCCTGAAGCGCGGCCTCCCGCGAGCGGTATGCGGCGACTTCCGACGCGATGGATATCGTGTCCCGGCTCCGTATGAGGTGAG
>JBBQVV010000355.1:0-7719 GCA_038211235.1 Chthonomonadales bacterium | reverse complement strand
CAGTGCGCTGGCTGGAGTGTCCATCAGCGCCATGCGGTTGTAGAGTACGTTGATGTGATCGAGTCCAAGAAAGAGCGTTCCAGTCAGCGCGACCCTGAGGCTGAAGGCACGTCGCAATGCTCCGAAGTAAAGAGGAAGGGTTATCAGGCTAGCGCATACGGAGATTAGCCGCGCCTGAATGGCGCCTACTCCAAACATCTGAAACACAACAACCTGCGCTGCGTGCAGCGTAGGCATGATCAACATATTATTGAACTCATCCGTCCGCACTGCGCCAAAAAGGACCAGATTGCGGGCGTTGTGAATATAAAAACCTTCGTCCGTTAGCAGGCCGCTGCTCCAGGACAAACGCGCATACGCGTCCGACTCAAGGGCAACGGTTCGCAAGGCTATCGCGACCGCGCCCAGCACGACGAACGGGATCCAGAGCCAGAAACGGTGGAGCGATGTTTTGTCGTAGCGAGTCGCGCCCAAGTCGCTTCGATGCCTTCCGAACGTCCGGGCGAGCCGGCTCGTCCAATGCGCATGCGGTGGGACCTCTTCCACTAACCGTGTTTCCGGGCCGTCATGGCCCCTCTTCGAGTTAGCCTGCATGCGCCCATGGCTATAACCGCAGCTATCGCAGCCAGCGAAAGGTAGGCGCCAAACCGGAACATGTCCGGCGCATAGGTCAACGCGACACGATGGCGACCCGCGGGAATAACGACTCCGAGCAGTGTCCCGTCAGCGCAGTATGCGTCGGTTCGCCTGCCGTCCACCATGGCTTTCCATCCTGGTACAGCCGTGCCGGAGTACACCAGCAGGGCGGGAGTCGCGCCCGCTTCCGCGATGAGCTGTACTCGTTCAGGAGTTACCTGACGCCAGGTCACGGCCGATGGCGTTGAGGACGGTGGAGACTCCCCTGCCGGCCGAAGCCTCAGCTCGACCGCGGGCGGAATGCCCGACACAATTGTGTATCGAGTAGGATCGAAGTTCGGCGCCGCTATCGCAGCCGCAAGACGGGTGCGGCCGTCAACGCGGAACACGCTCCGCGTCAGCCATGCTCTCGAAACCGCCGACCTGTTATGCAAGATCGCAACGGTGTCGCCATTGTGCCTTGTTGTGACTCTGCGCAAACCGCTCATGGGCGCCCCGCTCCCATTCGCGACGAGAGCTTCGCGGACGTCCATAAGGCCCAGCAGTCGCGGATAGTTGGGCTCACGTCTCTGCTGTGCTAGAGTTGAAAGCCCCTCGATTGCAGCATGCGACCCAACTGGAACAGGCTCGTAACCCGATGCTGAGTCAAGACTGCTGGTCATCTGTAGGTTGGACAGTAGCATGTTGAAGGTCCGCTGCAGTGCACGCCGGTCATCTCGCCCATAGTCGTTGTATCCGTCGGAGATAGTGCGCTTCCAATAGAGAGTATCGGAAGCCTGAGTAATACGGTCCTGTCCGAGTCGCACGCGAACGTCGGCCAAAACCGCCGGCTGAAGCGTGAGATTGTCCGCCGCGGTCGTCGGAAGCCAGTCTGCAGAGAACCATACGATAGGCCCGACGATTGAAGCGGAAATAATGATCTCTGGCACTCTGCCCGCCCAATGTCGTCGGACCTTTAGCGCGTCAAAGCCCACTGCGGTCAGAACAGAAAGGGACATCGTGGTCCATATCAGGAACCGGGCAGGATCGTGAAAACTTGACAGACCGGGCACTACGTAGAAGGCCAGCCAGTATAGACCCCCCGCGCTTCCCAGCGAGAGCCAGCCGCCAAACAGCCCGGCGATCAGCCAGAAACGGACGAGGTTCTCTTTTCTGCACCGAACAACGGCATAACCAGCAAGGAGCAGAGGCACCCATCCAACGAATGCCGCTGGCTCCCACGCGTTACCCCTTGCCCAGAAGTCTCGGGTAGCCGGATGCCCGGAGAATCGTGGGAAAACAATGGAGAGCAGGTGGGGCACATCGGCGAAGAAGCGATTGGCCTGGCCGACCGACATCTGCTCTCGGGGACTCTCATGCAGCACCTGGATGGCTGGAAGCACGTAGATGGACGACAGTAACAGGCCGAATACACTTGCGGCGGCCATTGAGCGTGCCTGAGTTGATGAGCTGCCCGCGATGCGAGCCGCCAATCCGGTTTCGGCAGCTGTGCTGAAAGGCGAAATGCCTCCCCTTGTCGACGCCGGAAGATTTCGCCGACGCACCAGGCGCGATAGCACGTACACGGTTCCACTTGTGAACGCGAGGTACGCGACCTGTGAATGTCCCGCAAGAATGGTTAAGGCGACGGTGACCGCCAGTCCCAGTCGAGTTCCAGGTGACGGGGAGTCGACGTTCCTATCTAGCATCGCAAATAGAAGCGGAAAGTAGACTGCTGTCTGAACCATGGGCGGAAACTGCAAGCGGCCCAGCAGAAAGGCGCTGCCCATGTACACGATCGCGCCCGCCCATGCGGGCATCGTGTTCACCGTCCACCGTCGCAGGAAAACGTACATTCCGACGCCACAAAGAAACATGTGTATTACGGCGGAGACATTCATGGCCGCCCACACCGGCAAAGACACGAGGAGCAGAGTGGAAGGATAGAACACGCACATCTGTGGATTGCCGATGAACGGTTGACCGCACAGGATATACGGATTCCAAAGGGGCCAGCGGCCCGCCATGAGCTCATGGCGGGCAAATCCTTGCATCGGCTCAAAGTACAGCATAAGATCGCCCCAGTATAGCGATCGTCCGATACACAGCGGCCAGAGAAGGATAACCGTGGTTACAGCGATAAACAGGTACGGAGCATGCCGCCTGACAAAATCTGTACCCTTGTACGCAGAGGTAGTTCGGGGGTCTCCGGCGCCGACCACATAGTCGTCGCATTTCGGCGTTACGGCGTACGATTGACTGTCGACAGCGCTGTCGGCGCCTGGGATGCTCGTACGCTTATCTGAGGTTTCGTCCAACGAGGGTTTCGCGTGTCCTTGTTTATGTACTGGAGTTACAACTGCCTGAGGAGCCGGAATAAGAGTGCCTTCGAAACTCCGCAGGCGTTCGTTAGCATATCGTACCAGGCGTAATCCTGTCAAGAGGAACAGATGGAAAGAGGCAACTATGCAATCATTGGCGGTACGGGGTTTGAGGTGTTGCCGCCGGAGGTATTCTCAGAGCAGATCGACGTGACGACCGTGGAAGGCACGGTTTCCCTGCTAAGCATCTCCGACAACTATGCCGAGCCAAACAGACTCTACTTCCTGAGCAGGCATGGCCCACAGCACAGGACTGCACCTCATCAGATCAACTACAGGGCAAACGCCCTGGCGCTGCGAGAGTTGGGAGTCAAGTACGCAATCGCAACGAATGCAGTCGGCTCCCTCCGAGAAGACTTACAGCCCGGATCGTTGGCTCTTCTCGACGACTTCATCGACTTTACCAGGACGCGCCCGCTCACCCTGTTTAGCGACGACGAATGGAGCCATACGGATTTTACAGAACCGTATAGCAGCAACTTGCGGGCCGCTCTTCTGGATGCAGCCGGACAGTTGGAGATTCCTGTTATGGCGACTGCAACCTATATCTGCTGCGATGGACCTCGCTTCGAGTCCCCTGCTGAGGTGAGGTTATTCCGAAGTTGGGGCGCGGATGTTGTAGGAATGACGGGTCTTCCTGAGGCCATTTTCGCTCGCGAGGCTGGAATCGACTATGCCGCTATCGCCGTTGTTACCAATCTGGCTGCAGGTCTATCGCCGGACCGGATCCTGCACACCGATGTAGTATCCGCGATGAGTACCGCCCTCCCCTCCCTACGTGAGCTAACCCTTGCGACAATCCGTCTGCTCGCGTCAAGCGAATCTCGATAGTGGTTGTCTGTTCGCTTTCCCATAAACTGTTAAGATAACGTCCGATAATGTTTACTCTGAGTGGGAATGATCATAAAAGAATCGGGTCGGATAACCGACCCGATTCACTAAAAATACGAAGCTGGAGGATTGACAGCTGTAGAACGTGCAGCGCGTCCGAACTCAAGCCTCATTTCCGAGGAGGTACCGGCGGGACGCCGGGGACTCTGGGCTGCTGATGCATCGTGTGCTGCGTGGCTTGTGGGTTCCCCACCTCACCCTTGTTATAGGCCATGCGAATCATCTGCCGCAGTTCTGTAAACTGTCCCGCGTTCGCGAGCGCGTCCTGTTCCGTGATCAGGCCTGACTTATAGTAACGGAGCAGGCACTGGTTCATTGTCTGCATTCCCCAGTATGCCTCGGTGCCTGCTTGCCGGATTGCGGTGTAGATGTCGTCGGATTGGCCCTTTTCGAGCATCTGTACTATAGTTGGGGTAACGTCCATCACCTCGAGCGCCGCGATCCGTCCCGTGCCGTCCGCCCGCGGGATCAGCTTTTGGGAAAGCACTCCGCGCAGGGATACCGAAAGGCGCAACCAGAGCATGGGCCGCTCATGTGGTTGGTACATGTTCGAGATGCGATCCAGAGTTTCAGCGGCGCTTGCCGTGTGTACGGTCGCAAAAACCAGGTGGCCGGTCTCCGCTGCCTGCAGCGCAATGTTCATCGTTTCCAGGTCGCGCATCTCGCCGATAAGAATGATGTCAGGCGCTTGCCGGAGGACGTGCCGCAGCGCGACATTGAAATTGTCGGTATCGATCCCGATCTCGCGCTGACTGACGATTGCCTGCTTGTCCTGATGAACGAATTCGATAGGATCCTCGACGGTGACGATGTTGACACGCCGGTTCATGTTGATCAGATCGATAATAGCCGCTAGTGTCGTCGTCTTACCACAGCCCGTCGGTCCCGTAACAAGTACAAGTCCGTTGCGATGGGTAGTGAACTCCTTGACCTTGGGAGGCACGCCAAGCTCATCGAGGGATTTGATTTTGGTGGGGATCAATCGACAAACCGTTGCTGGAGCACCCCGTTGCGCATAGATATTCATGCGGATCCTGAGTTCGGTTCCGACTGAGAACGCCAAATCCATCTCGTGGTGATGCTCGAAAACGGCCTGCTGGTTCGGCGTCATTTTACTGTAGCAAAGCCGATGGACCTCATCCTCTGAAAGCAAGGGAAACGGTGTCGGCGCGATCTTGCCGTGCTGTCGGATCGAGGGCACGCACTCCGATCGTACGAACAGGTCGGAAGCCTGCCGCTCAAACGCCCACATGATCATATCGTCAAGTTCGAGGCCCATATTTCAGTTCCTTTCATCGCCGAATAGAGTTCACTCGCGCCCACTTTCCGCATCGGTCTACGAGCTATCGCCACTGGAAGCGCTATTCACGGGAAATGCGTGATGACCTCGTGCGGCTCGCGAGCTTCACCAACCACCCATAAACTGCGATACCGCCAAGCAGACCAACGATGAGCAAGACTAGCATCCACGGAAGCTGCTCATGTCTGCCTGCCCCTGGCAATCTACCGTTGGGAGTTCCTTCGCCGTGCGCGGTGTCGGTGTGGCGATCCGCCCGCTTTCCTACGGTGAGCTGCGGCAGTGTGCCTTCGTGATCCTTGATTAACGCCTCATATTGATAGGCGTTGTCGGCGGGCCTACGCTGTACGATCAACGCGGGGCTATCGAAGCTCTCAATACCATTATACGGTGCGAGGTCCGAAAGGTTGAAGACCACCGATACGTGGTAGTTCCGCTGGAACGCCTGCAAATACGGCACAACCGCCGGCGCGTTGTCTACGACCTGCGGCGCGTTTGAAAGTGTAAACTGAGCGGATGTCACTACCGGGGCTCGCCCTGGGTCGTCTGCTCGTACGGTACCGTCTTGAACGCTAACCGGCCGTCCGAGTACCCAGCCATTCGCCGCAAGTTTCCCGATCTCCTGCCTCACGCGCCCGTGCGGCTCCCGCCTGCGATAAGCCAGCGACACGCGCGCGCCATTATATGAAGTCGGGATTACTAAGATAGAGACGTCTGGAACCCCTGCAATAAGTTCTGTTGGGACGTGAGACGATTTTGTGGGGGTTTGGGCTCCCGAGCTCGTGCAGCAGAATCCATCAATGAGGAGGATGCTAGCCATCACAGCCCAGGCGAAACGCGAAGTAGCGAGCCTAAATCTTCCGCGGAGTCGGCGTACATAGGCAGGCGATGCTGAAGTTGGCTCGGAAGGAACGCTTATGGATACGTCGTGCGACTGCTCATCCGCGATCGCAGGTCGAGCCGGACCCTGCCTCACGGTAGTCGTGTAGTCGCATGTGCGCGACACCTTGCATAGTCGAGATGGAAGAGGAGAAACGAAACGGATGGAGGTGTGGGGATTCGAACCCCAGACCTTCTCAATGCCATTGAGACGCGCTCCCAACTGCGCTACACCCCCGTTGTCCCTGAGCGGACGCGCTCGGTCCGCATCCATGGTATTATACAGCCCTACCCCCTAGGTGTCAAGAAGGCGGCAAATTTGCCTGCCTGCCAAGACGGGAAACGTCTCGCACTGCGAATTGTCCACTAAAACCCCAATAAAGGAACTGATGCGATGACTGCGACCTCTCGGGCTCGGCGGCGAGCCCTGCTTAGCGTTTCAGACAAGACAGGCCTCATAGAATTTGCAATAGGACTGGGAGCGCTTGGCTTTGAGCTTCTGTCCACAGGAGGCACGGCCGAGGCGCTTCGGGCCGCTGGCGTCGATGTTCTCGCCGTAAGCGACATAACCGGCTTTCCTGAGATGCTGGAGGGGCGCGTCAAGACGCTGCATCCGGCAGTACATGGAGGGCTTCTAGCCGACCGGTCGAAACCGGAACATATGACGGCGATCGCGGAACATGGTATTCGACCAATTCACCTGCTCTGCGTGAACCTGTACCCATTTGCATCGACCGTTTCCCGACCCGACGTAGAGCTTGCCACGGCTATAGAAAATATCGATATTGGCGGACCAGCAATGATCCGCTCGGCGGCCAAGAACAATGAGAGTGTCACAGTCGTGGTCAATCCTGACGATTACGACGAGGTCATTTCCGAAATGAAAGCTGCTGACGGCGGCGTGACGCGGTCGACGCGGCGTCGCCTCGCGGCCAAGGCGTTCGCGCACACTGCTCACTACGATGCGCACATTAGTCAATGGCTGACAGCTCGGTACGCCGGCGGCGAAGAATCGATCACGCTCCCCTGCGAAATCGCGATGGGGTTTACCAAGAAGCAGGATTGCCGATATGGTGAAAACCCACACCAGATTGCGGCGTTTTACATATCGCCAGGGGTTAGCGAGCCGTGTGTTGCAACCGCTCGCCAGCTTCACGGCAAGGAGCTATCGTTCAACAACATTTATGATCTCAATGCAGCACTCGAGACCGTGAAGGAGTTTAGCGAGGAGTCACAAGCGGCGGCCGTAATAATTAAACACGCAAACCCGTGTGGTGCGGCTCTAGGCGCCGACCTGGCGGATGCGTTCCGGAAGGCGCGCATGGCGGACCCCGTATCGGCCTTCGGCGGCATTCTCGCCGTGACCCGCACGCTGGATGCCGCCACAGCGGAAGAGATCACTGCAAAGAACACCTTCTTTGAAGCGATAATCGCCCCGGACTACGAGCCGGCTGCCATTCCTATCTTAACCGAACGAAAGAAGTGGGGCGCGAACCTGCGGCTTCTGGAGGTGGGCGCGCTAGCGGACTGGAGACGCAAGACGAGTGCGACAGGGCCGGATTTCAAGCGCGTGGTGGGAGGCATTCTGGTGCAGTCTCCGGACCGACTCGTGGTCACTGCGGACAGCCTGAATCTCGTCACGGAACGAACGCCTAC
>JBBQVV010000354.1:0-7748 GCA_038211235.1 Chthonomonadales bacterium | reverse complement strand
CAGGCGAACCTCACTCCCGATGCCATCGCCGTTACCTTCCGGCAGCAGCAGCTCACCTACCGAGAGCTCAACGCTCGGGCAGAAGCGCTGGCGCGGCATCTCAAAGAGCTCGGCGTCGGTCGCGATGTCCGAGTCGGCCTGTTCGTGGAGCGCTCGCTGGAGATGGTGGTCGGACTGCTGGCCATCGCCAAGGCGGGAGGAGCCTACGTTCCTCTCGATCCGCAGTATCCGGCCAAACGCATCGAGTACATCCTCGAGGACGCTCAGGTCCCCGTCCTGCTGACGGAGGCGATCCTCAGCGCGCGCCTGCCGGCTCACTCCGCTCGGATCGTCCTCGTCGACGAGGAGCTGCCGATGCCGTGCGGATGCGACATCCCCACTCCCTCGGCATCTGGAGAGGACCTCGCGTACGTCATCTACACGTCCGGTTCAACAGGCAACCCCAAGGGAGTGCAGATCTCGCACCGAGCGCTGATCAACCTGCTCTGCTCCATGCAGCGGACGCCGGGTCTGACGAGCGGCGATGTCCTGGCAGCCGTGACCACCCTCTGCTTCGATATCGCCGGGCTGGAGCTGTGGCTGCCGCTGATCACGGGCGCACGCATCGTTCTGGTCGATCGCGATACCTGCCTCGATGGATCGCGGCTCGCCTCGCTGTTGAGCAGTGAGCGCGTCACCGTGATGCAGGCGACCCCCGCCACCTGGCGGCTACTGCTGGAAGCCGGCTGGCAGGGCAGCGCCGAGCTGAAGGTGCTGTGCGGCGGGGAGGCGTTCCCACCCGGCCTGGCAGGCGAGTTGAGGAAGCGGTGCGGGTCGCTGTGGAACGTCTACGGTCCGACGGAGACCACGATCTGGTCGACGGTGATGGCGGTCGAGGAGACGGAAGGACCTATCAGTATCGGCAGACCGATCGCCAACACACGGGTCTATATCCTCGACAGTCGTCAGGAGCCGGTCCCTATCGGGGTTCCCGGCGAGCTCTACCTGGGCGGCGACGGCCTGGCTCGCGGCTACCTCAACCGTGCGGAGCTGACGGCGGAGAAGTTCGTATCGGATCCGTTTCGCAAGGAGTCCGCGGCTCTGATGTACCGGACCGGCGACCTGGCGCGTTACCGCTCCGACGGCAATATCGAGTTCCTGGGCCGCCTCGACAATCAGGTGAAGATAAGAGGCTTCCGGATCGAACTCGGAGAGATCGAGAGCCGACTCCGAGCGCATCCGTCCATCGGGCACGCGGTCGTTGTGGCTCGCGAGGACACTCCTGGCGACACGCGCCTTGTCGCCTACCTGGTCGCCAACGAGTCATGTGATGTGGATTGGGCCGCCGTGCGGGCCTACCTTAAGGATAACCTCCCCGACTACATGCTGCCGGCCGTGTGCGTCTGGCTCGAAGCGCTTCCACAGACCGCGAATGGGAAGATCGACCGGAAGGCCCTGCCACCTCCGGATACCGACCGGGCAGTAGACACCTGTGCGTTCGTGCCGCCGCACACGCCTACGGAGATCGCTCTTGCGCAAATGTGGGAGAACGTGCTCTACGTAAGTCCGATCGGTATCACGGACGACTTCTTCGACTTGGGGGGCAATTCACTGCTCGCCGTCCGGCTCTTCGCCGAAATCGAGCGTGCATTCAAGACCAAGCTGCCGCTGGCACTGCTCTTTCAGGCGCCGACGATTCAACTGCTGGCCGAGCGACTCGAACACCACGATGTGGCGCCCGCATGGTCCACGCTTGTTCCGATCAACCCGGCAGGCTCACGGCCCGACTTCTTCTGTGTCCACGCCGTCGGCGCTAACGTGCTGAACTATCGTCTCTTATCGAAGTACATGGGAGAGCTGCAGCCCTTCTACGGATTCCAGGCCCAGGGCCTCGACGGCGCGATGCCGACCCTGGACACCGTGGAAGAGATGGCGGCACAGTATCTCGGCGAGATACACAGGATCCAGCCTGCCGGCCCCTACTATCTGGGTGGAGGGTCGTCCGGAGGCATCGTGGCGTTCGAGATGGCGCAGCAGTTGGTGGCGCGGGGAGAGAGGGTCGCCCTACTTGCGCTGCTCGACACAAACCTTATGCGACACCAGATTCCGGACCGCTTGCAGGCGCGATCCAACCACCAGAGTCTGTCCCGATGGATTGATATGCACCTGGGACATATGGTCGACCTTTCGTTCCGGGAACGAGTGCAGTTGCTCATTCGACTTGCGCGAAACCGGTTTACGCGCGAGTACGGGTCGTTGCCGCCTGTTGGCAAGGGTCCGAGACATGAAGGCGTGCAGGAGTCCATCGATAACCTGCGCAGAATCATCCTCGCGGCGATGTATCGGTACCATCCCCAAACCTATCCGGGCAGGGTCACCGTATTCCTGGCGGAGAGAGAGCCGTTTCGTACGCATCTTGACCCCCGGCTGCAATGGAGCGAGTATGCCGGCGGAGGACTCGACGTCTACACCATGCCCGGCGATCACGGCGACTTTCTACGGGAGCCGCACGTCGCCGGAGTTGCCGACCAGCTGATGCTCTGTATCGACCGCGCTCTCCACGCAGAGGCGGCAACGCGACGCTGAGTCGGTCAGTCCCCGCCGTAACCGCGACGTCCCGCCGCGCTCTCTGTCACGCCCCACATCCGCGAAGCCGGTCGGTTTCAACCTTGACTCTCCCGTAGACGCGGCGTCCCGCCGCGCACCCCGACATCCTGCGAATCATCGATTGCGCAGCAGCAGCCCCTGTCAGGCAGTGGAGAGGCGGCGCACCCGCCTGTCACGGACACATCACAAGAGGCGTCTGAAACCCTCCATGGTCCGTATCGGTAGTACCCTTAGCCGTGCTACAATCACGGAGCGATCACTCGTACCTCAAGGATCAGGCAATGCCACCACCCGACGCCATTCTGGATGCTACCTTTCTAAAGAAACTCGAGCGCCTGAACCTCGCGACGCGGCGTCCGTTCTCCGGACAGATGAAGGGCGAAAAGCGCTCGCTAAAGCGCGGCAGCAGCATTGAGTTTGCCGACTATCGGGAATACTCGCTGGGCGACGACTTACGCTATGTGGACTGGAATACGGCGGCGCGCCTGGACAAGATGTTCTTGAAACTTTTCGTCGAGGAGGAGGACCTCTATCTGGCTATCCTGATCGACTCGAGCCAGAGTATGGATTTCGGCTCCCCTAAAAAGATCCATTATGCGGTGCGGCTTGCGGCGGCGCTTGGCTACATTTCGCTCTCAAATTACGACCGCGTGAGCGTGCAGACGTATGCGGATGCCCTCGGACGTCCGATGCCCACGCAGCGAGGCCGCGGAGGCGTGCTTCCGTTTTTCAACTACTTGCAGGGCATTAAGGCGGGCGGACGGACCACATTCTCGACGTCGCTGCGCCGCTTTGCGTCCACGGTGCGATATAAAGGAGTGGCGATCGTCATCTCCGACTTCTTCGACGCAGAGTGGCAGGAGGGAATGAAGGCTCTCCTGGCGCGCGGATACCAGGTCGCCGCGCTCCACGTCCTGGGTGAGGACGAGATCAAGCCGACGCTGCTCGGAGACCTGCGAATCATAGACAGTGAGACGGGAGAAGCGAAGGAGATGAGCGTGAATCCGCAGCTCCTCACCCGCTATCAACAGACGCTCAACACCTTCTGCGGTGACGTCGAAAGTTTCTGCCATCGCTACGGAATCGACTACCTTCGTACCTCCACGTCGTTGCCGTTCGAGGACCTCGTGCTAAAATACATGCGTCAGAACGGAATGATCAAGTAGAGGACGCGACCCCGGACTGCGCGAATAGCGGACTTACGTGTCCAACGGCCCGTGAACCGCTCATTGCGAGGCATAGTCAAGAGTTGTAGAAAGGCAGCGACGCAACCATATTGAAGAGGAACGGATCAGAACAGGCTTACGGCGAGGACGGCAGTCCCAGGACGCGTTCAACGACGATCATCGCGGTCAGCCGCGACGGCCTGATCGCGCTAGCAGGAGACGGCCAGGTCACGGTAGGTCAGACGGTGCTCAAGCACGGCGCTCGCAAAGTGCGCAGGCTCTATCAGAATCGAATCATCGCGGGCTTTGCAGGCTCCGTAGCCGATGCCCAGGCGCTCTCAGACCGCTTCGAGACGAAGCTGGAAGGATCGAGCGGGAACATCACACGCGCCGCGATCGAGTTCGCGAAAGACTGGCGGACCGATCGCGTACTGCGCAGGCTCGAAGCGATGATGATCGTCACGGACGGCGATCATCTCTACATTCTATCCGGCGACGGCAACATTGTCGAGCCGGACGACGGAATCGCCGCAATAGGCTCGGGCGGCTCGTTTGCCGCAGCAGCAGCGAAAGCGCTCCTCAAGAACACCGCCATGACTGCCCGCGAGATCGTCGAAGAGGCCATGCGCATTGCCGCCGAGATCTGCATCTACACGAACGACAAGATTAGCGTTGATCAACTCCCCTAAGGCGGGCTCAAAGCCTTCAATATGCACGAGGCGATCAATGGACCGACAGTAGGGCGGGCGACTAGTTTACCCATAGGAGTTTACCCGTATAGCCTGCCCGTATGGGGGTCTCCCGCCGACAAATGTCGTCAACACTCTGGCTAGCGGCCTGCCATGCGTTCATCGGCGTTCAGGACAGGCCGTAGATGTCGTTGAATTTCGCCGTCAGGTACTCAAGATAGTACCGCGATGTAAGCGGCTCGCCGGTCGCCATTTGGATCAGTTCGGCGGGCTGATACTTTCTCCCATAACCGTGGATGTTCGCGCGTAGCCACGCCAGCAGTTCGGCAAAATCACCGCGCAGTATTCGCGCTTCCACGTCGGGTATGGCGGCCTGAACGGCATGCCACAACTGGCCGGAGATGAGGTTGCCGAGGGAATAGGTGGGGAAGTAGCCGATCAGCCCTTCGGCCCAATGCACGTCCTGCAGAACGCCCTGTGAATCGTCTGGCGGAGTCAGTCCGAAGTACTGGTTCATCTTGCCGTTCCACGTCTCCGGCAGGTCCTTGACGGCGAGCGCCCCGGTCAGCAGATCGCACTCCAGCTCGAAGCGAAGCATGATGTGGAGATTGTAGGTCACCTCGTCCGCTTCGACCCGAATGAGCGATGGTCGCACAAGATTGACCGCACGGTAGAAGTTCTCGGCCGTCTCGCCTCCCAGCGATTCGGGAAACGCCGCCTGGAGCTGCGGAAACATAAACCGGCAGTAAGGGCGGCTTCTGCCCACCATGTTCTCCCAGAGGCGCGACTGGCTCTCATGCACTCCCAGCGAAATCGAGGCGCCCAGCGGCGATGGATCGTACTTTTCCGGAAGACCCTGCTCGTAGAGCCCGTGACCGGTTTCGTGCAGCGTCGCGTAGAGCGCCTGGCCAAGATAGTTCGGGTCGAAGCGCGTCGTAATCCGCACGTCGTCTCGATTGAAGCCGCTGCAAAAGGGGTGCGCTGCCTCATCCTGGCGTCCGCGTTGCAGGTCGAAGCCGAAGCCGGCGGCAAGGTTAAGCGTAAGACTCCTTTGCGCGTCGACGGCATAATTCCTGTAGAGCAACGATACGTCGACGTCCCGACTGCTCGCGCCGATGTCGCGAGTCAGCTTGACCAGAGCGGGCTTCAGGTCCTTGAACATGGCCCAGACGTCCGCCTGCCGCATCCCAGGCTCGTAACCGTCCAGAAGCGCATCGTAGATGTGATCCTTGTATCCAAGGTACTCCGCGCGGCGTCGGGTGAGCTCCAGCATCTTCTCGAGGGCGGGCTCAAACGCCGCAAAATCGTTCTCCTGGCGGGCCTTGACCCAGATGCTGTGCGCTACCGCGCGATGGCGAGATATCTCCGCTACCAGGTCGGCAGGCAAACGTGTTGCCCGATCGTAGTCGCGTCGGACCACGGCTGCCATGCGAGCTTCGTCGCTATCCGGGTCCGCATCCTGGAGATCCTTCTCCGCCTGCGCGAGAAGGTCCCCCGTCGCCGCGCTTACGAATAGCTCATGGATCAGCTGATCGATTGCAGCCGACTGTTCCCCGCGGGCTCTGGCGGCGCCGGTCGGCATGTAGGTCTGCTGATCCCAACCGACGAGCTCCGACACCTCGGACAGCCGTTTGACCTGCAGAATGCTTTCCTGAAGCCGCTTCACACTCTCTCTCATGATCGCTCCTCGCCTCTCGCTCTTTACCGAGCGCCATTATAGCAACAAATCGATGCTTTGGACAGTGGCGGAGCCGTCGGCAGTCCGCAGGATCACGATACGAACCATCAGCCCCGAGCAATGGTACGCGATGCCCGAAACCTCGCCGCGAACTTCGCGGTATAATCGATGGAGCGATGCAATCCCTGGCTCACTCCACTCAACGCAAGCCCCCGATGCAAATCAGGGCCCTGTTTCTGGATATCGACGGCACGCTCGTCGGCAGTAACAGTCTCGTCTCGCCTGTGGTGCTGGACTCCGTTCGCCGTGCCCGCGCATCGGGATGCAACGTGGTCCTTTGCACCGGTCGCACACGGTACCGCACGATACCGGTTGCAGATCAGCTTGATCCGCCGTCTGGATACGCGGTTACATCAAATGGCGGCGTGCTCTCGCACCTCGGAACGGGCGTGGTGGTGTACCGGCGTCTACTGCCAATTCCGGTGGCACTGGAAGTGATCAGGTCGATTCGGCAAGCCGGCGTAGAACCATTCGTGTATGAAGATTCAGACGTTCCCGGCGTGAACGGCGCTCGAGTTCTTCACCATCCCGCGGCGGACAAGACCGGAATGGATCCGGAAGACCGACGATACCGGCCACATGTCGACTTGATGACTGACCTTCCATTTCGACCCGTGTCCGTGAGCGCATACGGGACACCGGATCGCATGCGTCCGCTGGCGCTGTATATGAGAAGTCGGTTTGCCGAGAACGTCAGCATCGTCGAATCCGGGACCGAAAGCGGCTGGGGCGTCGAGATCTACGTGAGCGGAATCAGCAAGCAGACAGGCCTCGAAATGCTTGCAGCCCGCCTGGAGGTCGATCGAGAAGAGACCATGGCGATCGGCGATCATATCAACGATGTCGAGATGCTTCAGTGGGCCGGGTGGGGAGTGGCCATGGGCAACGCTCAGCCCGAGGTCCTTGCGGTTGCGGACTGGATCACGGAGTCGGTCTCAAACGACGGCGTTGCATGCGCGATTGAACGGTTCGTAATTCGCTGATTCGAATGATGCGGCACGGAGGGCGTGAAGATGAGAAACTGGTTCCTGAGATGGATTTCAAACATCCTGGCGCTTCTCGTTATTGTAGGGGCATATCAACTGACCAGCACATCAGGGAGCCGGCCGGGGATCTGGGTCGAATCCCCGTTGGCTGTTGTGATCGCCGTGGTCGCGCTCGCATTGGCGAACTCCGCAATTCGGCCGATCATTATGTTCTTCGCCTGGCCGATCAACTGCCTAACGTTCGGCCTGTTCAGCTTCGTCCTAAACGTGCTCCTTTTTCTGATGGTTGGCAACCTGGGCTTCGGGTTCCATGTTACCAACCCGTTGCACGCGGTCATCGGATCCGTCGCGATGGGCATCGTAAGCGGCGTGATCACCTCGATGTTGCGCGAAGGCGGCGAAAAGAAAAGACGCGACCGGCGAGACTAACCCGACCTATGCATGAAGCACTCCTGGGCGGCATCGTAGCGTCGGGCTTCCGTGCCTGTCATGAATAAATACAATCTTAGGCATCTGATCGAATCTACAGCCCCACCCGCGCCTGAATCGTCAAAAGGGCGTCGCCGGATCCAGCAAAATGAAT
>JBBQVV010000353.1:0-7752 GCA_038211235.1 Chthonomonadales bacterium | reverse complement strand
ACTGCGGACGCCGTTCAAACGGCGTAAACTGACGAAGCGCGCGGACGTGGCGGACATGGGAGTTGAGCAGCGCCATGGGGGAGCGCTCGGCGCGGAGCACCGGATGAACGACAGCCTTGCAGCGCTGGAGATAACCGCGGCCTGAGCGAGTCGCCCCGATCGACTTCTCGGCCGGGTTACGGCTTCCGAACGCCGCAACCGAAATGAGCCGCATCCCTACCGTCGAACGGCGAACAAATCCGTCTTTCGAGCCCTTACGGCCGGGGGCCGCCCCTGGGGGGGGCCACGATTTTTCGTCTGAACTTGCCCTCGGTCGCCGACTCCAATGTCAGTCTAACCGACGGCCGGAGATCGAGTTGAACAGGTAGGACGTGGAGGTAAGAGCCCCGAGCCATTCCAGCGGACCCATGCTCGAGCGTGGAGGACCGCCTGGCTCGATATAGATCGCATCCCCCGCCTGAAGCTCGATGTCCTGCGATTTTGCGGCAAGGATATCGTTGAAATTGAACGGGATGATTCGCGTGTGCTTTGGATCGCTGTCGGGATGACGCTGGACATAGCCTTTCTTCGTCTTCGCGTATGGCGCGGGGCCGCCAGCCTCGGCGATCGCCTGGGTCAGGGTTGTGCGCTTGTCGTAGATCAACTTGCCGGGCCGAACAAACCCCCCGTTTACGTTGATATACGCGTTCTCGTCCAGTCTCTCGACGTAAACGGTGTCATCGGCCCGCAGTTCGATATTATTCGCCAGATCGCCCTGCTCGGCTTTATCCAGGTCGACGACCAACGGCTTATCCATCCCAAAACGCCGAACACTTACCCGATGTCGATCGGCCGTGAGAGTCGGACCACCTGCGAGGTTGACCACCTCACGTACGGTCATTGGCGCCGTCGATCTTAATGGCACTCCCGCCGTCGGACGCGTCACCTCGCCGAATATACTGATCGTGCCGGTCGCGCCGGGCGCGGATCGCGACGGAATCCAGATGCGGTCCTTGTCCTTGAGAGGTGGATTGAGACCCTCATCAACCTTCTCACCACGCCGGCTATGAATAAACTTCTCAAAGTCGACATAGATCGCGTCGGGCTGGTCACGGCGAATGATCTTGACTTGAGAAAGATCGGCCGCTTCCGTATATTCTGCCCGCGTGATTACATCGAGCAGCGTGGTGTCAGAATTGATGTAGGCCTTCCCATTCACGCGGACCGCGCCGCCGATAAACACGGAAGCCCGCGGAATGTCTGTAATCGTGACGCTCACGACGGGATTCTTGATATAAGTTTTGAGAAATGAGGCGATGGCATCCTGCGCTTGCGCCGGCGTCATATTCTTAACGGATACCGGCGTCATGATCCCGGCGTAGCGAATGCTCACTTTGCCAACGGAGTCGACCTTGTAGCTCCCGCTCGGTTCCGACTCACCTGAAACGACTACTGTGATCACGAAATCGGGTTTGATCGGCTGAATGGGATCGATGGCCTCATCGCCAATCACTATCTGGCCCTTGGACGCTTGCGTTCGATCCGCTCCGGCCGTCCTCGTATCGTCCTGGCCGTACGCAGCCGCGCAAGTGGCGAAGCCAGCCAACATAACGGCACCTGAAGCGACTAAGAAGACGCGCAGCCACGGGCTGCAACCAGATCTCCGTGAATTGAAGCCCATACCGATTACTCCTTACTGTTCATTCGGCCGGCAAACCCATGAAGCGCCAATGTGAATAGCGCCGCGACGATGTGGCGAATTCAGGGCGGACCGGCCGACAAATCGTCTCTTGCGCGTCCCTTGACTTCTGATGACGGACGAGCGTATAATCGTTCGCGGCGCTTTAATGGTCATCCGCCGCGGCGCTACTCCATCACAACTCAAAAGACCCGCAAAAATTCGAACCCTAACCCGAGCGTTTAAGGAGCATTGCATCTCATGAACCCTGCTTCCATACCCGCGCTGTGGGACAACTGCGTCAACCGCCTGAAGGATCGCATCAACAACCGCTCCTTCTGGGAAGCGCTCGAGGCGACCCATGCGATCACCGTGGAAAGCGACTGCCTCATCATAGGCATCGCACCTGAGCTATTTAATCGGGCCAGTCACATTACTCAGACGACAACGCTGAACACCGTTCAGCGTACCATCGACGAGGTGTACGGCAGGCATCTCGTCCTGAAACTGATCGAAGGCACGTCGAGCGGTGACTGGGAAGCCTTCAAAACTCGCGAGTCGCATATCGTCGCCTCCAGACAGTCTGAACGCGCGACCACCGCAGCGGCAGAGTCCGCACTGTCGGAGAGCTGGGACGGCGTTTTTGAGCAGCTTTCGCGCCTATTCGCACAGGCAGCCTACCGCTCACTGCCCCAAGGTAAGGCCCGCTACGTTAACGAGGCGCTCTATCTGCTAGTCGAGGCAATGGATACCATATACCCCGACCCGCCGGACGAAGGCTCCGAGCGGAGCCTGGCGCGGGCGATCGACCGGATCGCCGCCAACTCTGACATACCGGCCTCGGTAATCGCGTTCGAAATGGAGCGGTTGCGCGCCTGGCGGAAGGAATCCGCTGCTTAGCGATCGAGGCGAACTCACACAGTCGGAACCGCACAAATCGTGCCACTTGCGGCGCACTAGCGCGTCACCAACTCGCCCATCCGCACGACCTCGAAATCGCTGCCCTTCAGGCGCTTGAGCGACGCAAGCTCATCGTTATTCCACCGAGGATCGGGCGCTCCGCTGACGTACCAATCTCCTCCATTGTCCGCTAGGATCATTCCATACTTCTTTAATGCCTTTACTATCACCTGTTCCGTGGGTGGGAAAGACGAGGTATCGACTCCGGCCTTGAGGCGCACGCGCATTCCCATCGGCGGCAGGCTTTCGTCCTGCGAGCGACTGGCGAAGTGCCGCGCAGGCGACACATAGGCTCGGCGACTATGCCGGCAGGTAAACCGTAACGCATGGGCGATCTCCTTGCGCTCCACGGCCTCATCGTATCGCACCAGCCCTGGGAAGATCGGAAGACCGGCGGCATCGGCCGATGTAAAGCCCGCGGGACGATCGGCGCCAGTGGAAAGGTCGAAGATCGCTCCCGAGTAGGCTTTCCAGCGCATTTGCGAAAAGCCTCCTCGGCGGTCCGGGACCGCCGCAAAGAGCTCGTACAGCTTCCAGTTGTCGCGGTCGACGACAATTACGTGCCGATCGCCGTCGGAGTCCGGTCCTCCCTCGATAGGGGCGTCCGCTGGGATAGGATACGGTCCGGCATCGCTCTCGTCCGTATTTTCAAACGTGACAGGCGCCTGAGTTTTCGCCTGGGCGCCAGAGATCACGACATAGGGAATTCCCATGGGATGGCCCTGGTAATTGCTGCCGAAGTCAGGATGCAGAGGCCTATCGATACCGATACTTGCGATCAATGTTGCGGAGCGCGGGTCCACGGCCAGGCGTGATACGTCTCGGTTCCAGGGACTATCGTCCGGGAACGGCCGACGGCCATCCAGCGTTGCGCCCGGCCCGAGCTTTGGCGTGTGTAGTGCCTGAGCTGCGATGCCAAGCCTCGCGGCCCAAGCCACTCCAACCAGAACACATGCCAACGCGATTCCAGTCCACTGCGCTGCCGATCGAGGTTTCCGCATCATTTTACTCCTACTATTGTTCCGATAGATTACCCGTCTCTAGCGAAACAAACTCTGTACCCTCTACGTTGTAGCAATGGCGTCCGTGTAGTTATTCAGCACCGACGTCAGTCGAGTAATGGTCCGCTCCCTACCCAATACCCAGAGGGTCTCGAAGAGGCCGGGCCCGATTGTGCGGCCGGTCGCCGCGACTCGCGTGGGATGTATCACGTCTCCAAATTTCAACCCCAGATGTTCCCCTATGGCCCGACTAGTTGTCTCGAGGCCGTGCACGGTCCAATCTGGGAGCGATTCCCAGGCCGCAATCTCACGCTGCAGCAGCGGCCGGAGATGCGCGACATGGAACCACTTTTGCACGGCCTTCTCGTCATACCCGGTCGGATAACTGAGGTCCTCGAAGAAGAATCGCGCCAAATCCGCGATTTCAGCAAGGGTCTTCAATCGCTCCTGCTCGAGTGGTATCACGCGCCGAACGTACTCCATTTCGCGCCGGTACGCCAGCATCTCGTCCTCGGCCGCATCCTGAGCCGGCGGAGGCGACACCAGGCCGGCCGCTACTAGGTAAGGAAGGCACATACCTATGATACGCCCTGGCGGGCTCTGCCGAATGTAGTGGCCGTTCATCCACTTCAGTTTTTCATAGTCGAAGATTGCGGGGTGCTCGGAGATTCCCGCCAGTGAGAAGCGATCGATGAGCTCCGGGACCGAGAATAGCTCGCGATTCTCCTCGCCGGCCGACCACCCCAGCAGCACGAGAAAATTGATGAGCGCTTCAGGAAGATAGCCCTCCTCCATAAACCAGGAGAACTGTGTGGCGCCGTGACGCTTTGACAGCTTCTTTCTGTCCGGCCCGACGATCAGTGGCGGATGGACGAACTTCGGCGGTTCGTGACCGAGCGCTGCAAAGACCTGCAGCAGCTTGGGAGCCGATGATAGCCAATCGTCTCCACGCATGATATGCGTCGTCCCCATCTGCTGGTCGTCGACGGCGCACGCAAGGAAGTAGGTCGCGAAGCCATCGGACTTGAGCAGAACCTGGTCATCCTGCAGCTGGTTCTCGTAGACGATGTCACCCCGTATCTCGTCATGCAGCACCGTGACGCCTTCCCGTGGCATCGCCAGGCGCACCACGTAGGACGGCTCTCCGCCATCGCGCTCCGCGCGACCATCTCGCATACGCCGCCGGTTCTCAGGGTCGCGACAAAGGCGATCGTATCCTATAGGCTGGCGCGTGGACTGCTGTTCGGCGCGCAGAGAATCCAGTCGCTCTCTCGTGCAATAGCATCGATACGCATGCCCACCAACAATAAGGCGCTCGGCCACGTCCTGGTACAGCGCCGTCCGCTCACTCTGAATGTAGGGCGCGTTCGGACCGCCGGAGATCCACCACTCGTCCGGAAGTATACCCAAGTATCGAAGGCTGGCTTCGATGGCATAGATACCCTCCGGCACGTAGCGATTCGGCGAGCGATCCGTATCTTCGAGACGAACCACGAACTGGCCGCCCTCCTTACGGGCGAGCAGCCAGTTGTAGATCGCCGTTCTCAGATTTCCCACATGTGGTGAGCCTGTCGGCGACGGTGCGTATCGCACACGGACGGACATTCGTGACTCCCACGGACTATTTGCGCAGGTATTTTCGCTTGCTCTTGTCGAAGCCCTGGGAGAGCTTCTTTGCGTCGTAGACCCACGCACCGCTCCTCTGGAAGAAACAGTGGTATTCCGAAAGAATGGATGCCACCATGCGGCGCGTTGCTCTCCTCACGATATTGACTTCCGTGTGCAGCGTCAGGAACTCGATGCCCTTGCGGTAGTGCTCCATAATCTCTCGCACGAGGTCGAAGTTGGCAAGTTCCTCTATTTCGCTTCGCTCCTGGATGGTGAGCAGCTCATTTACACGGTTTCGGCTGATAAACATCGCCGGCTCGCTCTCATCGTTGTACGTGATCGCGTACTTGTCGACATCCTGTCGCTCGAGGGTGAATGTTGCACCTGAGTCGATCGGAATCGAATCGAACCAGTCGAGCAGGCCGTAGAGAAGTCGTGTATCGTTATTAATCCACACTTGCGCCTTCTGCCCGCCTGGCAGGACGAACTCGGTCTCGAGGATCGTGGGCTGGGCCGGGAAGAATCCGGACGCGAACTGGCACAGCGGCAGCGTCCCAATCTGCTTATGGTGATACTTGATGACCGCGCGAGCGTTTGAAGGCGGATTCGGATCTGGAGCAGCTACGGGCTCTTCGTCCAGCACGTCCTGTGCCAACGGATTCAGGATGTCGCGCTCGAGTCCGCCGTCGAATCCGTCGTCATCGAGAAGCTGGTCGACCGGATTGCCTTCGGCGTCAGTGAAGTGCGTCTCAGGTATCTCCAAAAGGCCCGGGACGGTGAAAACATAGCCGGGTATCGCCCCTTGAGGCCTGAAGCGATCGGATCCTAGCCACACGACACGGTCGTCATGCGACAGCGTTTCAATGACATTTCGCAGATCATCAATATAGGTCCGATAGTCCGGAGTGACCTCGAACACATCCTCGAGTAAGCGCGATGCGCGCGTGAATTCATCGTTCTCAAGGATGATCCGAACCAGCGAGTCGCGCTCGGATTCGCCGATCACGAGCGGCTGTGCCGTCTCCTGAGCGGTAGCCTCGATCGTGTCGCTGACCTCCTGCTGTGCGAGCACTGCAAAATGCGGGACCACACGGTCGGCCATGTCCGGACCCACCCAGGTGCCGTCCGTCAGGCCAAAGACGCCCGGAGCCTCGTAGACGGCCTGGTAAAACTCCGCGGGCTCGAACGCCTCTTTGTCGGCTCTCCATGCAAGGAACTGAAACGCTTTGTTACGGATAGGCGCGCCCGTGGCGTTAAGAAAGGCGACGATCGATTCGGGCCGCGCGGGATGAAGTCCAATTCGCTCCGCGATCTCAAGATACGGAAACACGTCGTCGTCGTCAAGGAAGTTGTCGAACAGCACCTCTTCCTCAATGGCCGCCTCAGTGTCAAGCAGCCAGCTGGTCGGGGCTATCGAATCATCACCCACGACAAAATATCTCAACGGATCAGTAGCCAGGCGACCCAGCATATCTTCGTAAATTACGGACGGGCGGCCATAGACGGACTCCAGCTCACGCGCCAGTTGCGGCAGGCGAATCGGCTGGCCAAATGTGTTAAGTATGCGCAGAAGATTGAAGTCGAGTGTGCGTCTTACGTCTAGATAGCGAGTCCAGAGGGTCCACTTTCGGTCGACGGCGGTCATATGAGGGTTCGTCGCGACGACCACGCGCGCCAGTTTCGTGTCCATATCGGGCCGGTCCACTAGGCGCGCCAGATCGTTGGCCTTGCTCGGCTCACCCGCTTCCAGCATCGCCTTGTAGATGAACGATCCCGCAAGTAGCGCGGCAATCTGCTCGTCCGTTATCGGTTCCCTGGTCTTCCCGACCGTCAATGTTGCCACAGATTCCCTCCATACGCTCAGACGACGATGCGACCGCCGTCAATCGAAAACAGATAAGTAAGTTGTCGCAGCCCTAATTGAACACCGGGTCCGCAACCAGGTCATACGGTCGCGCCTCCGCCACGCGGACGCGCACAAACGTTCCGGACTGCGCGGCACATCGGCGCACGTGCACCTGCCCGTCGACCTCCGGCGCATCTCGGAACGACCTCCCGGTCGCAGTCGTCGCATCGAAAGCGGAGCGGCCCTCGATCAAGACGTCCAACTCGCGCCCGACCCACTTCCGGTTACACGCCAGTGAGATCGCCTGCTGTCGCTCCATCAGCGACTCCTTCCGCGACCGCTTGATGCGCGAAGGGACTTTCGGCACGAGTTCCGCGCTCGGCGTGCCGTCTTCGACCGAGTATTCAAAGACTCCGACCCGGTCGAACTCCGCTTCTTCGAGAAACCGCTCCAGCGTAGCGAAGTGCTCACTGGTTTCACCTGGAAACCCGACGATAAAGGTTGTGCGGATCGCGACGTCCGGAACGGCGGAGCGGAAGTCGGCAAGCAGCCTCAAGTACCCTGCATTGGACATAGGCCGCCGCATTGCACGCAAGATTTCGTCGTCAGCGTGCTGAAGCGGCATGTCAATGTAGTGACAGACTTTGGGCGTCGTAGCGATCGCCTCGATGACGCCGCGG
>JBBQVV010000352.1:0-7870 GCA_038211235.1 Chthonomonadales bacterium | reverse complement strand
GAATATCGTGCAGCGGCACCGCGGAAACAGCCGGAACCAACCCATTTTGTCACCGGCAATGGGCGTCCAAAGCGCCCTGCGTCAAGTGAGCAACGAAGCGTAACGTTACGCTTCAGAGAGGCGGACTAGCCTCAGTCAACCGAGCGAACAACTACACATCGAAAGGAGCTGGTTCTAACTTAAGTAAACCAAGATCTGTGTCTTGATAAACCCGACCACTATACATCTTAGGTTGGAGGTGCTTCTAATGAAGGGCGATGTGTCGATTGTTTCCTAGCGTGAACCTCCTGCGAGCTTTGCGACCTGTACTTTGAGGCCGGCGTTCCAATCGTATTCTTCCCGTTTGCGTAGCTTCACGCTGTAGATACCGGAATAGTCCCTCTAGTCGCCGGAGAGATGACCAAGGCGATTCCTTGCCAGATCTGATAATGAACGCGCATTTGATGTACAATCTAGGCACGGACGGATATCTGGCCCCAATCTTGCAAAGACCTATGTGAACTGCCGGTATCCGCAAGTCGTCATTGTGGAGCATTCCGGATTCGTCGGTACCAAGAGCAACTTACTTTGTCCGCGGTCCAGACGGTCGCGTCAACTGCGCTTCACCATATTGCGCAACGAGCAACTAGCCGACAATAGGAACGACGAGGTGGTGTAAAGCCACGATTGACACACGATTTCAGCTACTGCTTCGACAGATCGATGACGCCGTCGGCGCGCGAGGGGCGTTCAGGCGAAATCGATCCATTCCATCCGGTGCTCCGAGCATCCGCTTGGTGTAGTGCATAGGCTTCACTGTTCGTGACGTCACCGGCGTTAGAGCCCCAGCGGTCCATGGCAGTGTCCGCGCCATATGATGATCAGGCGCTCACCCCGAAAAGGAGCTAATTAATGAGTGGTGGCATCACCAGAGGTCCGCTTTCCAGATCCATAGGCAACATCCAGCGAAAGGCGGTATCCCTTGCCGACGTTCCACTGGTTAAGTCGAGGCCGATAATTCCCGGGGAAACATTCATCCAGTTATACGAGCCTGCTTCCGATGACGTGGATCTCGCGAGCTGGATCGGCCACAACCGCCAGCAAGTCGAGGCAGATCTGCTGACGCATGGCGCACTTCTGTTTCGCGGCTTCAACGTCAAAACCGTGGCCGATTTCGAGCAGGTAACCAAAGCGTTTTATGGTGACCTGTACGGCGGATATGGCGACCTCCCGCGCGCCGGAACAAGCGAAAAGATCTACCAGTCCACGCCGTATCCGCCGGACAAGCCGATTCTGTACCACAACGAGAGTTCACATCTCGACTCGTGGCCGATGAAGATCGGTTTCTTCTGCGTCCAGAAGGCGCCGGTGGGCGGAGCAACACCCCTTCTCGATTGCCGCGATGTCTGTAAGTATATTGATCCCGACGTATTCGCGAAGTTCGCAGACAAGGGAGTAATGTACATCCGCAACTTCTCTGAGGGGATTGATGTCAGCTGGCAGCACTTCTTTCATACGGAGGACAAGGCCGTGGTCGAAGCACAATGCCGGGAGGCGGGCGTCGGCTTTGAGTGGACCGCGAACGACTGCCTGCGCACGCGACAAACCGGCCCGGCAGTGGCGAGACACCCGAAGTCCGGTGAAACCATCTTTTTCAACCAGATTCAGCTCCATCACCCGTACTGCCTCGATTCGGCAACCAGAGAGTCACTCCTATCGCTATTCGGCGAGGAACATATGCCGCGCAACGTCTATTACGGCGATGGGACTCCGATCGAGGACGCCGTGATGGAGCACGTTGGCGAGGTTCTCGAACGGAGAGCCGTGCGTTCAGAGTGGCAGGAAGGCGATATCGCTCTCCTGGACAATATGCTCACAGCGCATGCACGTGACACCTTCGAAGGTCCCCGCAGAATCGTCGTAGCGATGGGACAGATGTTCTCGAAGTCAAACCTCGCCTGAAGCGCACCGGTCTAGTTCGCTTTGAGTAGAAAACCAGACATCCCGTGGCCGGCAGATCTTATCCAATCCGCCGGTCACAATATCGTGTTCTTACGCGTCCCGAATAGGCGTCCGCGCGGCGGCGACAAGACCACCCGTGCGACCGCAGCGACGATATCCGATTATATGTGCCGGGAACGCTGGGAGACGTGGAACAATCTGACATATGCTCGGCGCCGATTCCATAGGTGCTGAGAAAGGATAGCAACTTGCGACTTGTTACACGCTCTGACTTCGACGGCCTGGTATGCGCTGCACTTCTCAAACAGGTAGAACACATTGACGAGATAAAGTTCGTCCATCCGAAAGACCTTCAGGACGGCCGTTTCGAAGTGACGCAAAACGATGTGCTTACAAATGTGCCGTACGTCGCGGGATGCGGACTCTGGTTCGACCATCACTCCACCGAAGTGGAGCGAATTGTCGGAAGCACCGAGTTCAACGGAGCGTGTCGCATTGCGCCGAGCGCCGCGCGAGTCGTCTACGACTACTATGGCGGACGCGATCGGTTCGGCCCGATAGACGAGGTGATGCAGGCAGTTGACAAGGCCGATTCCGCTCAGTTCAACGTCGACGAGATATTGAATCCGACCGGATGGCCGCTGCTGTCGTTTGTGATGGATGCCCGCACGGGCCTGGGTCGTTTCCGGGACTATCGCATCAGCAACTATCAATTGATGTTTGACCTAATCGATGTCTGTATGACGAAGCCCATTGATGAGATACTCCGGCTGTCGGACGTAGAGGCTCGCGTATCTCGCTATTTTCAGCAGGACATTATGTTCCGGGAAATGCTTATCGCGCATACTCGGATCGACGGCAACGTGATCGTCAGCGATCTCCGGAACGTCTACCCGATCCATTGCGGCAACCGGTTTCTGGTGTACGCGCTTCACCCAAAGCAGAATATCTCCGTCTGGGCCGTCGACGGGTACCGGGGGCAGAATTGTGTCTTCGCGTGCGGCCACAGCATCATCAATCGCACGGCGCAAACGGACGTCGGAGCGCTGATGAGGGAGTTCGGCGGCGGTGGGCACCGAGCGGCTGGCACGTGCCAGGTCTCCTACACCGAGGCTGAATTCTCCCTGACCGCGATCGTGAGCGCGATGCGCGCGGACGACGTATACCAGAGGCAGGCGGCTGCGTAACGTCGAACCAGTATCTCCACCATACGTTCGGCTCAAGTGAATTTCAGAAAAGGCAGACTACCCAAGTGGGTCATCTGCCTTTGTTTTGTGTGCATTCCCGCGAGGCGGGCGCGCCAATGAAACCACGAACCGTGCCGGCGCCCATTCGCTCCGAGATTCAAGCGCCAAGCAAAAACAGTTTACATATCTCAATTTTCGGGCAGGAGTTCTCCAATCCGTGTCGAACCGATATGCTGATAATCGCAAACGCATTTGCCACGGACGGATTGGGCCACGCATAGAAACGCGCGGCGAGCATTCAGTGGTTCTTGTCCGGGGTGGAACCAGACCGCGCACCGGTCGCGCCAGATTTGCCGTCCTGTCCAACAGGAGGCGCATGCAGATGGGAGGCGGAGGATTGGCATCGAAACCGATCGGCGTCAAGACCGCATTGATCATCATCGTGCTGCTGGCAATACCGGCGTTCTTCTGGTTTCGGTTCTTGTACAATCAGTTTGTTGTAGACAAAGTGTCACCTGAGATGGCAAAGATGCGAGACGGCATGCTCCACGCGAAGCCGCCGACGGGAGTTAAGGGCGCGTCGGCTACGCAAGACACGCACGTCCGAGAGAAAGGAGAGAAGCAGCACTGAACGGCACGATAGGGTCGACACCACTCGTGAGCAGTTGAGAGGCGCCAGGCAGGCAGTACTATAACAGACCTCGCGCCACAGGAGGTTAGAGGCAATGTACAGTAGGTCCAGAAACGGATTCACGCTGATCGAGTTGCTCGTTGTGATCGCGATCATCGCGATTCTCGCCTCAATTCTATTTCCAGTATTCGCGAAAGCTCGCGCGCAGGCGCGCAAGATCAGTTGTCTTAGCAATATGAAGCAGATCGGGCTTAGTTTGATGATGTACGTGCAGGACTACGACGAGACGCATGCGCCCGCGCAGTGGCACAACGAATATGGCGGAGCGTGCTCGCCGACGTTCTTTGGATTTGGGCGAATTGGCGGACTACTGCAGCCGTACATCAAGAGCCGCCAGATATTCATGTGTCCGGAAGACACCTGGGTTTCGGCAAACACCGGCATCAGCATGGGATACAACGGCGCACCCTGGGGTCCGACCGGGGGGTATGGCGAAGAACTGGGTCCGGACGGTGTGCACCAGGTGCCGCTGTCCACGCTCGGCACCGCCACGTATCAGTTCACCAATCCGGACAACGGCCAGGTTTGCACTGTCACCGAGCTCCTCGGGACTCGACAGGCAGCCATTGAAAACCCTGCTTCCAACTGGGCAATCGGAGACCTATGGCCCTGGATTCACGAGCCTCAGTATGCGGGCGGCAACCTGTACGTTCCGGATCCGTGGACACACGCTCCGACCCGCGCATCCAATATCTGT
This sequence comes from Chthonomonadales bacterium, assembly GCA_038211235.1. Classification (GTDB taxonomy): domain Bacteria; phylum Armatimonadota; class Chthonomonadetes; order Chthonomonadales; family Chthonomonadaceae; genus DATGJU01. Next base: position 3,354 of record JBBQVV010000352.1, on the reverse strand, counting down.
TATGCGGACGGCCACGCCAAGTTCTATAACCGAAGCCACATTAACCTTGCCGGCAACGACGGGTTCGAGGGTGGTTTCCCATGGTAGGTGATGGGAGGCGACGATGAAGAAGACCGCTACAGGACCTCTTGCAGTGGCCGCGATCGCAATCCTCTGCGTTGGTCTCGTCGTTTATGGGTGGCAGTTCCTCGCCGGCAGCAAGCCGGGGCAGAAACCCAAGCTCAGTCCGACGCTCGATCGAATGTATGGGCCGCATCATATCGTGACCGATCCGACTCCTGCCCGCGGCGAGTCGACTCCTGGCCAATAGAGACTAATTTGCTCACCACGGCACGAACATGTCCGCCAGTCTGGGCCGGTTGCAAAGGCCGCCCAGACTCGGCGGGCATTGCACTACATGCTTGTGTGCGTCGTCAATGTCGAGCGCTATCCTTGCTGGTCACTGTTCTGAACCTCGCGGCCGGCTGCTTACCGGTCAGGCCGCTCGTCCCGGTCGTGCGGAACGTGGCGGCGGTCGCGGTCGTAGGTGCGCGAAGTGTTTCCGACGTGCCCGTAGTCTATCGCAATATTACCGACGAGGCGGGAATTCGGTTCACACTGGATAACGGCGCGCGTGGTGAACACCACTTCATCGAGACTACCACGGGAGGCTGCGCGCTACTCGACTATAACAACGATGGCTACCTCGACGTGTTTCTGATCCAGGCGGGCCAGGCTCCGGGATCCGGCTTTGTGATCCGTCAGCCCTGCGCTCTCTACCGAAACAACGGCGACGGGACCTTCGCGGACGTGACCGCCATGGCGGGCCTCGCTTTCGACCAGGGGTACGCACAGGGAGTTGCAGTCGGGGACTACGACAACGACGGATGGGCAAACATCTATATCACGAGTTACGCCGGCAATCACTTAGTGCATAACGACCATGGCCGCTTCACCGATGTCACGATTCGTTCGCAGACGGGAGATAACAAGCAGGGACCACGGTGGGCCACAAGCGCGGCGTGGGGAGACTATGATAACGACGGCCATCTCGATCTGATCGTTTGCCACTATGCACATTGGAGCGTAGACCAGGACAATGCATGTAAGAACCCCCGTGGTGCACGTACATACTGCAGTCCGCTCCTCTATAAGCCGGAATCGCCGACACTCTTTCACAATAACGGTGACGGAACGTTTGCCGATGTCACGGCGAAATCCGAACTGAGCCCGCTGGAAGGGCGTAGTCTGAGTGTAGTCTGGCTCGATTACGACGCAGACGGTTGGCCGGATGCTTTTGTCGCGAATGATCTGACCGCCAACTTCCTACTTCACAACAACCGGAACGGCACGTTTACAAACGTTGCCTTGAGCAGCGGCGTCGGCGTTATGGACAATGGGGTCGCACTGGCGGGAATGGGCGTCGCCGTTGGAGATTACGATAACGACGGCAGGGACGATCTCGCGGTTACAAATTTTTCAAACCAGCCGAAGGTCGTTTACCACAATCGTGGCGGATCGATGTTCGACAACGCTACCTATAGCTCCGGTATCGGCTCGACAGACCTGCTCATGCTCGGATGGGGCTGCGAGTTCACGGACTATGATCTGGATGGCTACAAGGATCTCGTCGTCGCCAACGGCCATGTGAACGATGATGTTGAGGAGTACAGCGAGGGGATTCGCTATCGCCAGCCCAAGCAGCTGTTTCACAATAGCGGTTACGGAACGTTTCAGGAGGACGGAGCAAGCCTAGGCGACCTGACCGCGGCGACGGTGACTCGAGGGTTGGCCGTCGGAGATATCGACAACGATGGAGCGCCGGATCTTCTCGCCAACAGCCATAACTCATCGGCCGCGCTATTTCACAATGTGGGCGGGAATCGAAACAACTGGATCACACTTCGCACGGTCGGAGTTCGTGCAAACCGTGACGGTGTCGGTGCAAAGATCTGGGTCCGGATCGGAAATAGCCGACAGTACGCGGAGGTACGATCCGGTTCCAGCTACGCATCGCATAGTGACACGCGCATCACCTTCGGCCTTGGTAAAGCGGACAAGGTCGATGAGCTTAGAATCCGTTGGCCGGGCCGACAGGAAGAGACGGTGCGCGGCCTGATAGGCAGGAGATTCTATGTGCTGACGGAGGGTCGCGGCGTGGCCCTGGATCTTCGGATGAAGCCATGGCGCGCATTCACCGCCATGTCGCCGCAGGCGAAATAAGGAGCAATTCCATGAAGATGACGCGGCGCCTGCTCCTGTTGATCGTGGTGTTGATCGTTGGGGTTGGCTTATCCGCATGGACGAATCTGCCTCCCTGGCTGCTCCGCCGGCGAGCTAACGATCACTACCATACCGGTCTCGCGTACGAGCGCGATGGGAAGGCCGACCGTGCACTGGTCGAATGGCGCATCGCCGCTGACACTGATCGCGACTTCGCGGCGCCCTACTATAAGATCGGCGACTATCTGCTTAACAAGGCAGACCGTCCGGACCTGGCGGCCCAGAACTTTCGCTGGCTCGCGACAATAGATCCGCACGGCAAGCACGTCTACTGCAGGCTGACTCAGGCGCTTGCGTTGCAGAACGAGGTTGCCGAGGCTCGCGGTATCGCGTCGATCGCAATCAAGACCGAGCCGCAGTGCCCGCTGGCGCACCATGTATTGGGAATTCTACTGATTACCGACCATCGGATGAGTCAGGGGCTGCCGCACCTGGAGGCCGCATGTCGCCTTGCGCCCGACAATTCAGTATTCGCGACCGTATTGGCCAAGGCCTATCTCGATACCTCTGATTTTGTCAAGGCTCAGGCGGTACTGGGAGCAATCCTGCAGCGCGAGCCGAACAGCGCAGAGGCGCATTATCTGCTGGGCTGGGCATACAATCGCGTTGCGCGAACGCCTGATAATGTCCGTCGGGCGACAACCGAGTTTCGGGCAGCGACCCGACTTCAGCCTGACGACGCGGACAGCTACAGTGAACTAGGCAAGCTTCTGTTACAGACGGGCCGGTTGATTGACGCACGGACCGCGCTCGAAAAGGCGCTTCGGATCAATCCCCGGCTCGTACAGAGTGCGAACAACCTGATGCTAACTTATCAGGGACTCGGTCAGGCCGAGAAGGCACGTCAGATGGAGCGGCAGGCGCGCGCTCTCATGATGCGATCCGACCGCCTGCGCCAATTACAGAAGCTGGCGGAAATAAATAAGGACGATGCGGATCTTACGGTAAAGCTTGCCCAGGCCGAGCTCGACGACGGCAATCTGACAGATGCATTGCGGTACACTCAGGCGGTGCTCGCTCGGCGCCCGGCGGACCGCGCCGCGCTAACCACACTGTTCAACATCTATGTCGTCGGAGGCAAGCCCGAAATGG
>JBBQVV010000351.1:0-7887 GCA_038211235.1 Chthonomonadales bacterium | reverse complement strand
GACGGACCGCCCGGCTGCCCACAATCGCGGGAAGTCAGAATCTTTGTTTAGCCGCCTGCATGAATTGTTTAGCCGCCTGCAAGAAGACGTACAGACCGTTTTTGCGAAGGATCCCGCAGCCGGCAGCGTCTGGGAGGTACTCACCTATCCAGGCCTTCACGCGCTGTGGGCGCATCGCGTCGCTCACTGGCTCTGGACACGGCGTATCAAATTGATCGCGCGTTTGATCTCGCATTTCAGCCGTCACGTTACCGGCATCGAGATCCACCCCGGCGCGACGATCGGGCGTCGCTTCTTTATCGACCATGGCATGGGAGTCGTCATCGGTGAGACCGCGGAGATCGGCGACGATGTTCTGCTCTATCACCAGGTAACGCTCGGCGGCACGAGCCTCGACAGGGTAAAGCGGCATCCGACGCTGGGTAACGGGGTCATGGTGGGCATGGGCGCCAAGATTATTGGTCCCCATACCATCGGAGACCGCTGCATGATCGGCGCGAATGCAGTCGTCAACCAAGATTTCCCTCCAGACTGCACCGTCGTGGGTATACCTGGCCGTATTGTGCGCCATAATGGTCAGTTAATTCACACTGACTCAACCGCGCACGTGATGGACAACGTCATCAACAGCGTGGATCCACAGGATGCAACGATTCGCGAGCTGCGGCAGCGGCTGGAGCTTCTCGAGCAGCACAGCGAAAAGCTCGAGCAGCTGATCGAGCGACTTGAAGACCATGAGGGCATGCACCACGGGTACGATGGAGACGGCCATGATGGACCGTACCTGCCTCAATACGAGAGCGTTCCGGATAATGAATGACACACCATTGATCGACAGCCCGGCGGTTCCGGATGACGTTCGACCTTGACCTGCACACTTCCGAGCTGCACCTGAAGGATAGTACTCCGTGTCCGTAACTCGCCCCGCAACCCAGACTCCGCGCCGAATTCCGGTGCGCCGCATGCTGATGGTGACGCCGTTCATAGTGATCGCCATGGGGGCCGCTGTCATGGGCGCCCGTGCTCGGATGCCTGATGACCAGATCGTGACTGGCGTTCATGTCGGCGACCTCGACCTAGGAGGCAAATCGATCGAGGAAGCGCGACCGGCGCTGGAGCAGTGGGCCGGGCGGATACAGTCGACGACGGTATTGCTGCACCTTCCGGCGGATGCCGGGGTTTCCAGGACGTGGAGGCCCGATGCCGCAAAGCTCGGACTATCTGTCAATGTGGAGAGTACGCTGGATGCAGCCGTCAAAGCGGGCCGCGTCAACATTGCCGGACAGGTCGGCAGGATATTCGCCGGCTCTAAGTCGATCCCAATATCCCCCGTTCCGACTGCCGATGACGGAAGGCTGAAGGCTTACCTCAAGCGGCAGGTCGCAGGCGACATTAACCGCAAGCCCAAAAATGCACGGTTCGTCCTGTTGAGGGGAGGCGGTTTTGGTACCCACCACGAGCAGAATGGCCTTGCCGTAAAGATCGATGCCTCCGCCGATGCTGTCAGGCAGGCCTGGACTGGATACGTCTCAGGTGGAGCGCCATTGGGCGGAGTGACCGCCGACAAGACCACGGCGCCGGGAGCCGCACCGGAGCCTACGGCGGATCAAACCGCCGAATCTCCCGATACTCGCCAGGCGCCCGTTCAGAACGGCCTCGATGCCGAGATCAGCGTTAACACCGTACCAGCCGCGCTAACGACCGCGGACCTGGAGCAGATCAACTCGGTGCTGGGCGCGAAGTCTTCGTTTGTGAATGGCACCCCCGCACGCCTCGGCAACATCCGAATCGCATCCGGCAGAATCAACGGCACGCTTTTAAAGCCTGGAGACGTCTTCTCATACAATGAAATCGTCGGCCCACGCGACGAGGATTCAGGCTACAGAGAAGCGCCGATCCTGATTCGCGGCCACCACGATAAGGGTATCGCCGGAGGCATCTGCCAGACGTCCGGCACCTTGTTCAACGCCGTGCTGAAGTCCGGACTCAAGATCGTTGAGCGCGAGCATCATTCGACTCCGATAGGCTACCTGCCCGTTGGCCTCGATGCCACCGTCTCCTATGGATCGCTCGACCTCAAGTTTCAGAACGATACTCCGGCCCCCGTTTACATCGCCGCATCGCTGCGCGGACGCGAGTTGACCTTTACGCTGTTCGGTAAGGAGACGCCGGGACGTGAAGTGACGCTCGTCCGAGGCGCCTTGTCGCGAACGGGCGCTTCGTATGAAACCCAGGCGGACCGAACCAGGCCCGCGGGATACCGACGCGTTGTCGAGCGTGGAGCAAGCGGAGCCCGCGTGACCTGGTATCGGATTATCAAGGTGAATGGCGCGGTCGTTCATCGTGACGTGATCAGCTCTCACTATAGCCCGCATCCCGGCCTTGTTCTGGTCGGAACCGCCGCTCCGAAATCGCGCCCGGCGAGGCGCGCGCCCCCACGTCCGGGGTCCACTCCTGCCGTATTTCCTGGTGAAGGCGGTCCCGCTCCTCCGGGCAGCGCTAACGGCGCGCCTCAACGATAGCCTGCCATCTACGCTGAACAGAGCGACTTTTCTTCAAGGCGGCAGGTGAGCGTCCCTGGTCGGTCCGCTGATCCGTTGCCAGTCCCGAACGCATATCGCGCGGCCTGCCTCCCGCGTCCCTCAATCCGCTAAAAGCAAATATGTCATAATTGAGACCGTCGCCGTTAGGAGTACAAGGTCGCATGAATATCCTGCGCGTTCTGCTGAGCCGATTCTCGCGCGATATGGGAATAGATCTCGGCACCGCGAATACACTAGTCCACGTTCGTGGCCGCGGTATCCTGCTGCGCGAACCTTCCGTTGTCGCTATCGACAACGAGACGAAGAAGGTCCTCGCGGTCGGAGAAGAGGCGAAGCGGATGCTAGGACGCACTCCAGGATCTATTCAGGCCATTCGTCCCCTAAAAGACGGCGTCATTGCCGATTTCGATCAGACCGAGAAGATGATCCGCTACTTCATCGCGCGGGTCCACCGCCGCACCAGCTTTGCGGCGCCGCGCGTGGTCGTCGGAGTGCCCTCCGGCGTCACCGAGGTCGAAGAGCGGGCAGTCAAAGAGGCCGCCAAGAAGGCCGGGGCCAAGGAGGCCTATACAGTCGAGGAGCCGATGGCCGCGGCAATCGGCGCCGGTCTTCCTGTCGCCGAGCCGACGGGATCGATGATCGTCGATATTGGCGGCGGTACGACCGAGGTCGCCGTAATCTCCCTGGGCGGAATCGTAACCAGTCGTTCGATCCGAATTGCAGGCGACGAGCTGGACGAGGCAATCATCAATTTCGTGCGGCGAGCGTACAATCTCCACATCGGCGACCGGACCGCGGAGAAGGCCAAGCTCGATGTCGGGTCCGCCTACCCCGTCGGTCCGGAGCGCAGCCTGGAGGTGCGCGGGAGGGACCTGATCTCAGGACTCCCGCGCAGCTGCACGATCACTAGCGGCGAGATCAGAGAGGCCATTCAGGAGCCGATCAACGCCATCGTCGAGGCCGTCAAGGTGACCTTGGAAGGCACGCCACCCGAACTTTCCGCCGACATCTATGAGCGCGGCATCGTGCTGGCCGGTGGCGGAGCGCTGTTGGAGGGGCTCGACCGGCTGATCGCAAGAGAGACAGGAATGCCCGTCCACGTGGCCGACGATCCCCTTTCGTGCGTCGTTATCGGCACCGGCAAGGTGCTCGAGGCGCTCGACACGAACCCCGTCCTGCGCAAGGTGTTGAAGAAGTGACGCCATGAGAATGGAACGAGCGTCGCGGCTCAGAAGATACTGGCCCGTCGCGGCCCTGGTCGCCTTCGGCGTGGGACTCGGAGCATGGCACAACGGACAGGTACGGCGCGACCGGCCTGACGCTGTCAATGGCCTCGTTCGTGCTGCTATCGCTCCTCCGGCAACCGTTCTCAATGGATCGTTCCACTGGCTTGGGGGCCAGGCGGGCTGGATATTCGCGGGCCGCGGAACTGCCGCGGAGAACGCAAGGCTCAAACGTCGCGTCGCGGACCTGGAGTCTGAAAATGCTCGACTGAACGAGGCAGCGATAAGCTACGAGCGATTGCGCTCCGACCTGAACTTCGTGCGCAGCCTCAAGCGGCAGCCGTTGGCCGCCGAGATCTGGTCCCGTCGTCCCGATCCCAAATACGACACAATTATCATTTCGCGAGGCAGGCGTGATGGCGTACAGCCGCACGACCTGGTCATTTGCCCCGACGGCATCGTCGGGTATATCTCAGAATCCGACCCGATCACGTCGACCGTCGTCCTGCTGACCGACCAGAATGCAACGATCGGCGCTCGGATTCAACGCGCCGCTTCCCGCGCGATCGGCCTCTGTCGCGGCGGTAACGGTCCTCTGCTCACCATGACCGATCTGGATCACGAGGCCGATGTCAAGCCCGGCGACCTGGTTGTTACCTCCGGACTAAGCCGGCTGTACCCCAAGACACTCGATGGAACTCCACCACGTGACCTGATCATAGGAGTTGTGGTGCGAGTACAGCCCGACTCCTCAAATGCGGGCAAGATCGCACAAGTTCGCCCGAAGGCCAACTTCGATCGGCTTGAAGAGGTCTACGTCCTGCGATGAGCGTCACGGCATGGCGAGGCGTCAAGCTCACGGCCGCACTGTTCGTCGCGGGCGTTCTGCAGGCGACATTTGCAAACGCCGGGAATCTCTGGGGCGGACGGCCGGATCTCCTCCTGACGACCTCTCTTATTGGCTCGATGTTCTGCGGTGAGGGCGGTGCGGCGATGCTCGGATTCGCGGCCGCCTTGGTTCACGCGTCGCTGGCGGCGCCTCCGCATGCCGGCGAGGGCAGCATCCTGGTGAGCCGAACGCTGATCTGTTTTGTGGTGGGCTGCATGGAGGACCGGATGTACCGCGATAGCGTTTTCGTGGCGCTCGTCATCGTACTCCTTGGCACTCTTGGCGCAGAATGCCTCTTCTTCGTCTTCTATCCGCAGCACGACGTTTTGCTGTGGGCGCGCGTATTGCTGTTTACGCTCGCCTCGAATGGGATTCTTGCCGCACCCTGCTACTATGCCGTTCGTGCCCTGATGGGCCGTCACCAAACCGGTGAACAGAAATAGCCCCTTCGCCCATCGATTCGTATGGGCACAGCGGAAGATGTTCATGGAGCCAGATCCGCAATGGTGTCGGCAGCCCGATTCGAGGGCGAGAAAGCGCAACGTGACGATAAGAAATGAGCTGGTTGCGTATGTCGAGGCTGCGGATCCCACTTATCGTTGGGATCGCCTTGGTTCCAGACGCGTCGATGGGGGCACACTCCACGATCTGAGATTGATCTCGCAGACCTGGCAGGGCTTAACGTGGACGCATCGACTGCACCTCTACCTGCCGGATCGAATTGCCTCGCCGGAGTGGGCGCAACTCACCATCGGCACGGACTATGGCGGAAGCCGATCCGAAGGCCAGTCGGCCATCGATCTCGACCTCGCGAGCAGGATCGGCATTGTAAGCGTCCACCTCTATGATATCCCGAATCAACCGCTGTTCGACGGACTGCGCGAGGACGAACTACTCGCGCATACGCTCGCGCGATGCCTCGATACCGACGACCCGACGTGGCCCCTGCTATACCCGATGGTTAAGGCCGCCGTCCGCGCGATGGATGCGACGGCCGATCTCTGCGCTGAGCAGAAAGGAAGCGTCCCTGCCCGCTTTGTCGTCCACGGCGCCTCCAAGCGCGGATGGACCAGCTGGCTTTCCGCGGTGGTAGACGGCAGGGTGGGCGCGATTATTCCCGAGGTGTACGACAATCTTAACCTCTTCGCGCAGATGCCGCACCAGATGAAAGTATGGAATGCCTATAGCGAAATGATCGAAGACTATACCGAGCAGCGGCTGCAGGACAAGATGCGAACTCCTCGGGGCCATCAGATCGCGCTTACCGTCGATCCATACACCTACCGCCAAAAGCTTTCACTACCAAAACTCCTCATAAATAGCCTGAGCGATCGTTATTGGGCGACCGACGCGCTCACCCTCTACTGGGACGACATGATAGGCGACAAGCACGTGGTATATGCTCCGAACCAGCCCCATAATATTGCAGACCGGACGCACGTACGGCCAACGCAGGAGGCATTTCTGCGGGCAGTTCTATGCGGCGGATGTCTCACGGATATCACAGCAGATATCGATGTAGGCCAGACGGACGTGGACATCCTGGTACGGACGAGCGACCACGCGATCAAGGGCAATGTGTGGATCGCGGCTTCTCAGACCCAGGATTTTCGCGGGTCAGTTTGGGAGTCGCGATCGCTCGAGGCTCGGCCCGGTCAATCCGCATTCGTCGGGAAGGTATCGCGGCCGGCGACCGGCTGCCTTGCTCTTGTGGCAGAGTGCCTCCTGGCAGCGGAGGGCGAGCCCTTCAGGCTTTCGACGCAAGTCAGGATACTTAGCAGTAACGATAGTTAAGCATAGTTAAGCATAGTTAAGCTATGAAAGGTTCTCATGATTTCACCGAACTATCGGTATGCGATTATCGGGACGGGACGCGAGCATGGCTCCGAAGGAGCCACCGGCTTCGGCATGGCCCATCCCCACTTCCGCGCCTTCCGCGACACCGGGCGAACCGAGCTGGTCGCCGTCGCGGATGTCTCCGATCCAAACGCGCGCCACTTCCTGGCGAGATACGAACAGGCGGACGCTCGGGTCTTCACGGAATATCGCGCTATGCTGGCTGCCGAAAAGCCGGACATCGTGAGCATCTGCACCTGGCCTCATCTACACGCCGAAATGGCCGTGGCGTCCTGCGAAGCGGGCGTTCGCGCAGTCCATTGCGAGAAACCAATGGCCACGACCTGGGGCGATGCAAAGCGCATGAAGGCGGCCGCAACCGCCGCCGGAACGATCCTGACATTCGATCATCAGCGCCGTTTTCTGGAGCCGTTCCAGTCCGTCAGGCAGCACTTGAGAGACGGCGCGATCGGTACGTTGGAGCGCATGGACGCAACGTGCAGCGACATGTTTGATTGGGGAACTCACTGGCTGGACATGCTGTTCTTCTTCAACGAGGAGACGCCAGCCGAATGGGTGCTCGGCCAGATCGACAGCCGGACGGATCGCCGGATCTTCGGAGCGTTTTGCGAGGATCAGGCGATCTGCCACTTCAAGTTTCGCAATGGCGTCCGCGCTACACTCATCACAGGCTTCGAGGCGAACGTCGGCCCGGCCCACCGGCTGACGGGCTCGACCGGCGTTATCGAAATCGGCTGGGACAGCGCGGTACGAATCCGAGGCGCCGGCGACGCGGACTGGCGAAAGCAGTCTCTAACCGAAAGCATTCATGGGAGCGAAGCGATTCTTCGTGGTGCGGCCGACCTGATTCGTGCGTTAGACGATCCGACCCACATTCCGCTGCTATCGGTAGATAATGCGCTGCGCAGTACAGAGATCATCTACGCCGTGTACGAGTCGAGCCGGCGCCGGGGCCGTGTCGATCTACCTCTGGAGCAGGAGGATTCGGCACTGCTGGCCATGCTCGAAGCGCGGCAGGTGGGGCCAAACCAAAAGCAACCGGCTTAACCGCCGATCAGAACCCTCGTACATACTCCCGCCGTGACAACCTTCGCTTGCGCTACCACGGCGCTTTCTTTTCCGCCAACCGCTTGAGGTATAACAGTTACAACCTGCATTTCCTGTGCCGATGGTTCCAGCGACGAGACCCGGGCCGTATCCGAACCTTCCGCGCGGGAGATTGACTGGATGTCGCGACAGTGAGGAAATTGCAAAAGTCTGGAGGTAGGGGATTTCGGCTCCTTGTTGAATCTTTAAGTGACGAAACCAAAAGATACAAGGAGCCTACATGTCCATTCTATCAGAATACTGGCACAGATTTCAAGTCTCGCTTTTC
>JBBQVV010000350.1:0-7903 GCA_038211235.1 Chthonomonadales bacterium | reverse complement strand
CTCCACGTTGTTGATCAGCGTCGGCGACTTCCAGACGCCGGAGACGGTTGGCAGCGGCGCGTGCGGGAACTTCAGCCGCGGATTGCCGCGCTCGCCCATCAGGCTACTCATCAGCGCGGACTCTTCCCCGCACTCGTAGCTTCCCGCCCCAAGATGGATGTAGAGGTCGAAGTCGAACCCCGCGCCGAGCACGTTCTTGCCGAGATAGCCCGCCTTGTAGGCCTGATCGATCGCCTTGCGAACCTGCCACGCCGGTTCGACATACTCCCCGCGGATATAGACGTAACCGGCTCGGCTCGACGTCGCGTACCCGGCGATGATCATGCCTTCGACCATCGTATGGGCGAGCTTCAGCATTAGCTCACGGTCTTTATAGGTTCCAGGCTCCCCTTCGTCCGCATTGCAGACCACGTAGTGAGGAGCATCGTAGTTCTTCGGTAGGCCGTTCCACTTGATCCAGGTGGGGAACCCGGCGCCGCCTCGTCCTCGCAGCCCGGAAGCCTTGATCTCATCGATGACGGCCTGCCGCTCTATTCTTACGGCCTTGCGCAGTCCCACGTATCCGCCGTGAGCTTCGTATACCGCGAGCTCTTCGATGTTCGGCACTTCGCGATGTTTGAATAGGAGGTTATGAATCCCCATCCGGCGATTGTCCTCAATATCAACGCCAATTTACTGCAAACTAAGCGTCGAAAACTCAGCTACACTGCCTGCCGTCTAACGTCTGTCGTCTACCGTTCCTACTACCGCATTGATCCGGGCACACCCACAAGGTCCTTCGGCTGGTAGCTTCCACCGCCGGTTTCGCTGGAGCCGGGAATATGGAGCTTAACGATCGCGTCGGCGAGTTTCGCCGGCGTGTACTCCGGGCTGGCGCGCAGATCGTCGATCATGCCCATTACGTTCGCCAACGTGATGTTGGTGAAGTAGCGGTCCCCGACCTGTACGATTGTCGCCGCGCCGCAAAAATCGAGACACTCTGCTTCCGAAAGAGTAAACTCCCCGTCAGACGTGGTCTCGCCGAGACCGATTCCGAGCTCGTGCTCCAGCGTATGGACCACGTCGTAAGCGCCCATGACGGCGCATGTAAGACATGTGCAGACCTCCAGATGGTGCCTGCCACGCGGCCGAAGGTTGTACATGGTATAGAAGGTTGCGACGCCCTCGACCTCCGCAAACGACAGCCCAAGGCGATCGGCGACCTCCTGGATCGAGGCGGGAGTGAGATAGCCCCCGTACTCGCGCTGCGCCAACCAGAGTCCCGGCAGGCACGCGGCCTTGCGTTCCGGATAGTGCGACGCGATCTCCTCCAGCTCAGCCACGGCTACCGGCGAGAAGCGGCGCTCCTTTGCAGGTGGTGGTATCGGCTCGCGTAGATTAGTGGATTCAGTGGCTGCCATCGGGTAGGAATCCAAAATGCGTTCTTTATCAGCGATCGATTTCGCCCAGAATGATGTCAATGCTCCCGATGATGGCGACGACGTCGGCAATTAGCCGACCCTCCGCCATCTTGGAGAGCGCCTGGAGGTTCATGAAGCTCGGCGGGCGCATGTGCGCTCGATAGGGTCGGTTGGTACCGTCACTGACGACGTAGAATCCGATCTCTCCTTTTGGCGACTCCAGGGGAACGTAAGCCTCGCCCACCGGCGGGTGGAAGCCCTCCGTCCAGAGCTTGAAGTGGTGGATGACCGCCTCCATGCTGTTGTCCAGCTCCTGTCGCGGCGGTGGAACCACCTTCCGATCCTCGACGTTGAACGGTCCCGTCGGCATGTGTTCGATGCACTGCTTGATGATTTCGCGGCTCTGGTACATCTCGGCAATGCGCACCCGATAACGATCGTACACGTCGCTGTATTGGCCGACTGGAACGTGAAAACTGAACTGATCGTAGCTGCTGTAGGGCACCGCTCTTCGGATGTCGTGGGCGACGCCTGCGGCACGAAGCGTCGGCCCTCCCACCCCGAGCGCAAGGCAATCCTCGACAGCGATCATTCCCACGCCCTGCGTCCGCTCCCGCCAGATCGGATTGGCGTTCAGTAGGTCTTCGATCTCCGAGAGGGCTCTTGGAAAGTCGTCGCAGAACTCCTTGCCGCGCTCCAGCCACCCTTCCGGCGCATCACCGCGAAGGCCGCCAGGCACAATCCATGAGGGCATCATGCGAACGCCGGACATCATCTCCGTCATGTCCAGCAGCTTCTCGCGCTGCTGGAAAGCGTAGAAGAAGATGGTCATCGCGCCGATATCCAGGCAGTGCGTTCCGAGCCAAACCAGGTGGCTTGCGATTCGCTGGATCTCCATCAGCATCACGCGGAGGTACTGGCCACGCGGAGGCGGCTCGATTCCAAGCAGCTTTTCCACCGAAAGCGTGTACGCTGCATTGTTGATGTGCGCCGAGACATAGTCCATGCGGTCCGTCAGCGTGACGGCCTTCATGTACGTGTTGTATTCGATCGTCTTTTCGATGCCCGTGTGGACGTAGCCGATGTGCGGAGTGGCTCGCGCGATGATCTCGCCATCCAGTTCCAGCACGACCCGAAGCACGCCATGGGTGCTTGGATGCTGCGGCCCCATGTTGACGACCATCGTCTGGTCGTCTAGCGCGTCGATATGAACTCCCTGCGCCAGTGTCCCGGCCGTATTCAGCTCGTCGAGCCGGCTCGTGTCGATGGCCATAAATCGTTACCCCTCGACCTTCTCACCCGGCGTTCTCGCAGGCGGAAGATCGGCGTCCAGGCCGCGATCCGGCGTGGGCGTGCGCGCCCGATTGTATGGTTCGCCCTGCGCGTCTCCTGTCTTGCCGTAGTATGATTCGCCGGGATGTTGTACGGGAACCTCCCCTACTGCCGGCCCAAACCTACCTTCCGGAAACCTCACGCGCTCGCCGCCCAACGGGTAATCCTTGCGCTGCGGGTGGCCCACCCAATCGTCTGACATGAGGATGCGGCGCAGATCCGGATGCCCCTGGAAACGGACGCCGAACATGTCGAATATCTCGCGCTCGGGGAAGTTGGCGCCTGGATAGACGGCGACAACGCTTGGCACGATCGCGTCGTCTTCCGGAACAGGCACCTTCAGGAAGATCCGCCGGCCCGTACCTACCTGCACGCCGTCTTTCTGATACGTTACCGAGCTCAGGTTATACACGATCTCAAAACGATGGTCGTCGAACTTGTCCAGATTGTCCACGCAGAGGCATTCGCCGAAAAAGTTGTGCTGGAGCTCCGGGTCATCTCGCATAAGGCGGCATACGTCGACGATAAACTCGCGCCCCACAATGATCCACGTGTCGCCGCGGAAGGCATACAGCCCAATAAGCGCCCCGGCGAATTGGTTCTGAATCTTCTGCACTTCCAACGGTTCGACGGCGGCGGCGCTGATCACGGCGTTACTTGCAGTCATCGACTTTCCGACCTCGCCGTCACCAGGATTCCCTCCTCCTGTGAGCTCGCGCCGTAGGCCGGCGCCCGTCCGCCGGCAGGGGCCTTGCTAAGGTCGACGGGTCCGGAGTTCTCGTTGCCGTACGCAAGGCGCGGCCTTGCGGCCAGGACTTCGCGATCGATGATGTCGGCGGAGCGGGCCTGCTCGCTCTCGTCCCAGTCCAGAGCGCCTTTTCCGATAATGTAGAAGTAGCCGACGAACAGAATCAGCACGAATATCGCCATCTCGATCAGCTCGAAGACCCTGAGAGTTTGAGGCAGGCCCCGAAACGTTACCGCCCACGGATATAGGAAGACGGTTTCGATATCGAAAATGATGAAGAGCATCGCGATTAGATAGAACTTGATCGGAAAGCGTTCGCGAGCGTTACCTACCGGAGTCATGCCGCATTCGTAGCTCGACTCCTTGTACGCATTCGGCTTCTTAGGGCCGAGTACAAAGGAGAGTCCTGCCATGACGATGCCGATCACCGTGGCGATCGAGATCATAACCACCAGCGGTATGTAGCTGTTAAGCATTAAGGACCTCTCCGCGGGCGAGCGCCGACCGGCCAGAGCTTTATCCACAGATTTCGCAGATTACACAGATGTTACAGACAAGGCTAATACTCGAAGTCAAGCGTCAAGGGCGACATCTAATGCGCCTTTTCCACAGCCATACGGTCCTTACGGGATCTTCCAGATATGTTTGTACGGATTGACCTGTGCGCTAACGAGAGGTCTACTGCGGTCGCCAGAGCGTTGTGAAGTTTATCACAAAGTATCGCGAAGTGTCAACCGCGCCGACTCGCTTCTCGGCAGAATTATACCTTAAAGCCTGAGCGTTGCCCTTGGATCGTACGTGACTGATATCGCCAGTCAACGTCAACTTACTGAACTCGATGAATCCAGTTCTAAATTGCTTAAGGCGACCTCCACCGCTTCTTGCCACGCCATTCCGTTTCCGGCCGACCATGCCCGGTCGAATGCTTCAGCTCCAAGCGCCGCACGAGCAGCAAGAGTTACGTATACGATCTGAACGGAAATCGCACTTCCGTCATGGTCGTGAGCCTCCTGGAGGTAGTCGGGCATGAGATGTACAACCGTTTCTTCAGCCCGCGGTACAGGGAGACAGGGTATAATCGATCGAGTTCTCATAACCTGCGGGGAGACTGTTCAACGATGTCCAACTCGGTGCCGGACGAAGGTGAAGTGACGATCGCCGCCCATCGCGACGCGGAGTTTGAAACGCTCTGCGCGCACTGGGGAGAGGATCGCGCCCTCTATCGCGGCGCTGTCGTACCACCGATCTACCAGAACTCGCTGTTCACCTACCCGGACTTCAACACCCGTTTCGAGCAGCTGGGCAATCCGGACAACTACGACTATACGCGCTACTCTAATCCGACGACGGAGATCGCGGAGGCGAAGATTGCGGCGCTGGAGGGCGGCGAAAAGGCACGCTGTTTCGGAAGCGGGATGGGCGCGATATCCGGCGCCATCCTATCGTGCGTCAAGGCAGGCGACCACGTCGTGTGCGTCGACTCCATTTATGGTCCGACAAGGCTCTTTCTCGTCAACTACCTGAATCGGTTTCAGGTCGAAACTACGTTTGTCGACGGTGTGGATCCGTTGGAATGGCAGAGCGCATGCCGGCCCAATACGAGGGTCTTCATGCTTGAGTCGCCATCCAGCCTGATCATGCGCCAGCAGGATCTCGGCGCCGTCGCGGCGATTGCGCGCGAACGAGGAATCTCGACGATCTGCGATAACTCATGGGCGTCACCGCTTTTCCAGAGGCCCATCGAGTTCGGAATCGATATCGTCGTGCACTCGGCGACCAAATACCTGGCCGGACACAGCGATATCGTTGCCGGCGTGGCCGTTGGGCGGGCCGACCGCCTCCAGAGAATGGTGGAGCAGGAGGGCTGCCTATTGGGCGCGGTGCTGGATCCTTTCGCCGCCTGGCTTCTGATAAGAGGCATCCGCACGCTGCCGATTCGCATGGAGCGCCACGAACGGAGCGCGCGTACGATCGCGACGCGGCTCGCCGAACATCCGGCCGTTTCACGCGTGTTCTACCCCGGTCTGGCGCAAGATTCCCAGGGCGACCTGACGCGCCGGCAGCTGCGCGGCTGCAGCGGACTATTGACCATTCAACTGGCGGACCGGCGGAAACAGGCGATGGCCACCTTTGTCGACCGACTTAAGTACTTCGGCATCGGCTGCAGCTGGGGCGGCTTCGAGAGCCTGGTCGTCCCGGTGACCGTCCTTGCAAAGCGCATCGACGAAGTGGGTGGTGACGTCTGGCTAGCGCGCCTGCATATAGGACTCGAAGGAGTGGAGGACCTTTGGGACGATCTGGCGCACGCGTTGGCGTCGAATTGAGCACCACCCGTGGCGTGGAGCGCTTGCCGATCGGGTTGCTACTTCAGCAGCCTTTCCGGACGGTAGGCGGTGAGCCATGGCGAACGCCGCCCGGTGATGATCTCATCGGCAAGAAGACTGCTGAGGAGCGGAGCGAGGGTGACGCCGCTGTGTGATGCGAGCATGTAGGCGCCTGGCAGTCCCGGCAGTTCGCCGACCAGCGGCAGGCCATCAGAGGGAATCGGCCGTACGCAGCGGCGAGCCGTCGGGACCGCTCCCTTTTCAAAGGCCGGCAGAACGGCGTTGACGCGTTTAGTAAGCATGGCCGTCGCATCGGCAAACTCGGACACGTCGGCCTCGCCCTTCCCACTAAGGCCATTGTCAGTGCCACAGAGCTCGTCCGTGTCGTCGGCGCCGATCAGGAGGCCACCCTCGGGCGTCGGCCGAAGGTGGAGGCCCGTCGCGGATGCGGGATAGCATACGCGGTGGATTCGGGAGTTCGCGGGCACGGGCTCCGTCTCGACCAGCAGCCCCGGCGAGGTCTTGATCACGTCGCGCGATTCCCTGTTCGCTCGTCGAAGCGCGAGGCCTACGAGCCGGCCCGATTCGGCGCCCGCACAGAGCACGACGACCCGGGTCGAGACCCTGCCGCGGTGAGTCTCAACGCTCGAGATCGCGCCCCGGTGATCGAGAGTGAAGCCCTCGGCCTCCGTGTACTCGGCGATCTCGGCGCGATGCTCGCGTGCCTGGTCGGCGTAGAATCGGACGAGCCGTGCAGTACTGATCCAGCCCTCCGACGGCGCAAACAGCCCGACTGCGTCATCATCGAAGCGCACGTAGGGCTCCAGCGCCTGCATCTCCTGTCTGCTGATCCGCGCGACAGGGTACTCCCACCGCTGGAGCGTTTGAATGCGATTCTCGAGCGCCGCCAGACCGCCGCGGTCCCGCTGATCCGCCCACATAAGAGTGCCGCCGCCATTCCATCCGATGCGGTGCGCGTCCCACTCCGCCGCAAGGGAGATGTGGCGCATGCAGGCCTCTGCGTTCAATCGATGGTACGCTTCGTCCTCCCATTTTGACGAGGCGTTGACCCAGGCGAATCCTCCCGCGGTTGCTCGAGCGCCGCATCGATTGGCTTCGAGCAGCAGGACGCGAGAGAATCGGCGGCTCAGGGCTTCCGTGACGGCGATACCCAGAATGCCGCCGCCGACCACCACGGCGTCCGCAAGTTCAATCATCCGCGATGACCGATCGGTGAGTGAGCAGCAGGTACATGCCGGATCTCTTTCCAATGCCGTGCGAGGCATTCGCCATCAGAAACGCTTTGCGATCGGGGCTGCTCGACGGGAGAAACAGTCGTGAGACAGAGGTGGACCGCGGTCGGCGGAGCATTCGCATTGCTCTCCATTCTCATTGGCGCATTCGGAGCGCATGCCCTCGAAGGAAGGCTCACCCCTCATCTAATCGATGTCTACAAGACAGGCGCAACCTACCAGATGGCGAATGCCCTTGGTCTCATCCTGATGGGTCTATGCCAACAACGGCGCTCTCGGAGCGCACTATTGACTGCTGCAGCCGCACTGTTGACCGTGGGTATATTTGTTTTCTCAGGCAGCCTCTACGCGCTGGCCCTGAGCGGGGCGCCACGCTGGGGAATGGTCACGCCCTTGGGCGGGCTCTGTTTCATCGCCGGCTGGGCGTGTTTTGTCGTCGCGGAGTTAACCGATCGCAAAGAAACAGTTTAGGGCCGGCGCGCTCCGCTACATTGCCGAAGGAACGTCTTCGGCAATTGCCTGCACCACAACCTATTATGCGGCATAGTTACAGTATAGTTACACTTGAATGTGCTAAGTGGCGCTGGCGCACGGCCACGAGGACTCCACCTTTCATCCCCATGCTCCCAAAACACAGGAACCGATCCGTCGCCGTTCACCACGGCTGGCATGAGTCTCTTTGAAGGGAAGGCTCAGATGAAGGACTCGATCTCACTGCCAGGTATCGAGCGCCGGCCCCTGAGCGGTCGAAGCGCTCCCCGCGAGCAGACCGTGCACAGAGCGGCCGGCAGCGAATACTCATGCATCGCGTCGATTGGCGGCTTTGGAACCGAGCCTGGCCAATTC
>JBBQVV010000349.1:0-7934 GCA_038211235.1 Chthonomonadales bacterium | reverse complement strand
ATCTCGCCGTGTGGGTCGAGGGCGAGAAGGTCGTTTGGGACGCCAGGAGCATGCGCGTAAGGAACGGCCGCGATGTCGCGGACAAGGTCGAGCATATCATCCGCCCGGTCTACCGCGAGGGCTACAGATTGTAGGCGAGGTTTCGCGACCGAAGGCAGTGCTTGTCTGGAATCGCCGCCGACTCGGCCGAAATGCCGGTTTGGCGGTGATTGTTTTGTTGGCAGTGGATAGCACGTGGGCCGGGCTGCCGGCGTGCGGGTGCCGTAAAATGCTGCTGATGCGGTCAGACGCTCGGAAGCCGCCCTGGCTTATGGCACGTAGGCTACGATACAGAGGACCCGTCAATGGTGGGGTCGGATGCCGCGATTCATCGGAAGGACCTATTATGAGTCACTGTCAGCAGCTGGTTATCATCCTGGCCCATGTTGCGGTTCTTGCGTCGCTAACGGCTGTCTGTGCGCGCGGGTCGCCAGCAGCGCCCTTCACGCTTACGTCGCCCGATGGCCGTCTTTGTGTCACCATTACGATGCCGCCTCCGGGGTCCGCCGACACACCCCGCTGGTTCGCGACGTTTCAGGGCGCAGCAATCCTTAGCGACTGCCGCATCAGTCTGGCAGCAGCCGGCGCAGGTGACATCTTTGCCGGCGTGCGTGTGCGCAGCGTACGTAGCCAGTCCAAAGACCGTCGAGTTCGTGTGCTGTTCGGCAAGACCGATTACGCGCGGGACCGGTATCGTGAGCAGCGCTTTGCGCTGGAAACTCAGCGGCATCAGCACGTCGACCTCGTGTTTCGCTGTTATGACGACGCCATTGCGTTCCGCTACGAGATCCCCCGGCAGACCGGCATGGAGCGCGTGACGGTTACCGAGGAGAGCTGCTCTTTCGTGCCTGCCGGCGATCCGACCGCGTACGTCCAGTACCTCGAGGACTATCGCACCTCGCACGAGCACAACGTGACAACCACGCCGCTGCACGCGCTAACGCCGGACACGCTGATTGATATGCCCGTGACCTTTTCGTGGCCGGATGGCAAATATATGGCGATCACCGAGGCGGCCCTGCGCAGCTACGCTGGAATGTCCCTGATGCGTCCCTCCGGAGTTGCTGGGGACCTGGTGTGCCGTCTTACACCGCGACCGGACGGGACGAAGGTGGTTCGGGATCTCCCGATGCAGACGCCATGGCGCGTAGCGATGATCGCTGACCGGCCGGGCGCCCTGTTGGAATCCAATACGCTCACCTGTCTGAATTTGCCTTCCATCATCGGCAGCACATCCTGGATCAAGCCTGGTAAGATAACGTTTTCCTGGTGGAACGGCGACGTGTACGACGGCAAGCGCGGTCTGCCGATTCTCTCTTTGGAGATGGCGAAGAAGTATATCGACTTCTGCGCTCGCAGCGGCATCCCAACTCACTCCGTGATCGCAGATGAGACGGTTACGCCCTGGTACCATCAGTCTAACCCGGGGGTCGCCCCCGGACCGGACACCGATGTAACAAAGCCTCGCGCGGATCTGGATCTGGCCGGGATACGGCGATACGCAGAATCGAAACACATCCGACTCTGGACGTGGGTGCATCAGGGAGCGCTGCGAGGCAGAGTAGAAGAGGCGTTCACCGCATTCGAGAAGCTTGGCTGGAGCGGAATGATGGTCGACTTCTTCGACCACGACGATCAGGATACCGTCGAGTTCGCGGAGGATATCCTGCGAGCCGCCGCGAGGCACCACATTCTGATCCAGTTCCACGGCGTGTGGAAGCCGACGGGCTGGCAGCGCACCTTCCCGAACCTGATGAACCACGAGGGCGCGCTGAATCTCGAATATCTGAAGTGGAGCGATCGATGCACGCCGGACCACAACCTCTTGCTCAGTTTCACAAGACTGATCGCCGGCCCGATGGATTACCACCTCGGCGGCTTTCGAGCGGTGACGCGTGCAAATTTCGTTCCCAGGAATATTGCGCCGAATGTTCTAGGAACGCGGTGCCATCATCTGGCAATGTATGTCTGCTTCGACAATCCGAATCCGATGATTGCGGACTACCCGACGGCCTACGAGGGCCAGCCGGGTTTCGACTTCCTGAAGCTGGTCCCGACATGGTGGGACGAGACGCGTGTCCTGGTCGGGGAGGTAGGAGAGGTTCTGGTGACCGCTAGGCGCCGGGGCAGGACGTGGTACGTAGGGGGAATGACGGCAAACCGATCACGGGACCTTGCGCTGCCGCTCTCGTTTCTTGGGCCCGGGCGATATGACGCAAAGGTATGGAAAGATGCGGGGGACTCCGATATCGACCCAAATCACCTGCGAGTCGAGGCATCCGTAGTGGCATCGGGCGATATACTGCCGGTGCGGGCGGCCGCGGACGGCGGATTTGTCGCCTGCTTCACGCACCAGAATGAACATCGTCCGTAATGCGTCTGCGTGCGTGCCGGGGCTAATCTGCCGGAATTATTCCGCAGCTTAGCAGCCGTTGCGCAGGAGAGCCACGGCCCCCGCTACCTCTGGCGCTATCAGTGTTGTTAACCGGGCGTACGCTTCAAGACGAAACTGAGTGAAACGATCCAGCCCATAAGAGGATCGTGGTGTGCCCAGCCGATCAATCCATTGCGCAGGTTGTCTCTCGCGGCAAGAATGGCGCGGAATGCAATCGCCACAAGGCCTGCCAACAGTCCCACCAGGGCGGCGCGCGGAAAGAGCCGGCGTCGCTTCTGGCTGAACTGCAGATATTCCTGTATCTCGGATTGCGCCTGAGTTTGTGCAATGTCCATCGGCACGCGAGACCGAGAAAGATCGTTATCTGCGGTGGTCATGTCTCCGCTACCGCCTCAACAGGATCTGTCTCAGCCGTAATTCCGTAGAGATCGTGCACTTGACAGATACGCGGCCCTCGTATCCGATAGATGCGATTGGCGCCGTTGTGCTCCACCGCCAGGATGCCAGTCGAAGTGTACCCGAAATCGTATCCGCACGAACGTGCATATTGTTATCTCTCGGGGAATCTGGTCGTAAGCGTATTGAATGGCGCAGGCGATTCTTGGAGCGAACCCTTTCGCCGCTCGGCTCAACTAATGGATTGTCGGCCGACATCACCCGCAGTCACCAAGAACGAGGAGTCATGAAGAAACACACACGCACCGCGCTCCAGTTTGGACGGCTCGTGTTCTGCCTGGGGCTGATCCTCTGCGGCACGCGTCGGATTACGGAGGCGCAACAGCCGGTGGAGATCAATGTGGC
This sequence comes from Chthonomonadales bacterium, assembly GCA_038211235.1. Taxonomy (GTDB): domain Bacteria; phylum Armatimonadota; class Chthonomonadetes; order Chthonomonadales; family Chthonomonadaceae; genus DATGJU01. Next base: position 4,699 of record JBBQVV010000349.1, on the reverse strand, counting down.
CGCTCCGGAGCTTATCGGCGGACCATGGCTCAACACAGCAAAATACGCCCCCATCAAGATGGCTTCCCGACGAGGCAAAGTGACCATTGTAGAGTTCTGGACTTTCGGTTGAATCAATTGTCATCGGAACCTGCCGAGTTACGGCAGATGGCAGAAGCATTTTGCCGATAAAGGCGTGATGATCATCGGCATCCACACGCCTGAAACCGACGAGGAAAAGGTGAGCGACAACGTTGTTCGCCGCGTAAAGAAGCTCGGGATTACCTACCCGATTCTTCTTGACCAAAAGGGCGCCAACTGGAGACGCTGGGAGCAGCATTTCTGGCCCACCGTCTATCTCATCGACAAAAATGGAAGAGTTCGTTACCGCTGGGCAGGCGAATTAGAGTTCGAGAACGCCGGTGGCGAGGAGATCATGGCCAGCTACGTACAAAAGCTGCTTGAGGAGAGGTAGACCGTGTTGCGGCGGGCCGCTACTTCAGCACATTTCGATTCCAACGCAATTCCTGGTGCCTCCTTGTTTAGTTGCTTTAGGCAGGCCGTACAGATACCGGGCCAGCATAGGCCAATCGAACGCTTCAAGAATTTGTAGCATATAATGACGGTGTTCCTTGCCCAGCGAAGCGATCCTCAGGTAGGCAGCGGCTCTTAGTTCACCGGCGAGAGTGAATGGCTCGTCCACTTCGGCCTTCTTTCTGTAACATGAGCAACACGGCGAGGAAAGGCACTTGGCACCTGATATCGAAGTCCGCGATCTCAGCGACCAGAACGTCGGCAGCCTGCCTGCTCAACGTATGGCAGGATACGGGCCGTCGAGCGATTGCAATGGCTACGGAGAATCCGGAAGGACTCTCCCTGGGTGCAAGGATTACCTGGCGCTCTGGAGTTAACCAGAAGCCCTCCGTGTCGCTGTTGTTGGGCTCGCCGCCGTCGTCCAGCCGCACCCCGATTCTGGCATATCGCGATGAATTCCAGCTCGCTCGTGGTCTGCGGCTCGGCGGAGAACTGGCCGCCGATGGCAGCCTCTTCTTGAAGGGAAGCCTGCAGACAAATCGTTACAGCGGGTTCGGCTTCTATCGATCCGGACGGGAGCAGACTCTAAACAGCGCGGTGCTTTCTTCTCTTACAATCTGGGGAGGGGCATCGGGCACTATGGCGGTCTCAGTCGTTCCGGCGGCGGCGGCCAGGTCGACGACTGGCGCAGCCTTTCCGTCAGCTTCCCGCTCCGGCCGGGTATCGATCTGATCGTCGAGCATTCGGAGAACGGCACGTCCAACACCGGTAATTCGCGCAACGCCGTGATGCTGTCGCTGCCGGTGGGCTGCCTGCACCTGCTGACGCGTTACGAGTTCGGCGGCGCGCGGATAGACTCGGGGCTGCTGGACCCTACTCACGCTCCGCGGAGCGCGGGCTGATGTTAATGATGCGAAGTCATCTGGACGTCGCCACCCCGAGCCGCGGCATCGACGTCTCCGGGCAGGCGATCGACCAGTTCGGCCGCCCCGTGGGTCAGGCGCTGGTAAAGCTAAACGCTTACCGGACTCAGACGGACAAGAGCGGCCGATATATATTCCATCATGTGCCGGCGGGAGAGTATACGGTGAGTGTGGACGAAGGGAGTCTGGCGGCGGACTACAAGGTGATCGCGCGGCAGAAGACGCTCGTTGTCGGCAGCCACGGGCAAGACAAAGTTGACTTCCAGGTCGTGCGGCTCCGGAGTATCGGCGGACACGTCTATTGCGGCCACAAGGGGGACGAAGAAATGGGCGAAGGAGTGGCGCTGAATCTGTGCCGCGGGGTTACGTTGGAGCAGCCCTTCGTCCACCGCCCAGCGGCAGAACCGGCGGATGGCTGAGAGCGCCTTGCTACGTGTACGCGGCGCGCGATCTGCAGCGGTCAGCGCGTGGAGGTAGCCTTTGACCGCCGTTTCCGTCAGCAACTGCATCCGGAACGGCGTTCCGCTGGGGCGTGTGCTGAGCCAGGCCACGAGGCCAACTCGTCTAAGAAGGAACATTCTAAGACGAGTGTTCTACGACAAGTTCCAGGATTCCTGTTCCTTGGGTAGACTTGCAACCCTATGCAGGAATAATATCGCCCAGACGTAATCTTGTGCATGCTGCCATGAAGCGCGCTCCCACAGACTGCGCCCGGCGATGACAATGTTCGTTGTCCGTGTCCGAAGGGGTTGCCAACAAGATGCCCTGCACAAAGGCCGACAGCATCGCACGACGGTAGTCCTGGTAACACTGACCCCATGAGTAGTCGACGACGCCACTTTCGACTAATGTGCGGTGATAGAACTGCACAAGCGCCTCTTCGTAGCCCACCTCTGCGAGCGTGAGGTTTCCTCCCAGGAACCAGGCGACGTCAAAGAGCCCGCACCAGAGATAGCAGTCTTCCCAGTCGATAACCCAGCAGGCGGGCTGTCCCTCGTGCGCTCCGAAGAGCATATTCTCCAGGCGAAAATCGCCATGGATCAGGGTTTTGGGAGTAGCGTCCAGGAGTGCTTCACTTGCAGCGACCCGACCGACCAGATGCTCCCCGAACTGCAGCACTTCTGCGGGTATCTGCCCGGCATTGCGAGCGACAAAGCGAGGCCAGGTGTCGCGATAGAACTGTTCGACCAGATTCTGGGCAACATCCGCAGGACTGAGCAGATGAGATAGCTCCTGGATTTCTGGGGTCTGTTCCCCTCGCCACCAGGTCGCATGCAGACGAGCCAGAGATTGCAGAGCCAGTTCTGCCTGGGTGGACGCCATGCCTTCGATCTGATTTCCTGTTTGTGCAGGAGCCAAGTCTTGCAGAAGCAACACGGAAGCTCCAGAGACGTCATCTACAGAGCTATAGTAACAGCGGGGTACGTTTACAGGCGTCCGCGTGGTGGCTGTTCGATAGAACCAGGTTTCTGTTGTGCCAGGGCGAACGACCATTGCATTCTCATGCAATCCCTCTTTGAGGGTAGGAAGTTTGGCGATGAGCGAGGAGGGAGCTCCAGGCTCTGGTCTGTCATAGGTTACATGTAAGCGTACAATCTGGGCGTTGAAACTGGCCTTGTCGAGCACGGGCTCTACATGCACACTGGTAACAGTTGCTTGTCTCAACACCCCGACCGCATGTAAGACCGAGTTGACCGAACTTGCGGGGAGCCTATCAGGTGACGTGGGAAGAGCTAGGGACGCCGGAGGCAACATAACAGCTCTCCTTTTCTGAGCGCACAAGCGGATAAGCAGTGGAGGCAACTATAACCTTGACCAAATAACATAGCGACAAGTTCCACCTGCGCTATGGGAATGCTTTGAGGCACTGTAAATGCCCTGGCCCGTTGTCAAGGGTGCCTCAACAACTTCAGCGTCGATGCCTCCATTGAGACTCGCGTAGTGGTCAGTCACAAACTGGTCTAACAAGGCGCTCCAACCGACCGCCCAGCCTCCGCTTCGCTACAGCTGGTAGTCGGATCAACCAGGTTACATAACGAGGTGCGGAAAACTCAGTGGTTAAGTCGTCATAAGGAGGGTCCGTGCAAAAGATCGATCTCAAAAACGAATTGAAGCATCTATATCAACCATCCGCCAAGGAGGTATTGGAGGTCGAAGTTCCACCGCTCAATTATTTGATGGTGGATGGCGAGGGTGATCCCAATACATCGAAGGAATACACCGAAGCCGTGGAGGCCTTGTTTGCGGTTTCATATACCGTGAAGTTCATGATCAAGAAGGGGGCACAGGCAATAGACTATGCCGTCATGCCGCTGGAAGGGCTCTGGTGGGCCGACGACATGTCCACGTTCACAACCGGAGACAAATCCGACTGGAAGTGGACCATGATGATTATGCAGCCGTCCTTTGTGTCGACCACTGTTATCGATAGTGCTATCGCCGAAGTGAAAACGAAGAAGAATCCCATAGCCCTGGCGAAATTGCGATTCGAGGAGTATTCCGAGGGGAAGTGCGCGCAGATACTGCACGTTGGTCCGTTCTCCGAAGAGGGCCCAACGATTGAAAGGGTGCATGACTTCATCGATTCAGACACTAAACGGACCGGAAAGCACCACGAGATATACTTGTCTGACATTCGAAAAGCGAACCCAGCGAGATGGAAAACCGTCATTCGGCAGCCAATGCTCTGACGGTTAACCCTTTGTTGCCGGGGGTTGCCTGTGCAGCCGCTACCTCAAATGTGGGCCACATGATTTCTTCCTGGCCAACGCAAACCATACTCTCAACTTGCGCTGCGCCAGTCCGCGGCGGGAACACAGATTATTCATGCAATTTATGGCCCGCATGCGGGTCGGCCGAATCTGAACTGCCGGGGGGCGGCACGGCCTTCACGATGCGAGGCTCCCAGCCCTGGTCGATCTTCATCCTCGAGACAATGTACCCGGCTGCGCCCGCCTCGCCGGCGCGCTCGACCTGCGCCTTTATTTCCTCAGGACCGATCTCCCAGCCTTGCAGCACCGCAATCAGCCGATCCGCCGGTATCGCACTCCCGTTCCGCTTCGGCGGCATCTGCGCAAACGAGGCCAGAGCCTCCTTCACCCAGCCCGCCCTCGGGCCATAGTGCGGATCATCCCGGCCAAAGGCGAGAAACGGTGTCAGTACCGCGAGCGTATCGCAACGTGAGGCCAGCGGCATCAACTGCATTGTATACTCGTACCAGCATGTCCCGGTAAAACAGGGCACGCCGGCGCACGGGCCGTCTT
>JBBQVV010000348.1:0-7935 GCA_038211235.1 Chthonomonadales bacterium | reverse complement strand
GGACCAAAAACCCAAGTAGAACGGCATCACGAGAGGATTTGAGAATGAAGAATGGTTTACGCGTCGGCGTTTCAGCGCTTTGCTTGATGACCATCGCGATCGCCGGAATGGGCACGACCAGGAGACTTATCGCGCTGAGAGATCTCAGCCCGGTGCAGACGCCAGGCCTGGATCTTACAAGTCGCCCGCCGCTATCGGCAGGTTCGGGAGACGGAGACTTCGTGATCGGGCCGCCCTATGCCGCAGCACCGGAGTTAACGCTGCGTGACGACGTTCCAAAGGGGACGGTTTCGCAGTTCACAATGAATTCGACCGATAGCAAGATCTATCCCGGGATCAGCAAATCGGCTCCGGGTACGGTCGTTCCGTACCAGCGACGCGTGACCGTCTATGTACCGCACCAGTACGTCGCCGGAACGCCGGCCCCGTTCTTGGTATCGCAGGACAGCATGGGCTCGCATCAGCTTCCGACGATCCTGGACAATATGATCGCCGACCATCGTCTCCCCGTGATGGTCGCGGTAATGATCGATTCGGGAGGGGGCGACGCGCAGGGCAGTGAGCGGGGCCTGGAGTACGACACAGTTTCAGGCAGATACGCGGAGTTCATTGAGACGGAGGTTCTCCCAAAGATTACCCAGGACTACCACGTGACCTTCTCCAAGAATCCGAACGCGAGAATGACAATGGGAGGCAGCTCCGGAGGCGCGTGTGCATTCACCATGGCCTGGTTCCATCCGGAGCGGTACCACCGGGTCCTTTCGTACTCGGGCACATTCGTCAATCAGCAGTCTCCGACGAATCCGGCGTCGCCGCACGGCGCATGGGAGTACCACGAGCACTTCATACCGCAGTCGCGAGCGAAGCCGTTGCGCATCTGGATGGAAGTCGGCGAGCACGATATCCGATATCGAGACGAGGAATCCACATATCACAACTGGGTGATGGCAAACGAGCGAATGGCCGGTGTCCTGAAGGCAAAGCGATACCACTACCAGTACGTATTTGCGCGCGAGGCCGGCCATGTCGACGGTCGCGTCGTCGGCCAGACCCTGCCCCAGGCCCTGGAGTATGTGTGGCACGGCTATCCGATCAACGCGGCACAGTCTTCGCGTTAGGCTATCGCAGCGTGTGGATGCAGGCAACAGCCAATGCGCCGTCACCAACGGCGAAGCCCACCCGCTTGGTCGATCCTGACCTCACGTCACCTGCGGCGAATAGTCGTGGAATGGTGGTCTCCACGGGGCACGGGGCCCGATCCTTGAGCGGCCATGCACCCGAACTGGCGGCTTCGGCGCCCGTCAGCAGGAATCCCTTTTCGTCGCGAGCGACCGAGGAAGGGAGCCAGTCGATCTGAGGAACCGCGCCGATGAACACGAAGAGGGCGCCGACATCAATGGTTGACCGGTTGCCGGTCGCGGTGGTCAACTCGACGCCTCGAAGCTTGCCGTCCGCGAGGATCTGCGAAATCTCCACGTTGCGATGGATCTGGATGTTCTTGGTCGCCTCGATCCGCTCAACCAGATAGCGCGACATGGACGCGCCGAGGTCGTCCCCACGCATCAGAATGTGGACAGTATGCGCGCACTGCTCGGCGAGAAACATCGCCGCCTGGCCGGCGGAGTTTCCGGCTCTGACGACCGCGACCTGCTCTCCCTGATGCAGCGTCGTCTCCGTCGTCGTGCAGGCGTAGTATATGCCGACATGCTCATAGCGATCCGTCCCCAGAGCCGTCAGGTGTCGCCATGTTAGCCCGCCGGCTATCAGTACGTTCTTCGCCTTGACCACGCTCCCGCAGTCCAGGTGCAGCAGGTGGAGGCCGTCCGCTTCCCGGGAGGGATCGAGCCGTACGACTCTCACGGGCGCCACAATTTGTGCGCCGAACTTCAACATCTGTATGACGGCGCGTGTGGCGAGCTCGGTCCCCGATAGTCCAGACGGAAAACCGATGAAGTTCTCGATCTTCGAGGACGCCGCTGCTTGCCCGCCCGGTCCCAGCGCGTCCAGCACTAGTGTCGACAGTCCTTCGGACGCGGCATAGACGGCCGACGACATCCCGGCGGGGCCTGCGCCGACGATGGCAAGGTCGACGGCCTCGACGGGGCACGCCTGCCAAACGCCCGCACATCGGGCGACCTCCTGCAGCGTCGGCGCCGTCAGGACGACACCGTTGCCGCAATCCACGATCGGCCCGTGGGGAGTTTCTCCACCGAATGAATGGTCCTCCCTGGTCCGGCCGGATTCCTCTGACTTGTCCGATCGATCGGGCGCGTTGGCGTTGGCGGAATCAATCCAGCGATAGGGGGCGAAGTTCTTATCCAGGAACTCTCGGATCAGGTTGGTCTCCTTACAGCCGGCCGGCCCCTGTACCTTGATGCCGACGTTTCCGTGGCGCGCCAGCAGCGTGCGCCGCTCCTGAAAGGCTCGTATCAACTTTTCACTGATCTGTGGAAGTCTGAGCAGAACCTCGCGAACCCTTGCGCTGGGAACCTGAAGCAGCTGCGTCCGTCCGCGAGCGATTGCGGTAACGACGACGGGGCGTCGGGTGAGCAGGTCGATGTCTCCGGCGAATTCGCCTTTCAGGTGAAGGGCAACGCGCCGGTCTCCATCCGTGGGGTTGATGATTTCGAGTTCGCCCTCAATGACGATAAAGAGGTCGATGTCTCGGTCCCCGGCACGGAACACGACGTCGCCGTCCGCGAAATCGCGGTGACGGCCCATAGAGGAGATTTGTGAAATCTCCGCGGGTGTGAGGGTGGGGAATGCGCCCTCACACGTGGCAGTCTCCATGGCTTACCTCTTATCCATAAGCTTCGGCAGTAAGTCTGCCCACAATTGGTTCGACTGGTTTGTCGCGGACGTTGTAATCGAATTTGCCTGACCAACACTTGTACGGCAGGCGCGCGACCTGCGTTCCATTCTAACATAGTCGTAACGTCCTTGCAATGGATTACCCCATCCTTCATCCCGTGCGATGAAGGCGTCGCCGCAAGTCCAACGTTAGCCTTGCATTCGGGTGATGGGAGATAGTGATTACAGTGAAACACAACTGAGCCAGGGCCATGACGGCTACCCTGGCTCCGTTGTATTCTCGCGAGGGGGGTCTATGGCGTGTAGCCGTCCGTGAAGGTCTTTAGGAACGCGACGACATCCTGCTCCTCGCTGTCGGTGAGCTTAAGGTCGCCAAGCTCTTCTCGGTTCATCGTCGCAGGGAATTCGGGCGGAGACATGAAGCCTGAGTTCCTCTTGTTATCGAAGTGAACCACCTGTTCGAGGGTTTGCGCGACACCGTTATGGAAGTAAGGGGCGGTAACTGCGATGTTGCGCAAAGTCGGAACTTTGAATCGTCCCACGTCCTCTGGCCGCCTGGTCGTCTTCATCAAGCCGACGTCCTTGAAGCCGGCTCCATCAGGATTGATCGCAGGCGGATCAATTTGAGCTTTTTGAGGAAAATGCGAAAAGAACTGTTGCCGCGCACAAGCGTTGGGTCCGCCCGGATCCAGCTGAGTTCCGTGCCCCATAGGGGCACTTGGCCGAAGGTTCCCGAGCGCAGGCGTTTACGTCGTCGCGGTCCGCGGCGGATATCCCGGCCCAGCGGTTTTGCGCGGCAACAAAAAACTTGGATATGGCGGTTTGCGCTGGGGCTTGTAATCGTGCCGGAGGTAGTAGGGACCAGATCCCCGCAGGCTGGGCTTGCAGAATAGGGACATGAAGCAGCTAGCGTGAGCACGCAGTGTGAGTGCATATTTCGACCGCCGCGCGCGGCGACTATCCGATGTTGCGGATGCGGCTGATGGCTCCGAATACTGACACGCCGATCGTAACGTACATCCAGGGATCGAGCAGATACATGAGCGCAACACGGGAGACGGAAACCGATTCTTCGCCGCCGGCAACCTGTCCACCGAGGAGCTGGCTCTGGGTTAGGAAGTGAATCGTATAGCCACCAATGAGGCCGATGAATACGCACGCGCCCGCCATGAGCTCGATCTGCACCCCGCGCTTGCGTCCGGTGAGCCGGAGCGCGATCTCGCCGACCGCCATGCCGTACAGAAATCCGGCGAACATCCCGAAAAAGCCGATCCCGCGCACGGTTGACATGAGCCATCCGCCGAACAGCGCGGCGGCGAGCGTTACGGGCAGCGCAAGCGCGAAACTCTTGGGATCGACCATATACAGGTGAGATGGCTTGCCGCGGGCGCATTCACGGCAAAGCATGCCGACCGGAGCGGGGCGAGAGCAGTCGGGGCAGATCGGAACAAAGCAGCGCGAACATCGCAGGCCGGTCTCGGCCTGCCTGCGGCACTTACAGCGGACGGGTCCAGTAGTGGATGTCATTCCCGGCTCCAATTACATCCGCGATAGGGTTGGACCTCTCTGATATAGGGGTTGCAAAGTCCCACGAAAGCCGGTCCTGTGAAGGAAGTCAGGATCTTCCCGAACAACATCGCTATAGCTTCTTGGGCGTCCGAAGCGCATCGTCTGGCGTAGAGCCGTCGGCATTCTTGCCGAGGTCGGTCAGCCTGTCCGTAACACCCGTCGCAAGCTCCGCCAGTGCACGGCTGAGATCGCCGCCCAGGACGATGCCGTCGTCCGCCTTTAGCAGCGGCGAGCCGGGTTTCACCATACGATTGTGCGCGAGATAGGTGACTGCCGCGAAACCAGGACTGGTCGTCGGCAAGGTAACCGTCACGTCGGGCAGGACCTCGGACTTGCCGATGCCGTCAGCGGACGTGTGATGGGCGATGCCGTTTGCGACAAAGTCTCCCATTCGCGTTACGATGACCGCGAACGCGTACCGTCGGACGGGAGCCGTCTTCCAGTCAGTCTGTGCCCATAGCGGCTCGACGGAGTCTGTAACCGGGTGGCTGCGTCCCGCGGGTTTCCACGTGCCGGCCGTCAGAGCGCGACCCAGAGTTGCCAGCGCCTGGGCAGCTTCAAGCCGGGTGACTTTGGCGTCGCCGTGAAATCTGCCGTCGGATTGAACGTGCAGTAACCCGGACTGTAGCGACCGGGTGACCGCGGCGGCGGCCCAGTGGTTCGATCGAACGTCGGAGGGGAGTTGTGCAGCATAAGCGCCGCCACACCAGAGCGCGACGGCGCAAGAGGCTAGTGCAAGTATCGGCGTCTTCATGTGGATCATCCTGTAATAATGGCGCTCTCCCGGATGGCGGAAAGCTCCTCTAGAGCGCGGCCGGTGCCAATCGCCACGCAAGACAGCGGGTCCTCCGCGACGTAGATCGGAATCCCCGTCGCGGCGGAGAGAAGCCGGTCCAGCCCGCGCAGAAGCGCGCCTCCGCCCGTAAGTACGACTCCTCGCTCGATGATGTCCGCGGCAAGTTCGGGAGGCGTCCTCTCAAGGACTCGCTTGACCTTCTCCACGATCTGGGTCACGGGCTCAGACAGCGCCTCGCGAATTTCCGAAGACGAAACCTCAATGGTCTTCGGCAGTCCCGCGACCATGTCACGTCCCTTCACGTCCAGATACATCTCTTGCTCTAACGGATAGGCCGACCCGATCCGCATTTTGATGTCTTCCGCGGTCCGGTCGCCGATCATCAAGCTGTACGCTGCCTTGATGTGCCGGATGATTACCTCGTCCATCCGATTGCCCGCGACGCGGAGACTCTCGCTGGCAACGATGCCGCCGAGTGAAATGACGGCGATGTCCGTCGTTCCGCCGCCAATATCGACGATCATGTTTCCACCGGGCGTCGATATCGGAAGGCCGGCGCCGATCGCGGCCGCCATCGGCTCCTCGATCGTATAGGCTTCTCGCGCTCCGGCTTCCACGGCGGCCTGAATCACCGCCCGCCGCTCGACGCTCGTAACCTGGGACGGAACACACACCAGTACGCGCGGTTTGAAGATGCGGTTTCGTTTCACCACCTTGGAGAAGATGTATTCGAGCATCTTCTGCGTCGTAGTATAGTCGGCGATTACTCCGTCGCTCATCGGCCGTACTGCGACGATATGTCCGGGCGTACGGCCCAGCATCAGTCTCGCCTCTTCCCCGACGGCCTTTACCTTCTTGCTTATACTGTTGATCGCGACGACCGACGGTTCCCGCAGCACTATTCCCTTGCCCCGCACATAGACCAGCAGGTTGGCTGTACCGAGATCGACCCCAAGTTCGGGGATGAGGCTCCACATGCGGTCACTCTCTCCTGACGGTCTGTCTACGTCGGCCCTTGCCGAACAATTTCCGCACCCAGACCCTGGAGGTTCGGAACGATGTTCTCATATCCTCGATCGAGATGCGTCAAACCGTCGATCTCCGTCTCGCCATCGGCCGCAAGCGCCGCACATATCATCGCGGCACCGGCCCGGAGATCCGTACATGTGACTCTGGCGCCGCTAAACTTCTCCACGCCGGTTATCTTCGCCGTCCTGCCGTCAACCCGAATGTCGGCCCCCATCCGTTCCAGTTCGGTCGTGTACCGGAACCGGCTCTCATAGAGTGTTTCGGTGATCATTGAAACGCCGTCTGCCAGGCACATCAGCGCAGCGAACGGCTGCTGCATGTCCGTTGGAAACCCGGGATGCGGCATCGTCTTGATGTCGGTAGGGCAGATCTTCCCAACGCGGCGAACGCGAAGGCCGCGCGATGTGCTCTGAACCTCCACTCCGGCCTCCGCGAGCTTGGATAGCAGGGGACGCGAGTGGTCGGCAATTGCGCCTTCGATGAGTACGTCACCGGCCGTAATCGCGGCCGCGACGGCGTAAGTCCCGGCCTGAAGCCGATCCGGGATCACACTATAGTCCGATTCATGGAGCGCGTCGACGCCTTCAATTTCAATGGTCGGCGTGCCCGCTCCCTGGATCTGCGCGCCACATCCGTTCAGGAAATCCGCCAGGCTGACGATCTCCGGCTCGGTTGCACAGTTTTCGATCACCGTGCGCCCGCACGCGCGGCTTGCGGCGATCAGCAGATGCTGTGTCGCGCCTGCGCTGGGGAACTCAAGGTAGAGGGTTGACCCGACCATTCGTCGCCGCACGAATCCGTAGTAGATACCGTGTTCCAGGCGCAGATGGCAGCCCAGCTGCTCCAGGCCACGGACGTGAAAGTTTACAGGTCGTGCGCCGATATCGCAGCCACCCGGCATTGCGACACATGCCTTGCCAAATCGTGACAGGAGGGCGCCCAGCACATAGAACGAAGCGCGCATTTTGGAGACAAGCTCGTTGGGCGCCACGGACGTAGTGAGGTTAGTTGCGTCAATTTCCAGGGAACCGTCGTCGAGGAACGCACACACCGCGCCAAGGCGGCTGAAGATCTCAATCAGAGTGTAAACGTCGCGGATACGAGGCACATTTCGGAGAACTGTCTTGCCGGGTACGAGCAGGGCGCCCGCCATGATTGCAACTGTATCGTTCTTACTCCCTCCGACGGTTACATTTCCGTACAGCGGCTTTCCGCCGCGTATCTTAATCGTCTCCAAAGAGTGCCGCCTCTCTGCTCCGGGTTCATGGTTTGGAAGTTGGCGCGCATATCTCGGTTGATGACTAGGGGAATGGTTGCGCTGCTCTCGTCGTACTGGTTTCCAGTATACAGATTTGAAGGGTCGCTGTCAATCGACGCCGGCAAAATCGCCATGCCTGGCCCGCTGGAATCGGGCGGCGCAACGGTATACTCCAATGTGGTGACGCACCGGTATGTCGCTCGGCTCGGGGGCTGAAAACGCGAGTGTGAAGGGGCGAAACATTAATAGGCGATACCTGAGCGGGGGCAAGGAGAAGCGGAATTGGTCTTGACTGGCGACGTACTACCCATGGGCTGGCTCCAGGCCATTCTGCTTGGCCTTCTGCAGGGCTTGACGGAGTTCCTGCCGGTCAGCAGTACCGCGCATATGGCAATTGTGCCCCAACTGTTCCACCAGCCGGATCCCGGAGCCGCTTTCTCGGCGATAGTACAGCTGGGTCCCATTGTAGCCA
>JBBQVV010000347.1:0-7950 GCA_038211235.1 Chthonomonadales bacterium | reverse complement strand
GCCCTACGATGCCTGCAACGCCCCTTACGCTGCCACCGGAAAGGGATACGCACCCTTAGGGGCAGACGCAATCGCAGACATTCAGTTTTGCAAGCAGAGCAACCTGCGCCGCAAAATCGTGATTATTCATCACGCTTCTAGGTCTCATATGGGATAAAGGCGGTTCATTCCATCAAGAGCGATCGGCCGGCGGCTGAACCGACGTTCAAAAGCGGCATCACGAATCTGGAGCATGGCCAAAGCGTCAACATTATTAGGGTATTATGATTTTCTAATATGCGATTCACAGAGGATGTTTGAATGAATGACCGTACTCAGGAACGCGCCGTTCAGATCTTCTTTGCTCTGTCCAACCCGTCCCGGCTGCGAATCGCCGAGTTACTTTGTCATGTCGAGATGAGCGTCAACGAGATTTGCGCGGCGTTGTCGCTGGGTCAGTCCGCTACCTCGCAAAATCTCGCCATCCTAACACGGGCCGGCATCCTGGCGGTGGAGCACAAAGGCGTCAATCGCATCTATCGGATACGAGGGCCGCGTATCGCGCGAATTCTTGCTCTCATGGAGGAGTTCTGTCACGCGCATGATCTCTACGGACATCCAGATGAGACAAATCCCATTGAGACTGTAGAGGAGATATGACCAGTTTGAATAACGAAGCTCCTCGGTCTCGCGTATCGATGGACGTAGCACAAACTCAGGCGCAATCCGAGATACGGGAGTATCTCCAGGTAAGCCAACAGCGACGACGGCTGTTTCCCCGCGCGGCTCTCGTGGGCCTACTGGCGGGACTTGTCGCGGTCGCGTTTCGCGCCATTCTTGCCGTGGGTGATAACCTGCGCAACGCACTGATTGGCTGGGCACACCACTATCCTGCCTTCGGTTGTCTGCTTCCGATCTGTTTCGGCGCCGTTGGAGCGTCGCTTGCGGCACTGCTCGTCACTCGCTTTGCGCCCGAAACTGCCGGCAGCGGCATACCGCATCTGGAGGCGGTGCTGCATCGCTTCCGCGAACTCGACTGGAAGCGGGTGCTGCCCGTCAAGTTCTTTGGCGGGGCTCTCGCCATAGGCAGCGGCCTGGCACTGGGTCGTGAAGGTCCGACCGTACAGATGGGCGGAGCCGTAGGCGATGCCGTCGCAAGCTGGCTTAGAGCGGGCACGCGCGACCGCCTCACCCTCATCGCCGCAGGAGCGGGCGCGGGCCTGGCCGCGGCTTTCAACGCCCCGCTCGCGGGCGTCATCTTCGTTCTGGAGGAGGTTCAGAAGGATTTCCGCCAGGCCGTCTTCGGCTCGGTATTCATCGCGGCTGTAGTCGCTGATATCGTCGCCCGCTTTGCCTCCGGACAGCTTCCCGTCTTTCGGATTCCGAGCTATGCCGTTCCTGATCTTCGGGTACTTCCTGCGTTTGCAGTTCTAGGCGTAGCAGCTGCCTTCCTGGGAGTCGTCTATAATCGCTGCCTCATCCGTACGCTGAATCTCTTCGCGATGGTCGCACCAAAGTTCGCGTTGCTTGCGGCGGCCCTTGTGGGTGCGGTAGTCGGTCTCGTGGGATGGTTTTCGCCGGCGGCACTCGGCGGCGGACATCAACTGGCAGAGCGGTTCCTCCAGGGGCATACGGCCCTGGCTGCCATCCCCCTCTGGTTTCTGCTTCGCTTTGGACTCTCCATGGCAAGCTATGGGACCGGTGCACCAGGAGGCATTTTTGCTCCGCTGCTCGTACTGGGAGCGCTTGTCGGTCTGGGTGTTGGCGAAGTCACCCACCTCCTCTTTCCTCGCCTGGTTCCTGTCCCGGCGATTTTTGCGGTTGTCGGCATGGCCGCCTACTTTGCTGCCATTGTGCGCGCCCCGCTTACCGGCATTGTGCTCATTATCGAAATGACGGGCAACTATGCTCAGATGCTTCCGCTCCTTGTGGCGTGTTTCTGTGCCTATCTCGTCGCCGAAGCGATGGGCGAACTCCCCATTTACGAGAACCTTCTGGAACGGGACTTGATGCATGGGGGACCGATTCCGGACCCAAAAGAGCCGCTGGTACTGGAGGTCGAAGTCGAGCCAGGTTCGCCGTTTGAAGGTCGCGAAGTTAAGGAACTCGGACTGCCACCTGGTTGCATCGTGGTTAGCTGCCGGCAAGGTAGCCGCGAATGGATACCGACCGCAAGCACTCGTCTAGAGGCGCATGTCCGATTAATGGCGATGGTTGCTCCAGAGGCAACGGGTGCCGTGGCTCTCCTGCGCAACGGCTGCGAAACTGCGGAATAGATCCCGGGAATAAGCTGTGCGGCGCAGAGAAATCGTTTTCCACGGAGCTGCCATCGCTTGGACCAGGGAGACGCCCTAAACGACTGACTTACTTTCTGTTCATATTGCTCTGGTCAACAAAGGTCGTTGTCGACGGTGTCGGGTTTCCATAGTGTGGCATCGAGGAATAATCCCAAGAGCGGACGGTTTGTACCGCATTCTGCTCTGGCCGTTCTCGCGGCGCTGACGGTTTCCGGCGCGCGGACGTAACAACCACAGCCGCCGAGTGAACCAGAACACATCATCGCGCGCCGGTTGACCGTCGCCACCAGGGGCAACTCAGCGCGCGACCCGACAAAGCTGAGATCACGACAGGCGTTGTAGCGGAGGATCCCTCGTCCGCGACCGCCGCAAGCGCCAATGCCGCCGCCTCCGAGAAGGTCCGGAACGCGGTGATGGATCCGGCTTGGCGTCGAAAGACATCCGGACCGTCACCATCAGCATGGCGCCGATCTATTCCACCGAGCCGATGGACCCAGACCGCATGCGCAATCATCAGGTGATTGTTGGTTATCGCGTCGCCAAACAGGTCTACGTTGCCCTGCGGGACCGGGCCCGAGCAGACGCGCTTCCGGATGCTGGGACGGCCGCCGGATCCAAGACGCACGATACTGTTGACCAGCCGATCGACATTGGCCCGATCAGCAGGAAGCCGGACATCGCGAAAAGGAATTGACGTACGTATTTACGAGTCATCAACGTCGGGAGAGCGCCTTCCTCACAATCGTGCAGATCCAGGCGGCGTCCGCCTGACTATTTAACATAGATGACGAAAGATCGAGTTTAATGAAATGTTCCGACTGCACGGTAGTGACCGTTATTGCGCTCATGCTTCTCCTGCCGGCTGCCGCCCGGCCACAGGGAACAAGTGGGCAATCCCCTCCCTCCTCGGGTAGCGACACCACTACCTATGCACCCGTCAAAGTGGAGGGACGCACACTCTTCGATGTGATGGGTGTACGGGGTCTGTCTGCCGCGGAACGCGCCGATAAAGTAAACCGCAGACTTAGCAGTCTTACTGCGCGTTTGGGGCCGCTGCCTCCGTTCAGTCGCGCCAACCTTACCGTAACCGGTACCGAGTCTACGATTACACTGGATGGAGATTCGATTTTAGCGGTGACTGATGGCGACGCGCAGGACTCTCTTACGACTCGCGAGGCGCTGGCAATTCAATGGGGTCAGAAAATGACAGAAGCGGTTAGAGATGCTCGCTCGGTCCGTTCAAATCCACTCACAGGCTCGGGCATCCTCATTCGCAACTCATTCTCAGATCTGCTCGTCTCTTTGCTGAAGTGGCTTCCCCGCCTTGGAGGAGCCATCTTACTGACACTCATTTTTTGGCTGGTCGCTCGCTTCAATCGCTGGGCCGTCAAATCCATCATAGAACGAACGCATTTCGACGGCAATATCCGCCATCTGGTGCGCGCTATGGTCTACTACGGTACCTGGATCATCGGGCTGCTCGCCATTATGTCCACCCTGGGGCTGGAGGGCGGAAGCATTGCTACAACGCTGGGTATCTCAGGGTTCGTGCTCGGTTTCGCGTTCAAGGACATACTCTCTCACTTCTTTGCAGGCTTCATGCTGCTTATGGGCCGACAATTCCAT
This sequence comes from Chthonomonadales bacterium, assembly GCA_038211235.1. GTDB lineage: Bacteria > Armatimonadota > Chthonomonadetes > Chthonomonadales > Chthonomonadaceae > DATGJU01. Next base: position 4,048 of record JBBQVV010000347.1, on the reverse strand, counting down.
ATCGGCGATCAAATCATAGTGAAAGAATTCGAGGGAACCGTCGAGCGGATCGAACTCCGCGCGCTCTACCTGCGCACTTATGACAATAGGCTTGTCATCATTCCCAACGGAGATGTGTTCACGTCGGTAGTCACGTCCAACACCGCCAGTCCAGTACGGCGACGCGAATTTGTCCTCGGTATTGGTTACGACGACAACATCAAACAGGCGCAGGACACCGCCCTGCAGACCATTCGCGGTGTGGAAGGGGTGGCCGAGGAACCTGCTCCCGATGTGCTCGTGGACGAATTGGTCGCCTCAACCGTCAACTTGAAGCTACGATTCTATACCAACTCCCAACGAGCCGATTATCTGCGTGTGGGAAGTGAGTGTATGCTACGAGTTAAAGAAGCCTTCGACCGGGAGCACATTTCCATGCCGACCAATATTCAAACCCTCGTCATCCAAAATCCGAATGAAGTGGCGGATTCGGCGGACCATAATGGCATTGTATTTCCTCGGTCAACGAGCGCCACGCCTGATTGAAGGTTGCGCATCCCGAAGCGACGAATCGCAGGGCGAATTGGTCCGATCAAAGAAATGACCCTTACCAATTACCTCGTCCAAACTCGTGTGCGAGGCCACTCCCTTGGAAATAACAATTGAACGCATCGTAGTCCTCCTCCTTGCGGCAGCAGCTGTCTCAATGTTAGGACGCAGATTACGGCTTCCGTACACGGTGGGACTGGTCCTCACCGGATTGGCCTTGGCACTATTGCCGCTGCACCTCGATATTCATCTCACGAAGAGCCTGATCTTTACCGCCTTCCTACCGCCACTGATTTTCGAAGCAGCGCTCCAAATACCCTGGAAAGAGTTACTCAAAGATCTGCTTGTCGTTGTTACTTTGGCGACGCTTGGCGTTCTTATCGCAACTGGCATTATTGCGGTCGGTATTCATTTCCTTGCCAACTGGAAGTGGAAACTGCCATCCTATTCGGCGTCTTATTGGCGGCGACGGACCCGGTATCCGTGATTGCTACCTTCAAAGAAGCCGGAGTGAAAGGACGATTACGGCTTCTAGTCGAGGCCGAAAGTCTCTCTAACGATGGTACAGCGGCGGTCCTGTTTAGCGTAGCTCTTGCTGTCTCAACAGGAGGTGCGCTCACCTGGGTTTGGGTCGCACAAAGCTTTCTGGTCACGATCTTTGGTGGAATAGTCTGCGGTCTCGTCATCGGGGGCATTGCGCTGCTACTGGCGGGGCGTACAACTGATCATCTGGTGGAAATTACCTTTTCGGGGGTTGCTGCTATGGCTCCTTTCTTCTGGCAGAGCATTTCCACCTGTCAGGCGTATTGGCCACACTTACCGCCGGCCTGCTTCTCGGCAACCTGGGTTCGCTGGGTGCCATTAGCGATAAGGGGCGAGAGGAAGTCATCTCTTTCTGGGAGTACGTCGCGTTCCTAGCGAATTCTCTCATCTTTCTCATGATTGGTATGCGGCTTGCGCACCACGATTTCCGCTCGCTGGTACTTCCAACCCTTGCGGCCATCGCGTTTGCGCTACTGCGACGCGCCCTGGCGGTCTACGGCTGTTCCGCTCTCTTTATGCGCTCACGCTGGCGGATTGCCAGCGCGCACCAGCACATTCTTTTTTGGGGAGGACTGCGCGGTGCGCTGGCACTCGTTCTCGGACTGCCAGCAACGATGCCGGAACGCGAAACGCTTCTACGCGTTACATTCGCCGTCGTTCTGTTCTCCGTGACAGTTCAGGGAGTAACCGTGACTCGCTTACTACGCAGACTTCGGCAAATAGCGCCACGAACTTCGGAACCGTTTCGCGATACCGAGACAAGTTAGGCCAAAAGCGCTCTTTCGATCTGCTGTCAAGATCAGATTCCCTACATATGTAGGCGTACCATACATTCAGAAGGGGTTACAGATCATTGAGCAATCCTATTCAGGACTCGCCGATGGATTCCCGCGATCCGAAAGATGCCGTCTGCTCGAGCATTCGCGAGAATGCGATGCTCTCTGTTCCGTACATCACGATGAACGCCCTGGCGACGGTGGTTGCCTGCTATGGCCTCCTGCAAAACAGCACAGCGGTCGTGATCGGCGCCATGATTATCGCGATGCTCCTGGGGCCAATTTCCGGTATCGCTCTAGCGCTTGTCGGAGGAGATAATACCCTTCTCCGAAAGGCGCTGCTCGCCGAGACAGGCGGCGTATGTGTCGTACTCGGCGTCGCCTTTTTCATTGGCAAATTGCACCAGGACATGCCACTCACAGACGAAGTCCTCGCTCGGACCAGTCCGAATATCCTCGATCTTATGATCGCATTGGCAGGAGGCGCTGCCGGAGCCTATGCAACGATCTCACCGCGCCTTAGCGTCGGGCTTGTCGGCGTTGCCATTGCTACAGCGCTTGTTCCACCTCTTTCAACCTGCAGTATCTGTCTGGCCCGAGGAGAGACGCGACTGGCCTTTGGTGGCTTTCTGCTGTTCTTTGCCAACCTTGTGGCGATCCAATTTGCATCCTCGGTGGTGATGTTTCTACATGGCTATCATAAAATGGGCGATCATCCGCAAGGCCGGCGCTTTCTTGCCAGTAGAAATGCCGCGAGTTTCGGGCTGCTGGTGGTACTCGCTTCCATTCTGGGATATGACTTCTCTCAATCTATAGATAAGCAGTCCTTTGAAACGACAACACGTCGTTCGCTTGAACAGGACCTCGTGGCGTATTCGGGAGTGCATCTCGCGGACCTGCGTTTCCAAATGGTTGGCCGCAAGGAGGTCATTACGGCAGTACTTCGGACGCCATATTCATTTTCCCCGGAGCGTGTCGCCGAACTGGAATCAAAACTGCCCATACGAGATAAAATGACTTCTGAACTGCACATTCGTTCGGTAATTACCAAGGAAACGACGCGCAGTGGCTATCTTCATGAATTGCCGCAAACGCCAAGTACAGACGACACCGATAAGATCGGTCAATAGTCACATTTTCATAACTCGTCCGACTTGTCAGAATGTCACAATGCAATGGCCGCATATTCTGAGCGAGCAGGGTATCGGGATAGTTCGCGCGCAACAATGATACCGTTCTATTCCCTACATCGATTCCAAATGTGTACTGTCGCAGTTTACGTGCAAGCCCTCCGCGAGAAATACGTGAATATAGCAGCTGCTGGTAGGGAACGGCGACAATGCAGCAGTCTTCTTGGGTGATAACAGCTCCGTGTTGACCGAACACAAATCTTCGATCCCGTTAGTTGATCCCATTTACTAGCTAGTGTGTGGAATAAGCAGTTACACCTCGATATTGACTTCCCCGAAGGAACACTAAATATTTCGACCGCAAGACGGACAACGTATGCGACTAACGTCAATCGTCCTTCAGACGACCCTGCTGTGCTGCTCCTGCCTTCTGCCCTGCATGGCGGGCCCTCCGTACGATGTGAGCGATCCGGAGACGCGCGAGCGCCACAATTTCGAAATAGACCTCGGTTACCTATCGAGCCATTCCGTGGGTGAAGAGACTCAGGAGCTTCCCAGTCTCGACCTCAATTACGGATACAACAGCAATCTTCAGCTCACTCTGGGTGCGACAGCCATTTCGAGGCGTGTGTTCGGTCGTGGGCGAGCGACGGGCCTGGGGGACGTCACGCTTGAAGGGAAGTGGCGATTCACTGGAAGAGACGCGCCACCGGCCACAGTTTGGAGTCGAGTATGTGGTCAAATTGCTGACGGCCAGTCGCTCAATGGGTCCGTTGAAGGCCGGCGCAGCGCGCACGGGCTCTCGGACCTGAGTATCGACGCCGGCGTGCAGTTCGCCCTCGGCAACGAAAAGAAATGACTTTCATCGTGAAACTGGTTCCATCCATAAGGAGGCTCGTAGTACGCTTTCCAAATTGGACCGTTATTGCGCTTCCGCTCCTCGTGTCTGGAATTGCATCTTACCTGGTCGCCGGTATGCAGCATGTAGATGATGACTATCGGCGTACGCAGCTCGACCTGGCCCGGATTCAGAGTCATGTCTACTTACTGCATGCGCTGGAAGAGGAGGCA
>JBBQVV010000346.1:0-7953 GCA_038211235.1 Chthonomonadales bacterium | reverse complement strand
GACCAACTCGACCTACTGCTGCCATGGTCTGAGCCTATCCAGGAACAGTTTCGCATCCCCGCTCGCTCCACTCGATAATCCAACTCGGAATCGGTCCGTCGTGCGCACGCAGCATAGGGTGGTCGATATTTGACGCTTACGAATTGTCGGCTACAGGCCCCCGGCCTCCCGACGATCATCTCGCAACTTACCCGTGCGGATGGGTCCCCAGTCCCCGTTCCGTTCATTCCAATATCCAACAAACTCTTACCTGGTGAACTGAAATGAAATAACTCCGACCGCGGTTATCGGCGAGCCTATGGGTTCGGCTGCCACCGGAAGACACGCGCTGCGCGCTCAAGTGTGATCGCGGCGCCATGTTCGGTGAGGTGACTTACGATGGCGTTTCGCGATCCGAGCACGTCCAGGCGGGCGGCCCCGTCGAAGCTGGCTGCGAACGCCTCCTCGCACAGGCACAACCGGTAGCCGTAGGTTCCGCGCGTGTGGCCGGTCAGGTCATATTTGGTGAGGAGAAACTTCTGCTGCAGAGTCGCGAGATACAGCATTCGACTTCCAGGCGGCCAGGGGAGGGCGGCCGTGGCGGTAGGGCCGGCGCGCTGAACGTGTTCGTAGACTTTCAGTGCATTCGGAGCGAGCAGACCCTTCTCGTATAGTGTGCGCGCGTCGATGTCTCCTTGGGCCGCGATGAGCGTGGGCAGGAGCTTGAGCGACACGAACGCAGGCATGTCCGGTGCGATCAGCATCCCGAAGTAGAGACGCCGGGCAATATGAAGGTCGTCTTTCCAGAACCAGGTATTGTTCGTCAGTTCGCTGCCCCGCCAGGGCGTCGCTAGTTCGAGCGATGGCAAAACCGCGAGCCGGGGCTGATCGCGCCAGGCGCAAATCCCGACCCGCTCCACGAATCGCACGCAAGATTCGGGCGAATCGACCAGTTCCGTATTGCATTCTTGCCCGCTCGTCACGGTATCCCACGCCTCCACCACAACGTACCGTTGCAGAATACCATGTATGATGGATAGGAACAAGTATGATGGATAGGAACAAGCGGAAGGCCCGGCGACGGATCGGTCGCCAAGCCATATCACTTAGGTTCGAGCACCGAGGGCAGCCCTCAGTCTCTCCGAAGTACCGTCCGCCAGCATCTCGTGCCCCTTCGGGGCACTTGGCCGAGGTCCCCAGAGCGAAGGCATACGCCCCGTAGGGACGTTTACGTCGTCGAACATCAGCGAGTTCAAAGTGACTACGGGCGCCTACTTCGGCCCTGGCGCATGACGCTATCCTTGGACCGGCGCGTCTGGCCGCCCGCATTGTCACGATTGGTCATCGACGTCGACCTCCGCTCTAACTGACTCGGTTGAAGACGACGACGTCGTTCCGATATCAGACGCGCTTCTTATCATTCACCAATCAGATATGCAATGTGCGCCCGCAGTTTGGGATTTGCCCGCTAAGCGTGCGGGCGATGTGGCCCAATAGAGGATGGGGTCGTCCGGAATTCGGTTCCGGCTCATTGCTATCCGGCTGACTATATTCGATTGTTGACGCCTGTTCTACCAGCTGTTATAATGCGGAGCAACACACGCTGGACTACAGCGTTTCCCAGGCCGGCGTCGCCGTGGCCATGGGGATGACTTTGCCGACAAGTATTCAAGAAGACGGCGCCGCGCTGGACTCCGTCCGATCAGGACCAGTTGCGCAGGTATCTGATCGCCAACGCACCGAAACAGGACGCGCCGCACTAAGACCTCGGCGTGTCACCTGCGATGGTGAAGGCTGTGGGAGCTACGATTGAAAGTCCTTCAGGTAGGTCATCTTGAAAGCATTTTGCCCATTGCAGATAACGACCGAGGATCCGTATAGCCCAGCGGCGGTGCATCTCATGGAGGCGTTGTGGACGGACCTGGGAGCACGATATGGCGTAACCGGGCCTTGTAGGTTTACTCCTGATAGGCTCATCGGCGCGGACTCCCGCCTCGTGATCGCGTGGATCGAAGGACGTCCGCTCGGCTCTGGAGCCATCATCCCATTCGCGCCGGATGTTGCGGAGGTCAAACGGATCTATGTCGCACCAGAAGTTCGTGGTCGCGGAGTAGGGCGGCACATCCTGGAGGAGCTCGAGAGCCTTGCCTGTGCAATGGGATTTTGGACGCTGCGATTAGAGACCGGGATTGGTCAGCCCGAAGCCATTCGACTGTACGAGCGCGCAGGATTTGCGAGATTTCCTTGCTGGGGTAAGTTTGCCGCGGACCCACTCTGCCTGTGCTATGAAAAGCGTTTGGCGAAACGTTACCAGGAGGATACCGATGAGCTTCGGAAGTGAGTTTAAGGCCTTCATCTTGCGTGGCAATGTGGTGGACCTCGCCGTCGGCGTTGTGATAGGCGCAGCGTTCGGGGGTGTCGTGACCGCGTTGACGAAGGATATCGTCAACCCTCTGATCGGCATCCCCGGCAAGGTCAGCCTCGGCGACATTACCTATTCGGTGAACGGCAGCAAGTTTTTGATCGGCGATTTTCTGAACGCCGTTATCAGCTTTCTCATCCTCGCGTTCGTTGTATTCCTCTTCGTAGTCAAGCCTGTAAACTGGCTGATGTCAAAGCAGAAGTCGGCGCCGCCCGCGCCTGAGACGACCCGCGAGTGCCCTTACTGCCTCAGCAAAATTCCCATCGCGGCGAGCCGTTGCGCATTCTGTACTCAGGAGGTTCCCTTGCCGGCAAATTGACGCACCGCCTTTTTCAAATCGCCGGTGTCGCACGGCCCGGCCGACGTCTACTAAGTCCGTGCGGCCATACGGCACGTACGTGACTTAAGGGACCTAACCCGAGACGTCGGGTTTTGAAAGCGTAGACCGAGGTTTCAACCTCGCGGGCCAGACAGCGCTGCTGTCATATGACTCGCCGCTATCGGGCCAACCACCCACCGTCCACCGGCAGGATTGCGCCGTGAACGTAGCGTGATGCGTCGGAAGCGAGGAACACTACGGCGCCCTTGAGGTCCTCCGGCCGACCCCACCGGTTGGCAGGTATCCGGCTGAGCACGGCCGCTTCGCGCGTTGCGTCGGCACGAATACCGGCGGTCACGTCCGTATCGAAATAGCCCGGGGCGATCGCGTTGACGTTGATGTCCAGCGGCGCCCATTCATTGGCGAGGGCGCGCGTCACCCCAGCAAGACCGCTCTTCGCGGCCGTATATGAGGGCACGTTCAGGCCGCCCTGGAAGGAGAGCATCGAGACTACATTGATGATCTTTCCGCCGCCGCCACGGGCGACAAAGTGGCGCGCGGCTGCCTGCGCTAGAAAGAATGCGCTGGTAAGGTTCACGTCCAGAACGGACGACCAGTCTGCCGCGGAGAACTCCAGCGCCGGCGCCCGACGGATGATGCCGGCGTTGTTGACGCATATATCCAGCTTGCCGAGGTATCGTACACTCTGCTCAATGAGGGCCGCGGCGCTCTCCGGCGTCGTTCCCGCAAGATCCCGAACGATTCCCACCGCCGTCCGCCCAAGCGATCGAATCACATCCAGCGTGAGCTCGGCTGTCTGCTGATCCACTACCGCAACATCGGCTCCGGCCTCCGCAAGGCCGATCGCAAGCGCGGCGCCGATTCCCTGAGCGCCGCCAGTCACCAGAGCAGTCATGCCTGTCAAGTCAAACAAGCCGCGGTTCATGCCGTGCGTTCCTTCTTCCTCCCATGCGCTAGCTTGGGTTGTGCATGAACCAAGTCGGCAAGGTACAAGTCCCTTCCCTACTATTGCTCGACGGATCGCTTCGCGAATAGTGCAGGCTAGTGCAAAAGCACACGACATCGTGTACACAGGCCTACGCCCTTGCTCTCTCCCAGCGAGGTACGAGTGAATAGGGAGAGTTCTTGAACCCGCACTGGGGGGTAGGGTAAGGGTTAACCTGGAAGCCCCACAACAAGTCGTGAGGAGATGCGCTAGTAGCAGAGGTTCTGCGGCTCCATGCACTCGTCTTTGCAGTACTTCAGATAGCGGTCCAGTTTGGTGAAAACGTCGTCCTGCGTTATCACATTGTCGTCGTCGTCCAGGTACTGAACGGTGCCCTCCAGCAGAAATAGGGTCTGCATTTCGTCTTCGTCGACTACAAGCGTGTGGATATCGCCTGGAGGCTCATAGACGAACGTGCCCGGCCTTGCAACCCAATCGCGCTCCAGATAGTGCCAACTCCCCTGCAGGCAGAAGCCCAGCACCTGGCCGCCGCTGTGCCGGTGCCGGCTGACGCGGCCTCCCCCGAGGATTTTGAGGATGTTGACCCACCGTCCCGTTGCAAGATCGAAGCGCAGCGGCTTGAACCAGACCCTCTCTCCCTGAGGCACCCAGGGTATCTCCTCCGCGTGAATCGCCTGGTCGGATAGTCCCCATTCCAGGATGGTGTCGAGACCCGGCACTTTGGTCATGGCCTTACCTGTTCTCCTCGTACCATTTAGCGAAATCGGCCCGCATCTCGTCGTTCCAGTTGCCGTCCACCTGGCCGGACGTGTACTTGCTCTCACGTATTCGTATCTGACCCCACTCATCCTCTTTACGAATGTGCTCAGAACGCTCTACGACCTCCTTAGCGAGGTGAGGCGGAATGAAGACCACGCCGGAGCAGGATCCAAGGACGACGTCTCCCGGAAGCACGGTCGCCTCGCCGATCCGGATGGGAGCGTTCAGGCTGTTCATCGATACGTCCAGAATGGCGGACGCGTCGATGCCGCGTGTGAAGATCGCGATGCCCGGTATCTCCTGGACTCGGGCCAGATCTCGTATCCCACCGTGGATCACCATGCCGGTCTTCGTCTTATTCGCGATCGCGGTACCGAGATTGTCACCTGCGAACGTGCCGTCCTTCACCTTGCCGAAGAGGTCGATAACGATGACATCGTTCTCGACCAGAGTGTCGATTACATAGGAGTTATGATGCCCGACGCTTCCGCGTGCCTTGCCCCACTCCTCGACTACGGAGAAGAGGTCGGGACGCGTCGGAACGAAGGACGCCGTTACGGCCCGGCCGACGAGCACGCGCTCCGGATGCACGTTGAGCCAGTTCCCCTCGTACTGGAACTTATAGCCGTGGCCCTTCAGTACTCCCCACGCCTCTTCGACGGTAACGGATTTCATCCGCTCCAGTATGTCATCTGGTACGCGTGGTCGCCCATCAGGGAATCGATCGAACGGATTCAGCCGCGTCCAGTGAACGATGTCGTCATATCGATTCAGCCACATTGCTTATGCTCCTGTAGGTTATAGATTGTAGGTTATAGGTTACAGCTTATGGGCTATAGGTTGTAGAGAGGGTATAGCGCCAGTTCTTCGACAGCTCGTCCCCAAAACCTATCCCCTACAACCTGGCCCCTGCGACTAGCTCCAGAGCCGGTCGGCGGAGCGCTCGTCATCCCACTCCGGCGTGGGGTCGAAATACCGGCCGTCGATCAGGTGCGCGCGTACGACATCTTCGTTTAGCGTGACGCCTAGGCCTGGCGTGTCCGGAACCTTCACATATCCGTTTTTCACGATCGGGGTTTCAATTCCCTGGACTAGATCGTTCCACCAGGGCACTTCGACCGAGTGGAACTCGAGGACGAGGAAATTCTCCGTTGCCGCGGCGCAGTGCACGTTCGCCATGAACGAGACGGGAGTGCCTGCAAAGTGCATCGCCATCGGCACGCCGAACTCCTGGGCAATATCTCCGATTTTCTTCGTCTCCAGGATGCCGCCGGACGTGGCTAGATCGGGGTGGACGATATCGACCGCATGGTTCCGGCATAGCTCCCGAAACCCCTCCTTCAAATAGATGTCCTCGCCAGTGCAGGTCGGAAGATCGATCGCCTCGGTAATGCGCTTCCATTGGTCTATGTGATGCCAGGGCACTAGATCCTCCAGCCAGGCGAGGTGATAGGGTTCCAGCGCTTTGCCGAGCCGGATGAACGAATTGACGCCGTAGTGGCCGAAGTGATCGGCCGCGAGAGGAACCTCCGGGCCGACGATCCTCCGTACCTCGGCCACGTACTCGACGGCGCGAGCGATCTCAACGCCGGTCATCTCCATGCCGGTAAACATGTGTTGCGTGCGCAGCACATCGCGTGGCGAGAGGTGGGAGGGAAGGCGCATTGCGCCCGAGGGCGATGCCAGCACATTCTTAGCACGATCGAATCCCATGAAATCCATCTTGAGAAACGAGAAGCCTTCGTCGAGGCGCTCTTTGAGCCGCCGGCCGGCGACGCTGGGGTCCGGGTCCAGGTCGGTATCGGCGTAGATACGGATCGTGTCGCGGAACTTGCCTCCCAGCAACTGGTACACCGGCACGCCGAAGTGCTTGCCAACGATGTCCCAGAGCGCCATCTCCACCGCGCAGACCCCGCCGCCCTGGCGGGCGTGGAAGCCGAACTGTTTGATCTTACGAAACAGCCGATCGACGTCGAGCGGATTCTCGCCGACAAGCCGGCTCTTGAGCATCAGGGCGTACGTCTTGCTGGCGCCGTCGCGAACCTCGCCGAGCCCATACAGGCCCTCCTGATTGGTATCGATCCGGATCAGTGGGCAGGTCATCGGCGCGCGGGTGACTACCGCGACACGCAGGTCGGTGATTTTGGGTCCGGTTTTCATATCCCAAAGGTTTGTCGCCGCGCCGGGCTATTCCTGCGTGAAACGAGGGCGATGCTGACAAACGACGCCTGGCGGGCTGGGAGGTGGCGTGGGCCGCATCGTGTACCGCCGCACCGGATGCGATGTCGGTCCGTTACGGACTGAACCTGGCTTCCATCCGCTCGAAGCTGCGTAGGCAGTTTTCCGCGTTCGCAAGCGGCGGACCCGGGCGCTTGGGCGGCACGAGAATAAAATAGCTGGCGCCGGCCATCCCGGTTAAGAGGCGGATCGCTTCCGGCCACCGTTCGTCGCCGTCGCCCAGCATCGCGTTCGGATTCGATGGGGAGTAGTCGGTCAGGTGGACCGACCAGAGCCGACCGGCAAAGTAGCGAAGCAGCGGCACGGCCTGTACTCCGGCTCGTAGCGCGCTGCCGGTATCGAATTGGATTGTCACGCGACGATCGACGTGTGAAAAGATGGTGTCCCATGGGCGTTCGCCCTCCACCGGCTGGAAGTCGTATGCGTGGACATGGTAGCCCAGAATCATGCCCTCATGCTCCAGTTTCAGGGCGATCTCGTTCAGCTGCCTGGCTGTTTCCAAGAGCGCTTCATGGGTGCTGCGATTCTCCGCCGGAACCGAAGTGACGGCTACGTAGCGATTGCCGAGCGTCTTATTTAGCGTAATGGTCGCCGCCAAGGCGTCGCCGGTAAGCGCTCTGAGTGTCACCTGAGCACCGTAACACTTCAGGTGCGTCTCGTCGAGCAGTCTCCGAAGCTCCTCTGCCGTCCTGCCGAACGTTTCCGTGATTTCCACCCCGTTGTAGCCCATCCTGGCAAGCGACTTGAGCGTGCCAGGCAGATCCTTCTCGGACGCCTCGTGCACGGAGCTGAGCAGTACGCCAATCGCGCGGCGGCCCTCGAACTGCAGCGCCCCTGAACGGGTGTACATAGGACACAGAGCGAACAGCAGAAGCGGGAGGTGGGAAGCAATCCGGTGGCGACAGAGTTTCATGCGGCATCGATCCTTGGATTATTGGCCCATCGTCTGTGGCGCCATTCGCTTCGGTAGCGTCACATATTTTGGACGGAATAGATTGCCGACGGTTACGGGGACCGTCAAGTCCTTGCCAAGGGTCCAATTACCGGGAATGATTCGCATCTATCCAGGCGATGTCGTGAAGGGTCTTGCACGCCGACTGCCGTCTCGTCAATAGATCAGGTCGCTAAGGGTGTGTGTCAAACTCTGTGTATCGTCGTCTAGGCTGGGACGCCTGGATTGGCAGGCAGGTAGGTTCGTAGCTTGGCCTGCAACGAATCGTGCTTGCGATCGGTAGTCTGGTCGAGGGTACCGCTCAGCTTTGCACAACG
>JBBQVV010000345.1:0-7957 GCA_038211235.1 Chthonomonadales bacterium | reverse complement strand
CCGCCGAACGCGAAGTCGAGACAGCGCTGGAAAGAGAAGCGGCGGTTGAGGAGAGCGCCGAGTTTTGCGGGCTGATCCTCAAGCGGGGGCGGTATTCGCTCGTAGATCTCCTGAAAGCAGACGATATCCGCCGACAGCGGCCGAAGAGTCTCCGCGATGCGTCGCGTAGAGCGCACCCCGTCCATCCCCAGGCTTCCCCGCGTGTTGTACGTAATGATCCGCATGCTGTCGTCTCCCGAGATGGCACTGTCGGCCGCGATGTTTGACGGAGAACGAGGTTACGCGCCGTCTCACGATCATGGTACCTCGCGGAGAGCCGCTTGGGCGTGGATAGCAATCTCGGGGGTCAAACGGAAAATGTCAGGCGTGCCGTTTGACACTCCTGACATTACTATTGCGGAACGATGGGATGTTTGATCAGATCGCGGTGTTGTCGGCAAGCGCACGGCGAATGATTAGATCCGCGATGTCCTCGCTGCTGACGTGGTAAGTGCCGTTTTCAATCTGGGCCTTCAGCGCCTGAACACGGTCTTCCCGGACCTCGGGAAGCCGATTGATCAGCTCGGTGACCCGCTGGACTTCCTGTGACCTGGCAGAGATGTCCACGTGCGCCGCCTGTACGCTTCGAACCACTGCAGTGTCGGTCGATACGGCCTGAGGAGGATTCCCCGTTCGCTCGTATGGCGAATAGGCCAGCAGACGTGACACTTCCTGCTCAGAGATTTTCACTTATTGCCTCCTGTTCGGTAAAAACGGCCATAGGGTCACGTTTTACTTCGAGGACGGCAACCTGGCAACCACAGCAGGGAATGGGTTTTAGGGATCAGGCCATACGGCCCGTATGGGTTCTAGGCACAATGCATAGCCCGAAACCCTTTCCCCTAATCCTGAGCCCCTGCTTTAGGGCCCATGGCTTTGCGTCCCCACATTTCTGTGAGTTTGCCTTTTACATCATCGCTCATTCATGATTGTCGGCAAATTGAACTCACATCATCAGGTTCATCGGACAGAACCGCGACTGCACAGCATAACACACACTAGTGAACTTTGTCAACACGAACCGCGCCGGCAACAGGGCCGTCGATCATCGGAATGGTATACTTGGACATGCAACCATCCGCACCGAGCGAGTCGGTTTCGCCTGCTCCAGGGTCACAACCCGAACGACCCCGATCCGATCGCAAGACCGTAATCCGCCGCATACTGTTTCCGCTCATCGCGATCGCGGCCGTGACCCTGGCCACGATCTGGTACACGCGCTACCGTGGCACCGGTTGGAGCCAGGCGCTAAATCTGAGCCTCTGGTATCACCGTAGCCGCGGTGAAGACCTCTACCATGCGCGGGAAGCGATGCTGGTGCATGGAAATCATACCATACCGGAGGTCGCGCTCACGTTTGACGACGGACCGCACCCCGGCAGCCGCCCGCGTATACTCGACGCTCTTAAACAGGTCGGCGCGCACGCCACGTTCTTCGACGTAGGCGTGAATATGGAGCGCCATGCCGCCCTGGTGCGGCGAACCGTTGCGGAAGGTAATGAGATCGCCAACCACACCGACCACCACCTCTACCTGCCCGATCTCGCTTCCGCCGAGCGGCACCGCGAGATCAACGACCCGGACATCACGTGCTTCGCCATTACGGGACGCCATCTCAAGCTGCTTCGCCCACCCGGTATGCGCTACAACGCGTCGGTACTGTCCGACACTCGGCGACTGGGGTACATTGTGGTGGGATACACGACGGCCGCAAAGGATGCCGACGCGGTCGATCCGGCGGGTGCTGAGGTCATCGCGCACCGTACGCTCAGCCGGATCGAGAACGGAAGCATTATTCTCCTGCACGACTACCCCGGAACCGCCGATGCACTTCCGACAATACTTCAGACGCTGCGCGCGCGAGGCTTTCGCTGCGTCACCGTGACCCAGATGCTGGATCATCTGCCCGAGCCTGTCCATTCGTTCGCCCGCATGCAGCTGACCGCTGCGCCGTAATTCAGTTCCGGGGATTCACCATGCGAGCCGTGATCCAGCGCGTACTGTCAGCCCGTGTCACTACAATGGATAGCGGCAACCCGATCGAGTGCGGCAGGGTAGGGAAGGGACTTCTGATTTTGTTGGCCGTGAAGTCCGATGATACGGAACAGGATGCTCGCTGGCTTTCGGACAAGATATCCGGTCTCCGAGTATTTGAAGACGATGCCGGCAAGCTCAATCTGGCACTGCGGGACGTAGGCGGGAGCGCCCTCGTCGTTTCGAACTTCACGCTATACGGCGACTGCAGGAAGGGACGGCGTCCGAGCTTCGCGGAGGCGGCGGCAGGGCCGGCGGCGCGAGTCCTCTACGAGCTCTTCGGCAGTACACTCGCGGAACGAGACATTCCGGTAGAATATGGGGTTTTCGGCGCTGAGATGCGGATCAGCCTGGAGAACGACGGGCCGGTGACGCTCGTGATCGATTCTCCACGCGACATCTCTAAGGATCAACCTGCAAATTGAGCCCGCGCGTCTTGACACCGCTCGGCAAATCTGATTTAATGTTCTTGACAGGCGTAAGCCGTATACACCACATAATTCACGACGAGTCCATGCGGAAGCGTATGCTCACGGAGGCCCGAGGCCAGGCTCGTCAATCCGACCGTTTCGTGAATAAACCGGGTACTGCCCAGGAGCCACTTCGGAACCTGAAACGGCCGGGCAATATAAATGGAAATACCCGATGGAAGATCAAGCCGCCAATAAGACCCTTGTAAGGCGCCGGCCCGCTGTACGCGGCAGCACTCGCCGGACTTCGCCGCACTTTAGCCGGGGCGAGCTGTATAGACGCTACGGACGACTGCAGGCCGCCATCGCGGAGTACAGGCGCGCCGTGGAGCTGCACCCGGAAAACGCCTACTATCGATACAAGCTCGGCGACTGCTACGCGGCGGCAGGGTACCTGAGTCAGGCTGTAGTCGAGCTTGAGATGGCGAGGAATCTCTGCCCGGAAGACGGTTTCTATCACTTCTGGCTCGGCGACCTTTATGCCCGTCAGGGCCGATATCACGACGCAATCGCGGAACTGGAACAGGCGGCACTATCCGCGCCGGAAGACGCCTACTACAACATGCGACTCGGGCTGGTCTACATGCAGGCGGGTCATCTGCATCAGGCGGTGGGCGCGCTCCGCATTGCCGTCGGCCTGGCGCCCGGTAACGCATCGTATCACTCCCTTCTCGGCGACACCTACGTACGGCTGGGATACGAACATGAAGCCCTGCTGCAGTATCGGCACGCCGGACAGCTCGATCCCTACGACTCCGACTACGTAGAGCGCGTCCGCCGTATCGGCGCGCCGGAAGCGGCATGAACCATAAGTCCTGAGGGATTCCATCGGTTCACGGCCCCACGATACTCGTCGCTCCGGTGGCCGAGGTGTCAAATCCTCCAAGCACCTCCAGTTGTGAGCGGACCCAGCGGTGCTCGAGTGTTGTAAGCAGCTGTCGCACCGGCTCAATCTCCAGCGTCTCTTCCAGCATCGCGAGATCGTATTGGATGCGTCGCAGTGGAATGAAGCCCAATCCATAGATTTCGGCAACCGCGGCAGTGCTAACACCCACGTCAGCATCCCCGCGCGCCACGGCGGCCGCGACGTCCTGGTGGCTTCCGGCCAACTGTTCGTACCCCCTGACGGCACTGGATGGAATGCGCTCGGCCTCCAGCGCGGAATCCAGCAGCAGTCGAGACCCCGCGCCCTGCTCGCGGTTGATCAACCGAACGTCATCCTGTGCGAGATCGGACGGAACTCGCAGGCTCTTGGGATTTCCCCGGCGAACGAGGAGCCCTTCGTCCCAGGTACCGAGGCTGACCAGCGATACCGCCCGAGCCGGAAGCGAGGAACGGACAAACGGCGCGTTAGCCTCTCCGGTGGCCGCATCCCAGAGATGAACGCCGGCCGCGTGAACTTCACCGCAAGCCAGGCTCCGCAGCGCCGCCATGCTATTTGTATGCGTCCAATGAACTCGGAGGCCCGGATACCATCGCTCGGCGGACCGCGCCCAGAGCGATAGTACCGGCGTGCATCCCGCAATGACAACGGTGCGCGCCAGCGTTTCCCGCTCGTCCAGCAGCCGCACACACAACGTGCCGTCCGGTTTGGATTGAGTTCCGAGCCCGTCCGCCGGCACCATCTCCGTCCGGAACGCACCGTCGCCCCGGAGCGGATGTGCCACCCAGCGTCCCCCGACGTTGGCCATCGCCACGCGGACAGTCTCCTCTGGGGGGACCGTTTCACTCGTGATCGCGTTGACGGTGATCTCCTCATCGGCCAGCCAGAAAACCTCCCCTATCGGGCAGCCCAATGCCCTTGCGAGCCGAAGCGCCACGGTTGCCGATGGCGAGTAGAGGTCCGACTCGATCCCTCCGATGGTCTGGCGCGCAACGCCGGCCGCCGCGGCAAGCTCCTGCTGGCTCATTCCCAGCCGCGTTCGTATCAGCTTCAGCTGATTTCGCAAGGCTCCGGTATCGCTCACATCTCCTCCGACTCATCTATAGCAGGAGTTTCTTACTTTCGGCCTGAAATACCTGCTTACATCCTGTGCAGGAGCGCACCCGTGAAACGACAACTCAAGTTGCTGATTCTGTTAATGATCTATTTCACGACAGCAGCGGCTAACCGCTCTGCTGCTGACGAGCTGCTGGTCTCCGCGGCTGCCTCGCTCACGGACGCCATGAACGAGATCGGGAGGGCCTACACCCTGGCTAATCCCGAGACCGTGGTTCGATTCAACTTCGGCGCCTCTGGCGGGCTCCAGCAGCAGATCGCGCAGGGCGCGCCCGTGGACGTATTCGCCTCGGCCTCGCCAAAGGAGATGGACGCGCTGCAGGAGACGAACCAACTCGCGGCCGACACGCGAATAGATTTCGCCGGAAACAGGCTTGTGTTGATCGTCCCGCCCGGGAGCCCGCTTCGTCGCTGGGAGGACCTTCGGCTGCCTGGAGTTCGGCATGTGGCCATCTCGAATCCCGACTCGGTGCCGTCTGGTAGGTACGCCAAGGAGACCCTGACGCATCGCGACCTCTGGCGCGTCGTCGAGCTGAAAGCAGTGTTCGGAGAGAATGTTCGTCAGACTCTCTCGTACGTCGAGGACGGTAACACGGACGCCGGAATCGTATTCGCGACGGATGCGCGGATTGCGGGCAGGCGCGTGCGGGTGGTCGACTCCGCGATTCCAGGTAGTGACCATTCGCCGATCGTCTATCCGGCCGCCGTACTGCTGCGAGCGCCGAACGGATCCGCCGCACGGCGTTTCACGGTCTTCCTTCAAGGCCCTGTCGCGCAGAAAATATTGGAGCGCTTTGGGTTCGAGCGCGCGCCGCACGGCGGCCGGACTCCACGCAGAGGCAAGTCGCCGGTCAGACGACGAGCGGCATGACGGGCGATCCTTCTCCGGACTGGTCCCCTCTCTGGCTCTCCCTTCAGATCGCCGGTGCAGCGACCGTACTCATACTGCCGATAGGAGTGCTCGCCGCCTGGTGGCTCGCCCATTCGCGTGACTTCCCTGGCAAGGGTCTCATCGAGACCGTACTCATGCTCCCCCTTGTCTTGCCTCCCACGGTTGTCGGATACTATCTGCTGCTCGCCTTCGGTCGCGGGACATCACTGGGGCAATGGATCAACGATACCCTCGGGATACGGCTGTTGTTTACCTGGCAGGGGGCGGCCGTCGCCGCCTCCGTGATGGCGCTTCCGCTCTTCATCCGAACCGCGACCGCGGCGTTCGCCTCCGTCGAGCGAGAGCTGCTGGAGGCCGGAAGGACGCTCGGCGCATCGGAGCCTGGCCTGCTCATCTATGTGATCGTCCCCATGGCATATCGGGGACTGCTCGCCGCCGTCGCTCTAGCATTCGCCCGAGCCCTTGGTGAATTCGGGGCGACTCTTATGGTCGCGGGCTCTATTCCAGGCCGGACACAGACGCTCCCGCTTGCGCTCTATGCGGCCGTCCAGGCCGGACACGATTCCGAAGCGCTGCGGTACACGCTGCTGCTGTCTATCGTTGCGTTCGCCATGTTGGGAGGCGTCGGCCTGTACCAGCGACGTATCTCCACGCAGCGGGCGGACAAGTAGCGACGGTCCCGGGATCAGGACATAGACGTGTCGCCGTGATAACGGTGCAGGCCCCGGTCTAACCGAGGCGCCACCAGCCATTGTATCGGCTCAATTCTGCCATGGTCCTAGCCCGTCCAGACTCCTATGTCCCGGCCGCCAGTCGCGCATATCCCAGTCAGCAGTCGGACGGAGCTCTCCTGGCTGAGCCGATGACCACCTTGCCGCAGCCGGCAAACACTTCGTTAAACATCGCTGCGACGTGCTTACCCAAACGAGCGTGCAGATAGCAATACGGTACGATAACCGCCCAGGACCGTACGAGGCGTCCGGCACGCGGATGAGCGGATGGACGACGGGATCGCCGCCCGCAACCTGGTTCTGATAGACGAACTGGCTTCCGTCGTTCAGGTGCTCGGTAAAGGCGGTTCCGTCGAAGCTCAAGGCCGAGAGCACCGCGCTCATCGCTCGGGAATACCCAATAGTTCGATTGTCTGTGGTCGCACGTCCGGCGGCAGAGTATTAAGCCATTGCCGCCACTCGCGGTACGTTACTAGACCACATATTTCATGCCATTCCAAGAGATTATCGAGCGCCGTACCGACGTTGGCGACTGTCGCCAAGAAGCGGGGCGGATATACAATACCACCGAGGGTGCGCCACGAACGCTTCGTACGCGACCTTTGCAAACTGTGCACGTCCATGGGCGCGTATCCTAAACATAGCGAATTGCGATAGGCTTCTGCAAATTCGGTCAATCCTTCGCGCTTGAGGATGTGCATCGTTGCGAGAAAGGCGAGCAGTTCGTCCAGCCACATCTGTTTTCGCAGGCCGGGAAATCGCATTGTAGCGCGGTGGTACAGTTCGTGGGCTATTGAGGCCTTCTTTTCTTCTTCACGCTCCAGCTTGTAGTAGATGCTCACTGTGTATTCTCTTAGAACAAAGTTGCGAACACACTTTTCGAAAGCGGCAGCAACCAGAACAGCCGGCCAATGGGGATCGGCGGGCGGCCCGAACCAGTCACGATATACTTCAGAGACTCGCTCTGCAAATAGCTGCAACTCGCGGCCCTCAATCGGATTCATGTTGATCTGCATGTCTATAGCTCGTCGTCTGTGCTCCCGGCCGCCCTGTTCGAACGGCTGGCCGACATCCACAGCAGGGGCCGAGAAGCACTGGACCGTCTGCTGCCCTGAGTCAATACCCGCATACCATCTCCTTCGCAACTGCAAAGCTGAACGCAAACACGCCTCAATCACTACGACATGACACGTTGCTGCCGGTGCCTCAGCATTCCACGCCTGTTATTGAGGGGCAGTACCACGCTCACGACCAGGCCAGCCAACAGGCTTCTCCACGGGCGTAATCGTGGCATTGGAAGCCCAAGAAGGCGGTCAAATTCGCAGATCGGGCGGATCAGTCTCATTACGATAGAAACTACTCTGCCTCGTCCTTCGGTCCATCCGCGTCCCGATATCGCCGGCGGCTTCTCCACAATGCATCAAGCCAACTCGTCCGCCTGGAACTCACAGCGTACACGAGGTAGAAACAATACACTCCTGCCGCGATTCCGCCGATGCCCCATACGACGGACGCGCGACTTTGCAGAATTCCTACCGTTACGAGGAACACGCCGCCGAGCACCAGGAACGCCACTGCCAATTTGACTCCAGTCGAGAACCTACGATTCATCTCGTGACCTCACAATCCCCACACACATTTCCGGAACCGTGTTTATGCTCGAGATCTTGCGGGAACTGCAGACTGAATGGGAGACTGAGTCCTGCAATCCCTGTCGACCTCGTTCCCTCATTATGACCGCGCCGGCACCAGTCTCTGCGGCTATTTAGCCTGTCCCAAGCTTAGTACGCTT
>JBBQVV010000344.1:0-7969 GCA_038211235.1 Chthonomonadales bacterium | reverse complement strand
CTCTTGTTCGGCGAAGAGTCCGCCCTGAGGCAGGCGCAGTTCGACCGCGTACCGTCCCGCCTTCTTCAACATAGGAGCGGGATTTGGTTGACCAACGGTGTTTATCGGCGCAATTGTGAACGCGACGCATATGACAGCTGTGATAGCTGAGATCGCCCATGCGGCGCGCTGCATATGGCTATCGTAAACCATGAGAGAGATCCTTCCTAAGCGTGAGTCCTGAAGCCAACAAGGCCGAATGGGCCGAGCATGGCGTGTCGGCGCTCTGGCGCCGGAGACGGAATCATCCCTTAGATAGGCGGACCTCGAGACGGCGGAGGATCGCTGGACCCATGAGCGCACGGTTTCGTGGCCGGCCAACCGGGGAGTATTCGTACGGAGACATACGCCACAGCCGGTAGTGGGCAGCCGGTTGCGACGGCCAATCCGCCGGCACGGACGTGGAGCGCCCGTGGCGCAGGATGTGAAGGTGAGGAATGAAGTTCGCAACCACAGCCTGCGCGACCTGTTTCACGATGGAAGTTGTCAGCCGAGCCGTTGTTGAGGGGGATACCGCAGGCACACGCGTCGGCCCTGACGCAGCAGGCGTGCTTACAGGCGACCGGTTTCGTCGCGGACTCGCAGGCAGTGATGCGCGACGCAGCGGAGACCGCTATTCCGACGACAGCCACAAGCCAAATAATCAGTATTCGGATGGCGTGCGAATTTGTGTTCATCAGTAGATGATGACGAATTTGCCGTTCGGCTCAGCGTACGCAGTAGCAAGCCCCCACACGGGAATCGCGCCGGCCCTGGCGCCGCTTGATACGGGCGCTCCGTTTTTGTCGAGCAGCTGCCAGGCGAGCGAGCCTCCACGCTGCCAGCCCGTTCCTTCAGTCCAGATAAGCAGCGTCTGACCGTTCGCGGCGGCGACAACGAACGGGTTCTTCTGGTCTGTGCCCGGTACCGGTGTAGGGCTCGTTACGGAGAGATCTGTAGGGTCGATCGTTGCACTGTAGACGCGCCCGGTGGTCTCCCAGGCTGCCACGACTCCTCCCGTACTTTCAGCCAGCGCATAGGTGCTCATCGGACAGGCGTTGATAGACCAGCGGTGCAGCCGCTTCTCCGCAAAAGTCTGACCCCGATCGCGAGAGACGAGCAGAGTGGTGTCGCGGTTGATCCCGTTCGTCGCGGCACGATACAGAATGTAAAGGACTCCTTTGCTGTCGGCGAAGGCGCGCAATCCACAGCAGCCACATGCGCCAGTCGGTTCGGGATTGGCCTGTTTCTCCTTTGAAAACGTCTGACCGTTATCAGTTGAGTGCGCGACGAACACTGCTCGGCCCGTTTCGTCTTTCGCGTTCGCCATCGCGTGCCATACCACGTATATGTTTCCCACGCGGTCAGCGGCAACCGAACCTCCGCCATCCAGTCCCGTAGCCCATACGATCAGGTTTCGCTGAGGCTCGAATGCCGTACCCGATTCATTGAGCCGAGCATAGGCTTGATAGCCTTCTTGAAATCCGTTTGTCCCTTTTTTGCCCAGGCCATTCCAGACTACATGCATGCGGTCGTGCTGACCGACCGCCACGTGGGCAGTTCGGACTGTCCCGACGGATCCCGCCGAATCCTCCAGGCTGTTGACTCGAATCGGCGCCGATGCGGTTGTGTCGCCAGGGGCGCGGTGTATATAGTAGAGATTGCCGACACCCTCGGAACGACCGGCCTTGAAATAGATGACGTGGACGGTTCCTTTGCTATCGACGACGGCCTGCGGCTGGATCGCACCTCCCGGCAACTGCCATAGCGCTACCGGACTTGCTCCTGCGTCGAATGCAGTAGTAGCGTGGGACGAAGGTCCGAGCACGCCCAGTAGGAGGATCGAAGCAAGCAAACATATAATGTATCGCATATCGCTGGTTTCCTTTGCTGCGAAAAGCGTAGACGCCTAGATACGAGCGTTCTTCAGACGCAGGCTGTTGGTGACAACCGAGACGCTAGACAGCGCCATGGCGGCGCTTGCGACCATCGGCGAGAGAGTGACGTGCCACAAGGGATAGAAGACGCCCGCGGCAATCGGAATGCCCAGCACATTGTAAATGAACGCGAAGAACAGGTTTTGCTTGATAGTGCGCATGGCGGCGCGAGAGAGTTGTATGGCAGAGACCACGCCGCGCAAGTCGCCGCGTATCAGGGTGATGTCGGACGCTTCCATCGCAATATCGGCGCCGGTACCGATCGCGATACCCACATCTGCCTGAGCGAGGGCTGGAGCGTCATTAATCCCATCCCCTACCATGGCGACGATCTTGCCCAGTGCCTGCAGCCTCTTTATCTCGTCCGCTTTGTGTTGAGGCAGCACCCCGGCCATGACCCGGTCGATTCCGGCCTCGTGTGCGATGGCCATCGCGGTCGCACTGTTGTCTCCGGTAATCATGGCAACCTCCAGGCCCATCTTGCGCAAGGAGGCCACGGCTTCGATAGAGCCGGCTTTGATCGTGTCGGCCATGGCAACGACTCCTGCGAGCTTCCCATCGACGGCAATAAGCATGGAGGTCTTTCCGGCCCCGGAGAGCTTCTCCAGGGGCGGCTTGAGGGCGGTGGTGTCGACGTTGTGCTCCCGCATCAGGAGCTCGTTGCCGACCAGAAGGGAACGTCCGTCCACAGTCGCCTCGATCCCACACCCCGTGATCGACTGAAAGTGTGAAGCTTCCGGCAGCAGCAACTCACGAGATTGAGCGGCGCGAACGATTGCCTTTCCAAGCGGATGCTCGGACGATCGTTCCGCGGCGGCGACCAGTCTAAGCAGCTCATTCTCTGCCATGGAGCCTACCGTGAGCAGGTCGGTAAGCTCGGGCGTTCCGCGCGAGATCGTGCCGGTCTTATCCATCACGATGGTCGTGACTTTGTGGGCCGTCTCCAGGCTCTCGCCGCCCTTGATCAGGATGCCCTGTACCGCCCCTCTGCCCGTTCCCACCATGATCGCGGTGGGAGTGGCAAGACCCAGTGCGCACGGACAGGCGATAATTAGAACGGAGACGAAGGCCACGAGCGCCGCCTGCAACCGGCCATCTGGCGGCGTCAAATCGTACCAGCCGACAAACGCGGCAATCGCGATTACCAGCACAATCGGGACAAAGTACCCGCTGATGACGTCGGCCAGGCGCTGAATCGGCGCCTTGCTGCCCTGTGCGTTCTGTACAAGCCTGATGATCTGCTGCAGTGCCGTGTCTCGGCCGACCTTGGTCGCTTCGAACTCAAACGCACCTGTCTGGTTTATCGTTGCGCCGAAAACCTCGTCTCCAGGTTGCTTCTCTACCGGCAGGCTTTCACCGGTCAGCATGGCCTCGTCGACTGCGCTCTGTCCGCTGCGGACCACGCCGTCCACCGGTATCTTCTCGCCAGGGCGGACGAGAATCAGGTCGCCTGGCACGACCCGATCCGTTGTCAGTTCTTGCTCGCGACCATTCCGAATAACCGTGGCGGTCTTCGGCTCCAGTCCTGTAAGGCCGCGAATAGCATCGCCGGTCCGTGCTTTCGCCCGCGCCTCGAGCAGACGGCCAGTGAGCAGCAGCGTGATGATGACCGCGGCGGATTCGAAGTAGACAGGCGGCATCGAGGCATGCGCAACCGGCGCCGACACGAGGTGCGGCGCGATCGTTGCGACCAGGCTGTACAGATAGGCCGTGCCGGTGCCGATGGCAATGAGCGTGTTCATATCGGCGGCGCGGTGTCGCAGTGCGTTCCAGGCGCCCCGGAAAAACGGGCCACCCGCATACATTAGCACCGGGGTAGTAAGAGCGAGCTGAACCCAGTCATCGCCGAGAAACCGCAGGTGCGCCATGGCCAGCACGGCCACGGGCACGCCAAATATCAGCGAGACGGCAAGCCTTCTCCAGATCCCGCGGACCTCTTCGGCGCGCTCTTCCTGCTCCCAATCACGGTCGGGCTCCGACGATTCGTCATTCGGAGCCTGGCGAACGTCATAGCCGCAATCGCGAATGGCATCGGAGAGCGTGTCCCTGTTCGTCAGGCTCGGGTCGAAGGTGATGGCAGCCTGTTCGTTGGCGAAGTTGACGGTAGCTTCTTCGACGCCTTCCGAACCCTTCAGTTTCTTTTCGATACGCGCGGCGCAGGCGGCGCACGACATTCCAGAGATCGGCAGCGCGACCTTCTCAATCTGCGTGCAAGGATTGCGTTGTTCGGTCTTTATCATGAATGCCGTTCAGGCTCCTCGACAATCAGCTTGCCCCGCAGCATGTTCATGCCGCATGTGAAGATGAACTCGCCGGACTTTGCCGGGGTGAACTCAACCTGAGTCGTCTTGAACGCCGGCAGTGACGTGGCAATGCCAAAGTCTCCGAAGACGACCGTGTCCGAACACGACGCGGTCTCCTCGCGGTCGAAATTCAGCCGGACCAGGCGGCCCCTCTCGACGACAATCGTGTCCGGTGTGTAGCCGCCCTTCACAATGATGTCAATTTCCTGTACGCCACTCGTGCCGGCCACTGCCCGAGTCCTGCTTCGCTCGCCGAGGAAGAAGAACCAGATGACCCACGCTATCACGAGCATACCACTCGCGGTTACGACTATCTGTGTCGAAACCATCATACGGATCCTGTCTACGGGAGGTGACAGACGTAATTGAATTGTAGTTTCGTCTGTTCGAAGACGTAATCGTCCCAACCATCCAGACAAGTTACTGGCGGTAGCGCTTCGCTCGGAGCTTTCGGCCGGGCATGTAAGGGCAAAATGCCTGTATCGAATCTAGCGCGCAACTAGAAAGCCCGCGCGGTCCAGGACGACGGTCAGCGCTGCGCGCGATACGTCGTCGTCGTGGGACACGGTTACTTGCTTCTCCTCGACGTCTACGTCAACGCAAGAGATTCCGGCGATTTTAGCGAGCGCTTTCTTGATCGCAATCGCGCAGCCTTCGCATTCGATGTCCGGGGCAGAGAGAGTTGTGGTCTGCATCGTACGTGATCCTTGCTATTTCAAGAACCGTGTGAGCACAGTCCTCACCTCTTCAACAAGCTGGTCCTGTGTCATAGGCTTGGCGCACGCGTGCTCGGTATCGGTTCCGTGGCCAAGAACGCAGCTCTCGACATGGTTAGTCAGCAGTTCGATGCCGAGGGAATCGAGCGCAGATCGGACTGCGGCGACCTGGACCAGAATATCGACGCAGTAGCGATCCTCGTCGAGCATCTTGTGGATGCCGGTCACCTGTCCGGAGATTCGATTGAGCCGTGATTTGAGTTTTCTACGCCTGTCGTCGATCACATCGGACCTTCCGTTGGATATACCCTGCGTGGGTATCGTTGCTATGGCACAGTATACCCCATGGAGGTACATAAGCGAAGTGAACGCGTACCCTGCGGTTGGGTAAGGTAAAGTCCTTGCCGTGTGAAAGTTACGAGTCCACCCAGGTAAACTCGGGATGCTACGGGCCGGTTCCGCAGGATCACCGTTTTTGCGAAACGAAGCCAATTTCGCGCTCCTTCGCATGCGGTTCGCAGAGGCTCCCTCGTTATCGATGCGCCCTCTCTCTTCTTCAAACAATGGATTCCCTGATGCCCTGGCGGCGCCCCGTTGACAGGGACCGGTGGGCAAGCGGGTATGTGCGTATGACGCAAGGTGTCCGAGCTTGTAGTAATCGGCTTAAGGGACTTCACGGATGGCGACGACGGGGACCGGTCGACGACGCACGATCCGCCGGTGGGGATGCGACGAAGTGAACATCTTCGCTATGGGGCCTGCCGCCGAGCAGCCCTCCCCTACGGGTCGCTACCCATACGGGCAAGCTGGATCCCGTGCGGGCCGTATGGCCGTACTGGACCGTATGGCCGGGGCGAATGGCTTGGCTGCGGGACTTTGCCCGACGGCAGCCACACCGTTCTGAGCGCGCCTTTGCACATCGAGCCTGTGGAGGTGCGGGAGGGGACGGTCGAGCGGTGTGCGTTCTCGCGGTTTGCGATCCTTTGTGCTACGGTGCTCATGACGGTACCTTCCATTAGATGCGTGTCCTCAGTTGAAAGTAGACTAATGTACGTCGTTCTTGAACCAGAGAGACGCGTAGGTATACGGGACTTGTGAAGATAGCTTATGGTGGCTGTGTGCTTCCTGTGCATCTCGCATCCGCCTGTCGTGATGTGGAACGGCGCCACTATGCAGAAGGACACCACGTCACGCCGCCTACCGTGGATATTCCGGTAACGGTGGCGTGAGGGCCAGGGGCATTCAGTTCTCGGTGTTTAGGGCCACGACGGACTGAAGTCCTTCGCTTTTTGGCCTACGGCCCAGTGTCCTTAGGACACAAATGCCTCTGTTGCGACCACGTTGCTAGAACTGAATGACCCTGGCGTGAGGGGCGTACTGGAGGTACGGGCCGGAGCGATGGTGAATCGTCTGCGCTGAATGAGGGTTTATTTCCGGCGCCGGCGATTAGACCGGGTGTGCCGCGCCTTGAGATGTTGTTTGTTCACATAGGAGAAGGCAATGATCGACCTGCTTGATCCTGAGACGGTTGCGAGTATACCGGTGATTGGCGGAGGGAGCGGAACCGACCCGTTCGGTCCTGGCTGTCGCTGCGGGGGAGCGTCCTCCGCCTGGCCAGGCTGCGGCCATTCCGTTGGAAGCGCAGGCTCCGCCTACCGGCCGGACCCTCAGCTTGACGGCAACCTGCGGGTCGATCCGGAGATCCATCTGCCAAGCCCCGGGATGGACGTCGATATCTCCTACTACCACAACGGCATCTCCTCCTACAACGGACCCTTCGGCTACAAGCGCACCATCAACCTCAACATGCGCTCCATGGCCTCCGGCTCTCCGGTGGTCGTCACCCTCATCCAACTCATGGCGTCTACTGGACACGCTGAAATTCTGGGGCATGGTACACTGAAAGAGTTGACGGCGCGCTGAACTGTTCAAGGCGAGTTCACCACGGAGCGAGCATGCGAAGACGCCGGATACCGACGCCGAGAGAGGCGTTCGACGAGCCGTGGAAGCAGATCGTCACCCGGCTGTTTCGACCGTTTCTGAAGTTCTTCGCGCCACTACTTGCCGAGGAGATCGATTGGCAGCGCGACGTCGTATTCCTCGATAAGGAGCTTCGTCGGATCGCCAAGGGCTTCGGACGCAGACGCCGATCGACTGCGGACCTTTTGGTACAGGCGTGGAACCGATCGGGCGAGGAGCAGTGGCTGGTCGTCCACATCGAGCTGCAGGCACAGCGAGAGGCGGAGTTCGCCGAGCGGATGTTCCTCTACAACCTGCGGGCATACGACCTGTATCGTCGTCCTGTGGCGAGCCTGGCGGTGCTGGCGGACACGGATGGGAATTGGCGTCCGGATCAGTTCGAGATACGCAGTCCGGGCACCGAGATCGCGATGCGATTTTCGATGGTGAAGTTGCTGGACTGGCGGGATCGTGAAGAGGAGCTGGAAGGGAGCGAGAACCCGTTCGGCCTTGCGGTGCTTGCGCATCTGAAGACGCAGGAGACCCGAGGAGACGCCGAGAATCGTCTGGAATGGAAGAAGCGTCTGGCCCGGATGTTGTTCACAAGGAGCTGGACAAGGGTTCAGGTCGAGGAGCTCTTGCAGTTCATCGACTGGATCATGGGTCTGCCCGAGCCGCTGGAAGATAGGTTCGAGGAGACCTACAAGGAGTTGGAAGGGAGCGACACGATGGCAGAAGGCATGTCTCCGCTCATGCGGCGAGCGCACGATCGCGGCGAGCGGCGAGGGAAAGAGATCGGACAACAGATCGGCGAGCAGCGCGGTCTAGAGATCGGTGAGCAGCGCGGTCTCGAGATCGGTGAGCAGCGCGGTCTGGAGATCGGTGAGCAGCGAGGTCTGGAGATCGGCGCGGTTTCCGAACTGCGCACAGTGCTGCTGAACCTGGGGCGCAAGCGGCTGGGTGAGCCTGGAGCGGAGATTGTTTCACGAGTCGGTGCGATGGATGATCGGAAGCACCTCGAGCAGCTGTGCGAGCG
>JBBQVV010000343.1:0-7986 GCA_038211235.1 Chthonomonadales bacterium | reverse complement strand
CCCCACGGCAGCCACGGCAGAATGTGCTCGCGCGACTCCTCGACAGCCTCCCAGAGCGCATTGCCATCTCCAGGCCGATACGGCCTCAGGATCACACGCTCGCCGTCCAGCTGCTCGGGAAGGTCAATCAAAATGGGGTGCTTAATGTCGGGCAATGTCAGCCTCTCCTCGTGTTTGATAGTTCCAGGATTCCATCGGCGAACAGGCAATCCCTCCTCGGCGGCCATCCCGTCGCACCATGCAAATGCGGGTAAACTAAAGGGAACCGTGCCAAGTACCCTGGGAGAATGACTGTGACGCAGCCGACGTCCTCCGTGCCGAGCCAGCCCTGCAGTCATACCGCCGATGCCATTGGCGCCGCACAGGCGGCCGATTCACAGGACAGGGTCGCCGTCGACGAATCGGAGATCATCCGCTCCGCGCGGGCGCTGGGTGAGGCGATCCTGGGACCGAGCGCGGAGATGAGCGACCAGTTGCCGGGGCCAAACCCCGCAAATTTCGTTGCGCTCGCCGAAGCCGGACTTCTCGGACTGGGCGCTCCACGCGAGTTCGGCGGCCTGGAGGCCAGCGGCGCAACCCAGCGCGAGACCACTCAGATTCTTGCCTCCTTTTGCGGTGTTACCACGTTTATTCAGGCTCAGCACCACGGCCCCTGCCGCATGATCGCGTCGGGTCCGAACTCCGGTCTAAAAGAGCTCCTTCTGCCCGACCTTGCGCGTGGAAAGCGGATGTGCGCAATCTCGTTCGCCCACCTGCGGAGGCCGGGCCCGCCCGCGCTGCGCGCCGAGCCGGTCGAAGGCGGATTCCGACTTCACGGCACCGCGCCATGGGTAACGGGCTGGGGATTGATGGATCAGGTCGTGTTCGGAGCGACTCTTCCGGACGGGCGATTTATCTATCTCTGGTCGCCCGGCGACCGGACCGCCTTCCCCGAGGTTTTTGCGGACCTTTCGCTGCCTGCGGACGCGGGTGCGTTGCGGGCTTCGCCGCCGCTTGCGCTCTGCGCGATGAACGGCTCCGCGACGGTCGAGCTAACGTGCGATCGCTGGTTCGTCCCGTGGGAGCACCGGCTCTCCGAATCGGATCGCGAAACCATGCGCCGCAACGATCGTAACGGAGTTCTTGGCGCAACGACGATGCCGCTCGGATGCGGAGCCGCGGCCGTGCGCGCGCTCTGCGCGGCAGCCGACAAGCGGAACCTGCCTGCCGTGCGCCGAGCGGCGGAATCGTTCGCTGCGGAGTGGGAGGAGCTGCGGGCTGCGATCGAAGAGTGGATTCCCCGAACTGCGGAGCCGGAGTTCTTCACAACGGCCGTCGGCCTTCGCGCATGGTGCATTGAGTTCGGTGTTCGGGCAGCACACGCAGCCGTTACCGCATCGAGCGGCGCCGCCAATCTCCGATCACACCCGGCTCAGCGACTGCTCCGCGAAGCCATGTTCTATACCATCCAGGCACAAACGCAGGAGGTAATGGACTCGACGCTAGCCCGGCTGGAGACTCGCCGCTCATGATTCCGTTGTCAAAGGACCGGTGGGACCCTAACCGTACCTACGTGATCGGTCACCAGCGCCCGGACACCGACGCTATCGCGTCAGCGCTTGGTTACGCCTGGTATCTGAATGCGATCGGCCAGGAGAACGTAACGGCGGCCCGCGCAGGACAACCCGGCGAGCAGGCACTCTTCGCTCTCAGGAGGTTCGAGCAGTCTGCTCCGATGCTTCTTGCGGGCGTCGCGCCGACCTTCGCGCACATCGCCACACCGCAGCCGTCTGTCCTGCCGGATGCGCCACTGCCGGCGGCCATGGCGCGCGTGGCCGAAGGGGACCGGGTCGTGCCGGTCGTCGATTCGGACGGCAATCCGGCCGGGATCGTCACATCCCTGGCGCTCGCTCGGGCATATATGGCCCCTATGAACGTCACTCTCATGCTCGCGCAGCCCTGCAAGACGATTGCAGACACAGCGGTGAGCTTCTGTGAGCGCGACCGCCTCAGCGACCACCGCAACTCGCTCCTCCGGAGTGAAACAGACGATTTCATGGTTGTCTCCGACGAGGGACTATACGTCGGTATGGCCACTCGGCGGCATATTCTGCAGCCGCCGCGCGCACGGCTGATTCTCGTCGATCATAACGAGCTATCCCAGGCCGTTTCGGACGCCGAGGAGGCCGAGATAGTTGCGGTGCTGGATCATCATCGACTCGCCAATCCCGCGACGGCGGCGCCTATTCCTTTTGTGGTCGATCCTGTGGGGAGCACATCGACGCTCGTCGCCGAATACTGTAGGAATCGCGCGCTCGAGCCTCCTAAAAGCCTCGCCGGAATGCTGCTTAGCGGCATCCTTTCGGATACACTGGTGTTTCGCTCGCCGACGGCGACCGACCGGGACCATGTCGCAGCGGACTGGCTAGCGCGGATAGCGGGAGTCGAGATCTCCGTTTACGGCGGAGAACTGCTCCGCGCATCGCCAGGTCTGACCGCTCGAACGCCTGATGAGATCATCGACACGGATCGCAAATCCTACCACATGAGCGACACGCTGGTGAGCATCGGGCAAGTTGAGGTGACCGCGCTTCAGGAGCTACCGGAGAGGCGTGGTGATCTTTTGAGCGCTCTTGACAAAAGAAAGCAGCGCGAGGGCCTTGCGCTCATATGTCTCATGGTCACCGACGTGGTGATGGGGCGCAGCCATCTACTATGCCGGGGTGAAAACTGGATTCTTCAGTCAATGCCATTCACGCGGATAGCGGACGGTGAGTTCGACCTTGACGATATGGTTTCGCGAAAGAAACAGCTTGTGCCCGTCCTGATGGCGGTCCTTGATGAGCCGAGGTAGGCGCTACAGAAACACGTCCGCGATGTCTGTCGGAAGTTCGGCGCATCCCTCACCCCTCTCGTCATCTGCGTCCGTCGCGTACCCGAAATACCGGA
Organism: Chthonomonadales bacterium; assembly: GCA_038211235.1. Taxonomy (GTDB): domain Bacteria; phylum Armatimonadota; class Chthonomonadetes; order Chthonomonadales; family Chthonomonadaceae; genus DATGJU01. The sequence continues at coordinate 5,058 of JBBQVV010000343.1, read as the reverse complement.
CCACCTGCCGAAATCCAGGGGTACAGCTCTCCTGACACCGCGCCGGCGTACAATCGGCGCGCGTGATCGCATCGAGGTCCGGACCAAATGCCGCCCGAATTTCAAGCTGCTCGCCTTCAGCGTTTGAACGACTCGATTGCATGATCTGGATCTTCTCCGCGACCGCGCGTCCGTCCTCGGTCCGGGAGACGATAGCAATCATCCGCTCGGCGAGAGCGCAACGGCGGACGGGAACGCGCAGGACAACTGGCGTATGAGGGAGAGAGATCAGCTCTACGTCGGCCGAGAAGTGACCGCAGCAATTGGTTGGCATAGATTACTCTTTTGGCTTCAGCGTGCCGGAGAATGGCATGTTTGTACGAGGACAGTAAGAGATATCGGGACAACCGGGCTACAGGATGCGCTAATGTCTACGAACCTCGCGGTGCGATTCCTCTCCATTCTAGCAATCGACTAGGTCGGGCTAAACTGCGTCGACAGTTTCTGAGAACGATCCTTTGATGTGGTTGCTTCCACGGTTTCATGGCAAGTGACCTCCTCAAGATGGGGGTCGGATCCATTGAAGTGATCGAGATGCGAGACGTACGCCGGCGTGCACTGATCTTCGCAGCGCTTTATTGTGCACCCGGTCTGCGTTACTGCCTCCAGATCGGGACCGATGATCGCGAACTCTCGTTCACTGTCAATACGTACGGTCAGCTTTTGTGTCAGCAGGCCACCGTCCGGAGTCTGCCGCAGCAGCCCGATTAGTCTTTCCGTTAGCATGCATCTGCGAATCGCGAGTACATTTGGTTGGGTCTCGATATCCAGCGGCTGTACATAGAGCTGATAGTGTGGACATCTCGCATTGTTATGCTCGTCCATGACATTTATATCTCACTTTCCCTGAGTTCCTATCCCCAAGCGGCTTTCCAGGAGCGATCCAAGTATCCCTATCTCACAGTCTCATTCCCGTCCGCGGGAGGCCGGAACCACGTTACCGCGGTCACGGCCCGGTCGGTTTCCATTCCAACCTCACGATTCCATAATGTTCGCTCGACATCCTTCCGGCATCAATTGAGTTTGCGCACAAACAGGCAAATACTGGCGCCAATCGAGCGGGCGGTTTGGCCATAGGACGAATATTGAATTCGGATTGTTCGCTTAGTTTGGGCGCATAAAAAGGCTCCTATCCGCGGCGGACAGGAGCCGAAAAGACGCGCGCGAACGACGCTGCGGTTTAGCCGTGCCAGTCGACGTCGGTAACCTCTTTTGCGTGTGCAACGATGAAGTCACGCCGGGGCTCGACTTTATCGCTCATGAAGATGTCGAACATCTCCATGGCAGCCGAGAGGTTCTCGGGGTCGATCTGAATCTGGGCGAGGCTGCGCTTATCTTGATCCATGGTGGTCTCCGCCAGATCGATTGCATTCATCTCGCCGAGGCCTTTGAAGCGCGTAACCATGATATCCTTCTTGGCACGCACCGTCTTTAGAATCGTGTCACGCTCCTCTTCATTCTTTGCATAGTACTGGTCGTTCTTTCCGACCTTGATGCGGAAAAGAGGAGGCTGAGCGACGTATACATGGCCCTGCTCTATCAGGGGACGCATATAGTGCCAGAAGAACGTGAGCAGCAGCGTCCGGATATGGTCGCCGTCGACATCCGCGTCCGTCATAATGATGATCTTATCGTACCGAAGTTTCTTGAGGTCGTAGGAAGATTTGACGGCTCCGTTCCCGTTGCCGTTCCCATTCCCGCCGACGCTTGCATAGCCATCGGAAGGCTCCTGCTCCGTCTCATCTTCCTCGTCGTCGCTGCCGTAGGTGATGCCTGTGCCAAGTGCGGTAATCATTGCCCGGATCTCTTCATTCTCAAGAACTTTGTCAACGCGCGTCTTTCCAGCGTTCAGGATCTTTCCTCGCAGCGGCAGTATTGCTTGGGTCCGGCGATCGCGACCCTGCTTCGCCGGTCCTCCGGCCGAATCGCCTTCGACAAGGAACAGTTCACACTTCTTAGGATCGCGCTCGGAACAGTCCGCTAGTTTCCCCGGTAAGGAGTTGGACTCCAGCGCGCTCTGTCGCTTCACAAGCTCGGCGGCCCGCCGGGCCGCGTCCCGCGCGCGCTGCGATGTCAGCGCCTTGTCGATCACTTTACGGGCAACGGCGGGGTTCTCTTCCAGAAACTCACTCAGCTTCTCGCCCACGATACTGTTGACAACACCTTCGACCTCGTTGTTGGCGAGCTTCACCTTGGTCTGGGACTCAAACTTCGGATCGTGCAGCTTGACGGATATTACCGCGGTGAGACCTTCTCGCACATCATCGCCGGTAAAGTTGGTCTCCTTCTCCTTCAGCAAATTGTTCTTGCGCGCATAGTTGTTCAGGACGCGCGTAAGCGCCGTCTTGAAACCGGACAGATGGGTGCCGCCGTCAGGAGTGTTGATGTTGTTGGCAAAGCTGAGAATCATCTCTTGATATCCCAGATTGTACTGCATCGCCAACTCGGCGCTCACCGGAAGCTCACCGGCCCGCACTTCACGGACACCGCTGAAGTAGATCGGTTTGTGAAGCGCGTCCTTGGTCTCGTTCATATGCTCCACATATTCGATGAGGCCCTTCGGATAGTGGAAAACCCTGGTCTCTGCGATCGCTTGGACCGGTGCGTCCGCGCTGGCATCGTCATCCGCCAGGGTCGGAAGATCAGTGACGAGGTCGCGTTCGTTCGTGAAGGTGAGCGTGATGTTTTTGTTGAGGTAGGCGAGTTCGCGAAGGCGTCGTTCGATCTTCTCCGCATCATACGCGTTCGAGCCAAAAATTTGAGGATCCGCGTGCCACCGCACCAGCGTTCCATGCTCGCTCGCTTTTGCCCTGCCCGTCGTTCTGAGCGGCTTTGTGGTGTAGCCTCGCTCGAAGCCAATCTTGTGTACCGCGGAACCGCGCCACACCGTTACGTCGAGCCAATCTGAGGTCGCGTTCACGCAGGAGACTCCGACTCCATGGAGCCCGCCGGACACCTTGTAGGCGCCGCTGTCGAATTTGCCTCCGGCATGCAGCTTGGTCAGTGCCAGCTCGACCCCGGGCATATTGTAGTCCTCATTGATATCGACAGGGATACCGCGCCCATTGTCGCGGACTGAAATACTGTCGTCCGCGTGCAGGGTGACCTCAATACGATCGCAATGGCCGGCCATCGCCTCATCGATCGCGTTATCGCTGACCTCGACGAAAAGGTGGTGCAGCCCCTTTGCATCCGTGCTGCCAATGTACATCGCGGGGCGCAGTCGCACCGCTTCGAGACCCTCGAGGACCTGGATCTGATTACCGGTGTACTCGGTCGACACGTGGCCGATCTCGCCGATGTTTTCCAATATCGCGGCCTCGGCGCTGCGCTGCTCGTCGGACCGGACCTCCTCCAGTTCCATTTGGGCTGCCTGCGCCGCGGCCTCTTCCTTCGTCATTCGACCGCTCGCCGGCTTCTTGCTGAATGCCATTTAGAGAGAACCTCCATACATAAAACCAGGCTGTTTTGCACGTCCCGCGCTCCTACCGGGCGAGCATTGCAAACAGACTCTCGGGGACCGTCGTCGGGGTAAACTGAGTATCACGCTGTCCGCGTGATTGGAAAGCTCAAGAAGTGTCAATTTCTCATCAGAACCGCTTATTGACATCCTTAATTGTACCTCGGAAGTAGACAAAAGTCAAGATGCTTACCGGCGCGATCCCTACCGGCGCGGCCCTGTTGTCTACTATTCCGTCTACTATCAAACACGCCATAATTGTTCCGTCCGCGCTCGGCCCAGAATTCGCCTGCGCGCGCGGAATCCGCAATCGGTACCTTGAATCAGGTAAGCTGAAGGAACCCGGTTAATACCCCGTGATGAGATGATATGACAACGCCCGTGCAGTTCGATACAACCCGAACGCTTCGTGGGGTCGAATGGACCGCTGCTGCCCAGGCGGAAGCTGCTGCCCAGGCGGAAGCGGCCGCGGCGTCCATTCGCTCAGATGGCCTCACAGCAGCGGCGGTGAGGGCCATCACGCTCGGCGCCTCCCGGGGCGATGCCCTCAATGCCCTGTTTGCCGTTTTGAAGGCGGGCTGTGGGGCACTTGCGCTGGCGCTCGAAACCACACCGGGATCGCTTACGCGGTTTCAGCCATATGGGGACATCACGGCGCTCATGGACGCGCCAACCGCGGACTCCGACGATCCAACCACGATGTGCGTCGCGCTCGCGTACCCCGATTCCCCTCCCGGCCGCCTGATGCTGGTTTTATCTCCGGACCACGCCAACTCCATGGAGCGTGTGGAGGGAATGCCGCCCCCTCCCGACCGCAAGGAGATTCAGTCGCTACTCGAGACGGCGGCGCTTCTTGTGGGACAGCGGCTGGTATATGAGGCACTGTCGCGCCGGGCAGAAGAGGCGGATCGCCGTGCTGAGCAGCGCATCAGCGAAGTCGCCGCTATCTATGAGATCGGACAGGCGATCGATCAGATCGAGCATTCGCGCCTCCTTCAACTCATCACCGAGCGCGCTGCCGGCTTGATGAATGCGCAGGCATGCTCGCTCATGGTTGTTCACGAACAGACGGAGACCCTGCGAGTCGCCGCGAGTACGGGACTGCCGGATTCGGCGGTGCTCCAGGAGCAGCGAATCGGAGAGGGCATCGCCGGCAGGGTGGCGTTGACCGAGCAGCCGATGCTGATCGTCGGCGACATTCGTGATCCTCGCCTGGAAGGCGTGATGCTTCGCCCGGAGATCAGTTCGTCCATGCTGGTACCGATGAAGAATCCGGAAGGACAGGTGCTTGGCGTACTCGCTATCCGCCGTCGCCGGCCGGCGCACGATTTCAACGAGATCGATCTTAAGGTCTTTTCCGTCTTTGCGACGCAGGCGGCGCTGGCACTTACCAACAAGCGCCTCTATGACGATCTCGATCGCCGTGCTGCCGAGCTCCTGAAAATCTCCAGCCTGTCTCGTGCCTTGATCTCTACCCTGGACCTGGAGGACCTTCTGCGCCGCGTCACCGAGGATATCTGCCAGATCGTGGGATTCGACCGCTGCTGTCTCTATCTGCG
>JBBQVV010000342.1:0-7995 GCA_038211235.1 Chthonomonadales bacterium | reverse complement strand
ATCGTCTCTACCCTCAAGAATCGTTCAGGTAAGTCACATCAACTCAAGCGGTCCGTTGTCTAACACGGTGTAGTCCGTTAAACGAGGCGGCGAAAAGGAGATCTACGCTGCCTTAGTGCGTGGCGACCGACGAACGCAGCTTCGCGGTCTTTTAACCACTGATAAGGTAGAATCGAGGAGCAAATTCCGCCGCACAACGAAACCGAGACCGATCATAATCCCTGTAAATGGGAAAGGAGTTTCCACGTGGTTTTGACCAAGTTAAAAGTTCTAAGTCTGAGCGGACTCGCACTGTTCAGTGCGCTGACGGTTTCGACGGCGTTCGCCAAGCCGCCGAAGCACAAGGCGCCGACGGCGCCAAAGGCGGACCCGGTCGCCGGCAAGGCGGCATATACCTCGAATGCATGCGGCGGCTGCCATATGATCGCGGGCACGGGCGGCACCGCCGGACCCGACCTCTCGAAATACGGTTTGGACAAGACAAAGACCGCCAAGTGGACGGCGGTTCAGATACAGGACCCGAAGAAGCACAAAGCCGACTCCGCGATGCCGGTATACAGCGACAAGATAAAGGGCAAGGACCTTAACAACCTGACCGCATATCTATTGTCGCTCAAGGGCTAAGCACCGCGGCGCGAGGGTGGTGGTCCGAAGCGCCGAGGCTGACTTTACCGCCGGAACGGGAGCTCCACGTTGACGGTTCCGTTGATACCCGAAATCGTGTTCGATGGCCAGACGCTACAGAACCTGGACGATTCTCTGAACAGGGAGTGGCTGGTCACCAACGGGATCGGTGGATACGCTTCCGCCAGCCTGGCCGGAGCAAACACTCGGCGCTATCACGGTCTGCTGGTCGCCGCCCTCAATCCCCCGGTTGGCCGCGCAGTCCTACTGTCCAAGCTCGAGGAGTCGGTAGAGATCATCGCGCCGGACGGGAACGTCAGTCCCACGTTTGCTCTATCCGTTAATCTCTATCCCGGAGCCGTTTATCCCCAGGGACATCGCTACCTGCAGAGGTTCTCCGCCCTCCCCGCGCCAACCTGGACCTGGTCGCCGCAGACCGGCGTCCAGATCGAAAAGCGAATCTGGATGCCGGACGGGCACAACTCCGTCCACATCACCTACACGCTCACGAATGCTCCGGCAGGCAGCGCCGCGAACCTCCACCTCGTACCGCTGTTCGCGTGGAAAGACTACCATAGCGAGATGCGGGCGACCGATCCGCTGCAGTATCAGTGGCACTCTCCGCTTCACCAGGTCGCCAGGGAGCCTGGTGACGCCTGCAGCGTTCTCAGGGTGCCGTTGCCGCCGATCCTGCATGTCACCGCCGATTCGACGATGCTCAGCCTGCATCTGGTCGACGCTAGCGGCGCACCGATTTCGTCAGCGACTTTCCTTCCACAGCAGTACTGGTGCTATCAGTTCCAGCATCCGAGGGAACAGGAGCGCGGGCAGGACTTTAGCGAGGACCTTCTCAGCCTCGGGATGCTGTCACTGGTGCTTTCCGTTGGCGAATCCGTCACCATCGTGGCGACGGTCGAAAGCGGTGTACCGGAACCGCCCGAACGGGCCTGGCAAGGCTTCCTCGCCGCCCAGCAGCGCAGCCTCGAGGGGATCGAAGCCAGGGACGAGTTCACGGCGAAGCTTGCACTCGCCGCGAAGCCCTTCCTCGTTGCCTCTCCTACTTGTCGCGCGAGCATCATCGCCGGGTACCCCTGGTTCTGCGACTGGGGACGGGACACGATGATCTCCTCGACCGGCCTCTGCCTGGCGACCGGGCGCGCCGAGGTGGCCCGCGAGATCCTGCTTTCTTACGCCGACTACGTAGACCAGGGCATGATTCCGAACCGCTTCCCGGATGCGGGCATGGCGCCGGAGTACAACACCGTCGATGCGACGCTCTGGTATCTGCTAGCAATCTATCGCTACGTTGCGGCCACGTCGGACTCTTCGCTTCTCGAGGCGCTATGGCCGGCTCTGCAAGAGATCGTCCGTTGGCACCAGAAGGGAACACGCTACAACATTCGGGTGGACGCGGACCATTTGCTGGCCGCCGGCCAGGCAGGCGTACAGTTGACCTGGATGGATGCAAAGGTGGGCGATTGGATCGTGACCCCGCGGATTGGTAAGCCCGTCGAAATCAATGCGCTATGGAACAACGGACTGAAGACCATGTCGTATTTTGCAAAGCTCCTCGATCGGGCCGAGGACATCGCCACATATGAAGATCAGGCGAGAACGTGCGCCGCGATCTTTTGTGCCCGATTTCCTCGTCACGATGGGCGCGGCCTGGCAGACGTCCTGGATACCCCGAACAGCAACGCGCCGGACGAATCTATTCGCCCCAACCAGATCTTCGCGGTGAGTCTGCCGTTCGCGCCCGTGCTGCCCGATTCGCCGTTGGCCCGCTCCATCGTGGATGTTGTAGAGGGGGATCTCGTCACGCCCCGAGGCCTTCGGACGCTCTCCCCGCACGATCCTTCTTACCGGCCGCGCTATGAGGGTGACGCCGCAAGCCGGGACGGAGCATATCACCAGGGTACCGCGTGGCCGTGGTTGCTCGGCGCCTTTGCAGAAGCGCATTACCGCGTCTATCGGGACCGCCTGCGCGCGCTGGAATTTCTGAGGCCGCTCCAGGGTGAGATGACGACCTACGGCGTCGGGTCGCTGGCCGAGATCTATGACGGCGGAGACGTCCAGCGGCCCAATGGCTGTATCGCTCAGGCGTGGAGCGTGGCTGAGACGCTGAGGGTGTGGAAGGAGCTGAGCAGTGAGAGCGCGTGACGTGGTCGTGCCGCAACTCTCCCGCGCGTTTCGGATGGCAGCATGTGCATTTGGGATCGCGGTGTGCAGCGTGGGAGCGCCGGTCGCCCTGGCGCAGGCGCCTTACTACGAGGAGGAGGTCGCTGCATCGGATTCCCTGCGAACGGAACAGGCGCGTGAGCTGGACGACTACGTCCTCATTCAGAAGGCGGACGATCGCCGGCTACGGTCCGTATTTGCGCCGGACTACCGCAGCCCCGAGGCGTTCGAGGCGAGCGCGGCAAAGCTGCGGAGGGTCCTGGCCGCCAGTATCGGCTACCCTCCTCCTGGTCGTCCCGGGCCGGAGGCGCCCGAGTTCAGGCGCCTCGGCGAAGATGGGATCGGCGCCTACTACCGGCTTCGGATAGCCGTCCTGCCTGGTGTCCACGCCGAGGGTCTGTACATCGTTCCGAAGGGGCTCAAACGCCGCGCGCCGCTCGTCATCGCAATGCACGGAGGAGGCGGCTCTCCCGAGGCAGCCTTGTACCACGGTGGCTCGAACTACCACGATATGGTCCGTGGCGGCGTGAAACGCGGGTACGTGGTATTCGCTCCGCAGCACCTGTTCAGTGCAGCCGGCTATCCTGCCGACGTTCGTAATCGGACGGACGAGCGGATGCGACTGGTTGGCACGAGCCTGACCGCGGTGGAGGTCGCAAAGATTACGCGGAGCCTGGATGTTCTCCTGAAGCGGCCCGAGGTGGATCCGAAACGCGTCGCAATGGTCGGCCTTTCGTACGGGGGGTACTATGCGCTCGTCACTCCCGCGCTCGACACACGTATCAAGTGCTCCGTGTCGAGCTGCTATTTCGGCGTACAGGAGTGGCGTTACGAGCGTGACGAACTGGCCGTGCCGATCGATTTTCGCTTCATGGACCGCTTTACGCTCCTCCGCGATCCGGAGATCGTCGCCCTCATCTGTCCGCGCGCATTGGAGATTCAGGCTGGCGACAGGGACGATCCGGACCATCGCGACATGGGCGTGCAGCTTGCGCCGAAGGCCGCCGCGTACTATGAAAGACTCGGCCGCGCCGCCGATTTCAGATTCGTGCTGTTCCAGGGCGGCCACGAGTTCAACGATTCTTCGGCCTGGGACTTTGTGAAGGAACACCTTTAGGAACGGCAGGAGGAGACGAACATGAGCGATACCGAAAGTATCCGCGTTCAACTGGACTATCCGCTGGAACATGTGAAGGAGCCGATCATCTACCACCTGGTGATCGACTACAGACTGGTACCGAATATCCGCCGTGCGAACATCGACGTGCATACCGGCGGAATGCTCGTGCTCCAACTCGACGGTCGCCGTGATGACCTCGACGCGGGCATCGAGTTTCTGCGAAGGCTCGGCATCACCGTAACCGAAGTCGGCCTCGAACCCGCCTGGACCGTCTAAGCCGTCGCCCGTCGCCGAGATCGCTCGAAAATCGAAAATCGAAAATCGAAAATCCAAGATTCGCTCGCGGTCTACATCCACATTCCGTTCTGTGCGAAGCATTGCCCTTACTGCGACTTCAACGTCGTGGTGGAGAGAGCGGGGAGCGCCGCGATACCTCGTACGGTCGAGGCCGTGTGTTGCGACATCGAGCGGAGTGCACGATCTCTTGGAGAGAGTGGACCGCGCCTTGTGGAGACCGTGTTTTTTGGCGGAGGCACTCCGACGTTCCTGAATGGCGGTAAACTCTCCGAAATACTGCAGGCCATTCGGGATAACTTCGATGTCGCTTCAGATGCGGAGATCTCCAGCGAGGCGAATCCGGGATCTTCGGATGCCGAGAAGTTTGCAGCGATGCGCGTTGCCGGCTTCAACAGGCTGAGCGTCGGCGTACAGTCGTTTGACGACGCCCTGCTGATGGGTCTTGGTCGACTCCACACGGCGGCAGAGGCGGAGACGGCTGTCGCCGTAGCGCGCAGCGCCGGATTCAAGAATTTGAGCCTTGATCTGATGTTTGGCCTACCGGGCCAGACGCGCGACCATTGGCGTAAATCGCTCGATCGCGCGCTCGCCAGCCGCACGGAACACCTCTCGCTCTATGCGCTTACCCTGGAGCCGGGAACCCGGTTCGAGCGCCTTCATCGCGGCGGAAAGCTCGATCTTCCGAATGAAGACGACGAACTCGCGATGTACGAAGAGGCCATTGCGCGACTGACGGACGCCGGATACGAGCACTACGAGGTGAGCAATTTCGCGCTGCCAGGCTACCGAAGCCGCCACAACCAGGTCTACTGGCGTAACGGAGAGTACCTTGGCATCGGTCCGGGCGCGGTCTCATACCTCAACGGCCGCCGCTGGAAGCGCGAGCGCCTTCCCAATCGCTATGCCGCCAAGGTCGAGGCAGACGAGAACCTCTGCGTCGAGTCGGAGCGCCTCGATCCGGCCGGCGCCCTTGGCGAAACGATGATGCTCGGCCTGCGCCTTCTGGACGGCATCCCGCTCGCCGATCTCCGAATGCGCTTCGCAATCGAGCCTCTGAATGTGTACGGCGCTCAGATAGAGCGCTTGACACGCCGCGGACTGCTGTTCATCGCGAACGACCACCTGAAACTTACCCACACGGGCCTGCTCCTCGCGAACACGGTGCTAAGCGAGTTCCTCCCAGACGCGTAGCCCCTCGCGACTGCTCGGCGCATACTCCTTCTCCTCCTCCCACGTCCCCTTCCCCGAATCTTCGGTTATCCCGGTAAAAAGCACTGGATGTCCGTCGGCGCAACCAAACTCTATATCATGACTGCACTATTACCTGGAGAAATCCGCGACAGGCCGTGCACAGACTCAGCGCAACCTGCATGAATACTGTGGTAGTCCACCGCACCTCAGATGTCCGCTAGTCCGCTCAAGATGCGGTCCACGGCGGCTTCGGCGCGTGCCGCATCCAGAATAGCATTGGCGAGGCACTGGCCTCGGTAATCACCTCTTTCACGCTCGTTACGCGTAATTTTTATAAAGGAGAAGCTCAATGGTTGTAAGAACAGCAGCGCGCTGGGGGCAGTCGATGCTGGTAACGGCATCACTGGCCGCGATAAGCGTCTGCGCGGCACAGTCGCCTGGTGGGCCCCCGACCAGGTGGAGCCTGCTTCGCGGTCCGGATGCTGCTGTCACCCTCGGGCAGGATATCAACAACGCGGGAACCATCGTGGGGTTCTACGTTACGAACTCCGGCGGAGTGAACTTCATCAAGCGACGGGGCGGTGAATTCGTACCGTTCAACATTCCCGAAGCGGATGCCGGCACGCAGTTTGGGGGTATCAATAACGGCGGGACCGCGACAGGGACCGCATACACGTCCGACGGCAGCATGTACGCATTCATCCGCCTCGCGCGTGGACCATATCGAATTCTGCCCCGGTTCGCCGATCAGAACATTGTCGGCACTCGCATCACCGATCACGATCGGGTTATCGGAACGGCCACTGCCATCGATCCCTATACGTATGAGGTCCTGACCGAACGGGGCGTCATGATCGACACCACACATCGAGACAGGGTGACCTATTTCGACTATCCGGACCTCGACTTTACGAATCTAGTCGGCGGCAACGATCGCGGGTTTGTTGCCGGATGGGCGACGAGTTCCGACTTCTCAACCCTCGTCTGGTTCACCGCGCGAGAAGGCCACTACGAGCCGTTCCAGTTCCCGGCGGGGACCGTAAGCGGGACCCTTACCGACGTCAACGAGCGAGACGAGGTCCTTGGCACATACACGACCGCGGATTCCGTTGTTCATGGATTTGTAAAGGAGCCAAGTGGCAAGTTTACGAGGCTCGACTATCCAGGACTTTCCGCCCTCGCGGTAGCGGAGATGCCGGCCAAGCTCAATGACGGCCAGGGGGGATTCTACGATCGCGTCGACGCTGCTACGTTGACGATGCCTCTGGGCTTTGCCGATAGAGAAGGCATTACGGGTCTTCTGGGCGTCGGATACGCCGACGCAAGCGGCGTCGTCCTGTTCTACCAGTTCACTCCGGATGGCTTCGTCGCCAACCATGCAGCCGGCGGACACTAAGGCCGCAATACTCCCGAAGTCCTCGATCGGCGGCTGTCCATACGGTCGAAGCCGTAGGCCATACAGCGACCGGCGTACGCCGGTCGACACGATCGACATCGCGGTGTTACTCCGATGATCTGAATACGACCGCAAGGGTAGGTCGAGTCGTAGTTCGGCTCATTGCAGCCGTTCGATAGTTCGTGCGGCAGCGAAGTCCCGATCGCGAATTGGGCCGTCATGCGTTCCGGCGCCTGGCGGCCCTCAGCCTGTCAATACGAACGCAATGGAAGCAGAGGCTTAACGTATCGAGCGCTGCCGGCGAGCAGGACTTCGCAGTGTGGCGTCGAACGTGTGCGCAGTCTCTCTGGACTGAGGCCGAGCCCCGATGTCGCTTCCAGATCGCACCATTGGTCCGTATACTCTTATTCGTTCCCTGGGACGGGGCGGATTTGGCGAGGTCTGGCTGGCCGAACGCCGTTCCTCTCTGCTGACGACCCGAGTTGCGCTCAAACTGCCGATTCTGGACGACGCCGATATCGAGGAGATCCGGCAGGAGGCGCAGGTCTGGCTGCAGGCGAGCGGCCATCCGAACATCGTTCCCGTGCTCGATGCCGAGGTCTACGATGGACAGGTCGTAATCGCATCGGAATACATCGCCGGTGGAACCCTTACCGCCTGGCTGGAGAAGCACGGCGGCGGGGCTCCCTCCGTCGAGGCAGCGGCATCCAAGACTTCAGCGATTCTCGCGGGTCTGGACTTCCTGCATCGCGCCGGACTCGTCCACCGAGACCTCAAGCCCGAAAATGTCCTCCTTCAGGATGGAGCGCCGCGCCTTACAGATTTCGGTCTGGCGCGCTTTGTCCAGACCGCGGACCCTAAGGAGAGCGTCTCCGGCACCCCGCGGTATATGGCGCCAGAGAGTTTTTCAGGCGCCTTCTCTGTCTCCAGCGATCTCTGGTCGGTGGGCGTCATCTTCTACGAGATGTTGGCAGGTACCCTGCCGTTCCAACAAGCTGATCTGATGGAGCTGGTAACTGCCATACAGGCGGTCGAGCCGGAGCCACTCTCCGGTTCGGTTCCAGCGAGTTACCGGCGCATTGTGTGTCGATTACTGTCGAAGTCGCGGACCGACCGCTACGAATCTGCGGCCGAAGCTCTCGCGGATCTGCAGACAGCCGACACAGTACAAATCTCCACGGTCGATCCC
>JBBQVV010000341.1:0-8046 GCA_038211235.1 Chthonomonadales bacterium | reverse complement strand
TGATGCTCGATCATCCTCCGGCCGACCCGTCGCGCGAGGGGTCGCACGTGTCGATCGCCTGGCCGTTAGACCTCGTTTCGACGGTCTACGGCGACCGTGACTTCGCCGGTTTCGTGATGCGGCGCGCGGACTCTATGCGTCCGATCTTCGAGGTATATAACCCGTCCGTACGACGCCAGGTGGTTCGGAATGCAGACTATCTCTTTCTGCATCGTGCCGCGCGCAATCTCGCGGCGGCGGTCCGGGAACTGCATAGCCGAGATATCGTCATCGGAGATGTCAATGAGTCGAATATCCTGGTCGGACAGACAGCGCTCGTCACCCTTGTAGATACGGACTCGTTCCAGATTCGTGATCCTCGCTCCGGCCACCTCTTTCGGTGTCCAGTCGGCAAGCCCGAGTTCACCGCGCCAGAGCTGCAGAGCAAGCGATTCACAGGGATCGATCGCCACCCAGAACATGACTGCTTCGGGCTTGCCATCCTGATCTTCCAGTTTCTGATGGAAGGCGCACATCCGTTCGCGGGCCAATACGATGGCGGTGGAGATCCGCCTCCGTATGAGGATCGAATCGCGAGAGGCCATTTCGCCTACGGCACGCGGAAAACGCCGTATCGGCGGATGCCTACCGCGCCAGATCTCGATATCCTCGATCCAACACTTCGCGACCTCTTCCTCCGCTGCTTCGAGGACGGACATTCTCTGCCGTCAGCGCGCCCGGACGCTCAGACATGGCATGATGCGCTAAAGAAGGCGGAGCAAGCGCTCGTGTCATGCACAGCGAACGCACAGCACCGGTATGGGGCGCATCTAAAGGCGTGTCCCTGGTGCGCGCGCACGAGCCAGTTCGGAGGCCGCGACCCATTTCCCTCGCTGGGCACGAGGGACACACGGATACGGCATCGAGTTACGGCTTCATCGCTGCTCGGGCCCGAACCTGCTCTGGGCTCGGGCGGCTCTTCGCAAACGGGTCGAACGGCAGCTGCAAGCGCTCCATCACCGTTCACAACGGTAACCTGGCAGGCGGCCGCGCCCCTTAGAGCATCTGCTCAGGCCGGAGTTCCGGCGCCTTCGGCAACGCCGACCCTGTTCACGGTCAGACTGTCAGGCAACAACGCCTGGGCGTGGGGCGCGGCATTCTGGGCGCTCCTGGCAATCGCCTCCGCCCCGCTCGGCCTGGCAGGCGTCAACGGCTTCATGGCTTTGCTTTCCCTGGGTTGCTGCGTAATGGGGTGGCTCGGCGACTTGAGCCGACGAAGCCTCAGTCGATGGGTCGGCGCGATCTCGGCGGCCGGAGCGTGCGCATCCATAGCGCTGCATCCGATTGCCGCCGCCCCACGCCCAGGAGTCGCCACCATGACCTCCGGATCCGGCGGCGTCCGCTCGCTCAGTTTTTCTCCAGACGGCAGACTTCTGGCGGTTGGTACCAGTCGGGCAGAGGACTCCAGTCTCAAGGAGGGTGAGGTAGATGTCTGGGACGTCGCGTCGAGCCGCCTGGTGCTAAGTCCGGAGAGGGCGAACGGCGACGTGGTCGCGGTCTCATTCTCGCCCGACGGAAAATCCCTTGCAGCCGCGACGGACTCGCCGTTCGGAACCGGAGAGGTCGTACTGATCGATATCTCAACCAATGGCGCCTATCGCTCCGTCTACAAGGCGCGCAGACACATGCGGCAGGTGGTTTGGTCGCCAAACGGAGCGTACCTTGCGAGCGCTGCCGATGAGCACGCGGTAAGAATCTGGGACGCGAGATCGCTGCAGCCCATCGGCGTGCTCGACCTGCCCGGGGACGCTTGCGCCATGGCTTTCTCCCCGGACGGCACACGCCTGGCGGTCGGCTGCGGATCGTCGCAAGGCTCAGTCGCGCCCGGGTACGTCACGCTCTGGAATGTCGCCTCCAGCCTGCGACTCTGGGCTCAGCCGGCCCACGGCAACGGAGTGCAGGCCGTGGCGTTTGCTCCGGACGGCGGAATGGTAGTGAGCGGGGGAAACGATGGAGCAATCTGCACCTGGACTGCGCGGAACGGCCGACATCTCTATCGGCAGACGGCCCACAGCTACGGGATCGCTGCGCTTGCATTTGCACCGGACGGACGGCAGTTCGCAAACGCTGAGGCGCGACAGAGTGAACCCGGCACCAGTAACGAGATCGTCCTTCGTGACTCCGCCACGGGCACGCCGCTGCGGACGCTGGCGTCCGGAGATGATACAATTCAAGCGCTCGCGTTCTCTCCCCGCGGCGGCTTACTTGCATACGGCACGCGCGACGGCTCGATTCGGCTGTGGCACGTCGACAGTCCAAAGTTGTCTCGCCGATAGCCGCGAATCGCTCCAGTCAATCTAGTGAGCGTTCATTTGACAGAACTGGACCTCATATCCGTCAGGATCCTTGATGGCCGCGATCGTTCCCCAGCTCTCCACCAGTTTATACGCGATGGCAGCGCCCCGTCCCGTGATCTGTGCAAGCGTCGCATCTAGATCGCTGACGTAGAATCCGAAAGACATGCCAACGTTCGGATTGACCTTCACGTGGTCCCCTTGCGGGTGGAGGCCAAGAGCAACCCCTCCCATGTCCAGCTCTGCAAACTCCGGCATCGCAAAACGGACCGTCAGCCCAAGCACGTCTCGATAGAAAGCGACCGATCTATCGATCTCGGAAACGATCACCATAATCATCCCAAGTTTTGGAAACATGGTGGTCCTCCTTACGCGGCATCTGCATCCGTGAATATCGGCGTTTCCACGCCGGTTTAGTGCCCTATTCGTCGGGCCACTGTGGAGTTCCTCCGCACGCGTTCCGCTGCTCCTTAGGACCCCTTTCTGTGGTAGAATAGGGAGTGCAGCACGGCGACCCGTTGTGCGCTCTTTTTTGCGCCTTCCAAACAGAGTTAGACTGCGCGGCGATCAGGTCTATTATCGTGTTTCGGCGTGAGCCGCAGCCCAAGGAGTTAACGGACGATGAGCATCTATCCCTCCCCGGATAAGCTGGACGAGCAGGAGAGCAAGTACGCACTCGTGATTCTCGCGGCGAAGCGCGCGCGCCAAATTAAGGACAATGCGCGGAGGCTTACCGACTCCAAATCGGCCAATCCCCTAACCGTTGCGCTCGAAGAGATCGCAGCAGGCGCCATCATCAAGCGCGTGGTCGAAGACGCGTCCGCGGCCGCTCAACAGGCGGCCCTGAAGCCGAACGAGCCGAGCCTCGAAGATATCATCGGCGCCGGTCCCGTACTCGCCCTGGACAACGAACAGGAGAGCGCCGCCGCACAGCTTGCTGCTTTCCGCAACGCGGAGCCCGATTCCGACGAAGAGGAGGAGGCGGACGACGACAGTGAGGAGCTGCGGCCGGTGGACGCGTTCGTGCACGATGCGCCCGGAATGATTAACGACGTCGACGAAGAGGAAGACGATCTCATACCAGACCTCGAAGAGGAAGAGTAGGTCCGGAACTCTTTATGCCGAAAATCGTAGGCATCGATCTCGGAACCACAAACACCGTCGTAGCAGTTATCGAAGGGCAACAGCCGATCGTAATCACGCTCTCAGACGGCAGTAGGCTCTGCCCTTCCGTCGTAGGCTTCAATAAGAGCGGGGAACGCCTCGTCGGAAGCCTTGCGAAGCGGCAGTCCCTGGCGCATCCGGATCGGACCATCCGCAGCATCAAGCGCAAGATGGGTACCGACCATCGCGTAAAGATCGATGACCGCGAGTACGTCCCGCCGGAAGTGTCCGCAATGATCCTTCAAAAAGTGAAGGCCGACGCGGAGGCTTACCTGGGTGAGAAGGTGTCGAAGGCGGTCATTACCGTTCCAGCGTACTTCAGCGACGCGCAGCGACAGGCGACCAAAGACGCCGGCGCGATTGCAGGGCTTGAGGTTGTGCGGATCCTGAATGAGCCTACCGCCGCGGCACTGGCGTACGGGCTCGCGCGCAAAGAGATCCAGAATGTGCTTGTTTGGGACCTGGGTGGCGGCACGTTCGACGTCTCCCTCATGGAGCTTGGCGACGGTCTCTATGAGGTCAGGGCGACGTGCGGGGATACGAATCTGGGCGGGGACGACTGGGACAACTGTCTTGCGGAGTGGCTTGCGGAGCAGTTTCAAAACGAGGCCGGCGTCGACTTGCGACACGATCGGCCAGCGATGCAACGGCTTCTCGATGCCGCCGAGAGTGCCAAGATCGAACTCAGCCATAGACGCCAGTCGAACATCAATCTTCCGTTTCTATCGAGCGGGCAGAACGGACCGCTACACCTGGATATCGATATCACGCGCGCGCAGTTCGAGCGGATTACGACGGATCTGCTGGACCGCTTGCTCCCACCGACGCGGCAGGCACTCGCCGACGCCGGTATGCGCACGTCTGATCTCGATTGCATTCTCCTTGTCGGCGGCTCGACGCGCATGGCAGCCGTGCAGGAACTTGTCCCAAAGCTGTTCGGTAAAGAACCGTACCGGGGACTCGATCCCGACGAAGCTGTCGCGATCGGCGCGGCGCTCCAGGGCGGCGTGTTGAACGATGAGGTTGCCGACACAGTACTCCTCGACGTCACGCCGCTATCCCTCGGGATCGAGACTGTGGGGGGAGTCATGACGGTCGTTGTTGACCGAAATACCAAAATCCCCACTCAGGGCAAGAAGGTGTTTACCACCGCCGAAGACGGGCAGACACAGGTCAATGTCAAGGTCTTTCAGGGCGAGTCGGAGATGTCTCGGTACAATCGATTCCTGGCAGATTTCACGCTCAAGGGGATTCCGCGGGCTCCGCGTGGTGTTCCTCAAGTCGAAGTTGTGTTTGATATCGACGTAAACGGAATCGTTCACGTAACAGCATCGGACCTACGGTCCGGCCAGCACCATCAGATACAGGTCAGCAGCGCCACCGGCCTCTCATCCACTGAGATCGACCGATTGAGCGATGCCGTGCAAGCGTAATTGCGCATCAGGAGTTAACACAGAGACATGGCGGCACAATCGCAAGATTACTACGACGTATTGGGCGTTTCCAAGTCCGCGACAGCGGAGGAGATCAAACGAGCCTACCGAAATCTGGCGAAGAAGTATCACCCGGATGTCAACAAAGACGCGGATGCCGTCGACAGGTTCAAAGAGCTCCAGACAGCGTACGGAGTTCTGAGCGACGACAGCAAGAGACGGCAATACGATCGATTTGGCGCGGCAGGGCTGAATGCCGGCGGCGGCTTCCCGGGAGGGTTCGGCAGCACGGACGACCTCTTCGGTGACCTGTTTTCAACGATCTTTCAGGACGCGACAGGTGGAGGGCGGCGTCAGTCCTCAACCGTGATCCAGGGCGACGATCTCGCCCACGAACTGGAAATCACCCTGGAAGAGGCCGTTCTCGGAGCGGAGAAGGTGATCCGCTATCCGCGCCTGGAGCCCTGCGAGAACTGTCGTGGAACCGGCGCGCAGCCTGGCACCAAGCCGGAAGAGTGCTCGCAATGCCACGGTACGGGCCAGATGCGGTTTACGCAGCGCACGCCGTTCATGAACTTCGTAAGCACGCAGGCGTGCACGCGCTGTGGAGGCACCGGCCAATCCATTGGTACCCCGTGCGGTAAGTGTAATCACGGTCGAGTGCGCAAAACACGTGAGCGAACGCTTCGGGTACCCGCCGGAATCGATACGGGCCGGCGTATCCAGCTGCCCGGCGAAGGTGACGCGGGCGCACTAGGCGGTCCTGCCGGCGATCTCTATGTGGTGGTCATCGTAAAGGACCATCCGATCTTCGAGCGTCACGAGAACGACCTCTACTGCAAAGTAGAGGTCAGCTATGCCCGCGCAACGCTGGGCGGCACGATCGAGGTGCCTATTGTCGGAGGCGTCGACGAGATAAAGCTGCCCGAGGGCACGCAGAGCGGACAGGAGTTCGTGCTGCGGGGTAAAGGCGTCCCGGATCTGCGGGGCCGAGGACGCGGAGATCAACACGTTATCGTTCATGTGCAGGTTCCTACGAAGCTCAATCCGGAACAACGCGCGCTCCTCCAGCAGTTCGCGGCATCCATGGGCGAAAAGATCGAAATTCCAGCTAATGGCAAAGGACTATTTGGTCGAATCCTCGGGGGACATGGCAGTTAGGTTATAGGACCCGGTCGCCGTAAGGCTTCCGGGCGTCCGCCGCCTGCTACCAACTGAGCTCAGGTTACAGCGCCGAGGTCATATGCGGGGGAGTGCCGATGCGCTGGGCGGAAATGACGGTCGAATGTCCCTCGGACTCTGTCGAAGCGGTTTGCCACGCGTATATCGAAGCAGGCTGCGGCGGGGTCATGATGACGGGTGTCGATCCGGTCAAGGTACAAGGCAGTCTGCCCGTCACTGACGAGCTGCAGGGGCAGATGGACGCGCTCCGAGCCCATCTGCTTCGACTTCCCGAGTTCGGTCTTCCCGGTCTGCGAGACGGTCTGACTGTTCGATACGCCGAGGATGAAGACTGGGCGACCGCCTGGAAGCAGTACTTCAAGCCACTTAGAATTGGCCGAAAGCTCATTGTCAAGCCGAGCTGGGAGCACTACGCGCCTGCGGACGGCGATCTGATTATCGAGCTTGATCCCGGGACGGCTTTCGGTACGGGCGGGCACCCGACGACCAGGCTCTGCCTGGAGGCTCTCGAAGACTACGTTCGGCCGGGCATGGTTGTTGGAGATATCGGAACAGGCAGCAGTATCCTCTCACTTGGCGCCGCGCGCCTGGGCGCAGCCCGCGTTTATGCAACCGATATCGACCTGCTGCCACGCACGATCGCTCGCGAGAACGTGACTAGGAACAGGCTCGACGACGTGGTCGACATCCTGGAGATCGATGCATTCGACGCGCGCGCGATAGACTGCGATCTAGTCGTCGCAAATATAGTTGCGAACACGATCGTGGAGCTGGCGCCGACACTGCCAAGCCGGCTCAAGCGCGGAGGCATCTTTATCGGTTCCGGTATTGTCGACAACCATCACGATCTCGTATCGAGCGCGCTTCGCTCTGTCGGCCTGGTACCGGTTGAAACGCGACGCGAGGACATCTGGGTTTGTCTCGTTACCAGATTGGAGTCGACCGACAATTTCGACCACTCCATGCTTGCGGAGGCTGTCCGCGAGCTGCCTCCAATCGGCGCCGTGGGCGACGCCTGGACCTCCCGAACCGCATGAATCGTATTTTTCTCGACCGGTCCCGGATCGACATATCTTCGATGACGGCACACATTACCGGCCAGGACCACGTGCACTTGGCGTCCGTCCTGCGCGCTCGCGTCGGCGATCCGGTAACCGTTCTGGACGGGCTGGGCAGCGCGTACTCAGGGCGGCTGACGGCGCTGCATCGGCATGAGTCGGTCGCAACGCTCATGGGATCGATCTCTCCTCCCCCTGAACCGCCGATCTTCATTTCCGTGGGTCAGGCACTTGGGAAGGCTGACAAGATCGAACAGGTCATCAAGCACGGAACGGAGGCTGGAGCGAGCGCATTTTTCCCGATTCGCGCCGACCGCTGCGTCGTGGACGTTTCGGAGGCGCGAATCGCGGAGCGTCTTGCGCGCTGGAGAGCGATTGCGAAGTGTGCCGCCGAACAGTCCTTCCGAGCGCGGATTCCCGATGTCCGCCCGCTCGTTGAGTTCCCTGAGGCGCTCGCGTCATGTGATGCCGAAGCACTCTGCCTATTACTTCACCCGGAAGCCTCCGCTGTTCTTCTGTCAAGAGCTCTCCTGGGCAGCACAATCCGTCCCAAGCACGTACTGGTGCTTGTTGGGCCGGAAGGCGGCTGGAGCGCGAGCGAAATAGAGGTGGCAGCGTACATGGGCCGGCAGCCAGTATCGCTTGGGCCGCATGTGCTCAGGACGGAGACGGCCGCGCTAGTGGCGATCAGCCAACTCCTTTACCACTTTTCGACGTCACAGGAGACCCCATCATGCGAATCTTAGGGCCTGACGGCAAGCCGATCGAATCCGGGCCTTCTGTGGCGCCCGAAGTGCGCGAATTTGTCGATCATGCGAAGGAAGTGGCAGCGCAGGGCGAACCTCACAACGCATTGCAGCAGATGGTGTTCGCATT